>NZ_JAWXYB010000018.1:1927500-2256250 GCF_033842475.1 Acidiphilium acidophilum | reverse complement strand
GAGATCGCTGTATCGAAGCACATTGACCACGAAGAGCGACGCCGCCGCTGGCGGCTTGCACGCTCGCGGCCCGCCGAAAAAATGGCGCGTCCCGCATCCGCCGTCGTTGAAATTCAGGCGGCGGGCCGGGGTGGGCGGCGGGCGAGTCACCGGGTCGGGAGTGCGGGCGGCGGCGGGAAAAAAGCGTCTTCCGGCGACGACGGCGGCGGCGGAGAACCACCGCCGCCGTTACTTCTTACTATCGCAGATCTGGCGGCGCGGTGGAGCGTTGCATGTCAAACAATCAAGAACTGCTTATCGAAAGGAGCCGATTTGCCGCCGGCGATCCGGCTTTCGGGCGCGCGCGGACCCCGGTGGCGCTTGGTCGACGTCGAAGCGTTCGAAGCTCGCGCGCCATTATACCGTGAGCCTGCTCCCCGGCCCCGTGGCCGCCCCAGGATTTGCCAAAAAGGGGGCCGGTCATGAGGCCCGATCTCGAAGCTGCTACCCTGAAATGGCTCGCAGAAAACGATCCTCACTATGCAAAGCATGGTGCCCGCGCACTAAAAGCGGTCCGCCATGATGAGTATCGCAAGTCACGCGCTGGCTCTATTCGCTATGACGGCAGTATTCATCACGCACTACTTAACGACCACGATGATATGCTGCCATCACCTGACGATATTGAGTATACGCCTGAAAAACCTGACATCTTTGCAAAATATCGCGATCAGCTTTCAGCGCTACTGCCCGCTCTACTTCCGCACTTCAAGTCACTCGCAAGTAAACGTGCCGTCGCGCTTATAGTACAAACGATCCCGTTCGCAAAAATAGCAGAAAAGGTCGGCCTTACACGGCGACAGATATACTATATACGCGATAAAATGCGCGATTTATTGCCAACGCTGATTAAGAGTATTGCGCTGCCGCTGTTTTCAGCTTGCGGCATCGATCTGCCTATTACACGGGCGTGGCGCAATACTTCATCGATCAAGAAAAACCGCCACGTAACAACAGTAACCCAGCTCGCGTTGCTCTGAACAGCAACGCGAGCGTAGTCACGGAGAAGTAATATGGGTATGATGAAGATAGACAAAGTCGATGACGATGTCAAGGCGAGCACGGAGGATTCCGAGACTCGTACTAAGATCGAGGCGGAAGAGAAGGCTCGACTCAAAGCAGAGCGGCGGAAATTTCTTGAAGAAAACCAAGGATTTATTCCGCTCGGGATCGAAATGACCGATGGCGGACCGCGATACTGGATCTGGTCCAATTATCACCAGGACGCGGTATCGATGAGTGCAACAATGCTTGACAAGGAAGTACACTACTATAGTAACTTCGGGCCGGAATACTGCGATGAGATTCTTGTAGAACGAGTTTGCGTTGTAAAAGAATCGAAGAATAAAGATGCTGAGTACGCGGATCAATTCGTATTAAGTTGCGCGCGAGATAAAGTGATCACGGAGTGTCATAGTAAAGGTCGTTACTCGCTCGACTCGATGCTTCGCGGGGCTGGCGTCTGGTCTGACGGTGAAGGCGGTTTGATTGTCAACGGCGGGCCGGAAATTCATCGTATCGATAAAGACGGGAATGTGTCACAAGTAAAACGACTTTATGGTCGTCACATGTATCCATTGACTAGTCACGGAATCTGGACAGACGTAGAAGCGAGTTATGATGAAGTAAAGATGCTTATCGAAGCAATTGATACTTGGCGTTGGCGCAATCACGTGGATTATGCAATATTTGGCGGCTGGTTGTTAAGTCAGCCGTTTGTAGGTGCGGCGCCGGTGCGACCAGGGGTTTCATTGACTGGGAAGTCGATGAGCGGCAAGTCTACACTTATGTCGCTCGCAAAATCGTTCTGTGAAGGGTGGTCATTTCAAGTACTGGCCGGCAAATCAACAACAGTTGCTGGGGTCCAGCAGGAGCTTAATCAAGATGCAATGACTGTTTTTATTGATGAAACGCAGCCAACCGAAGGCACAAGTCCTGATGAAACCGCGAGAATAAACCGCGTCTTGACTGATATTCGACAACATCTAAAGTCGGCGTATAGTAATCACACGGGTACGCGGATATATGGTGACCTCAAGGGGTCAACCAGTGGCAAATCAATCAGCAGGTCACTCGTTGCTGCATGCATGTATGCGTCTACTGTTCGACTTGATGATGACGAAGCAGACGCGAATAGAGTGCTGAACCTTAACTTGCGGGAATTCCCGCGAGTCGGAAACGGCCCACCTATATTGCCAGATGACCTCGGGCCACGTGTCTATCGTCGAATGTGGTCTCGCTATTCGCAATTTTGCGAGTATTTCAAACTTGTAGTCGATCGCATTGACCATAATGATATTCGTGTGCGACAGACTTTTGGTGCGCCTATTGCTGCACTTGCTGCCGGTCTCGATTTGTCTCTTGATGATCAGTACATCGCTGGTATTATCAAAGCAGTCAACGAGTGTTACTGCAACCCGGAAGTCGAGACGTCAGTGGCGCACGTCGTCGCGCTTGCTAAACTGTTGGCTTCGCCGCTTGAACTTGATCGAGGGGTTAAAATACAGGTCGGGGATGCGCTAGTCGAAGCGATCAAGACGGGGCTGGGGCAGAAGGGGCGGGGATCGGGCGGGGCGATCGGGACCGCGCTCAGAATGAGCGGGATCACTGCGAAACTGTCGTCGACGGGCCAGATCTGGATGTTCGTCGCGAGTACAAAGCATGGCGGGGTCCGGGCTCTGGGGGCAAGGCTCGGCATCGCTGGTCTGACGAGTGTGCTTTCCGAATCGCCCGCCGCTAAACCGAGCACCGTCAGGGTGCGGCTGGGGGCGGGTTCTTTGTGGGCCGGGGTATGGATTCCAACCGAAATCGTCATGAAACAGGTAAAGGCCGGCGGGGTTCAAGAAGCCGAGGCCGAGGCCGAGGACGATATCGTCGAAGAAGATCCGCCATTCTGATCCCGCCACCTGGCCCGCCCCCAGGGCGGGCCAGGTGTCTTACCTCCTGGCCGCCTTTATCAAAACGCACGGCTGCCCGCCGCACTTCTGTATACTGAGCCCAAAGTCCCGGCTCGACAGCACGTCATAAGTATCGCTGTTGATCCGATATACTGGGAGCGGCGAGTATTGGCCATTGTATACCATAAACCCAAAGAACAGCCCCGCCCCGAGCCCCGCCGCGATTGTCAACGCGATTGCATTGTGCAACAACGACTTGCGATGCTCGCGCCTTGTGTAACCATTCACACCCCCCCTTTCTTGCCTCGAATGAAGCGTTAGCCAACGGCCGGTAAAATGTCGAAAGGCTGGGCTTGCTTTTCCACCCGAACCGGACTCTACGATTCTGATGCCCCGTCAGAGAATCCCCGGCCTGAAAGACATTAAACGTACTGATTTATCTGCGATGTCGCGCGTCGAGCTTGAAGAACTGACCTGGGATTTACATGAATTGGCGCGAGCGCTGGCAAACCATGCCGGCGAGGATTCAACAACCAGTTCCCGTCCGCCTTCCAGCGACAATCCCTACCGGCGTAACACCAAGAGCGGGCAAAGTTCTGAGCGCTCCGACCGGGACGACAAAACCGATGGGGGTGGTGGTTCCGCGCCGGGCGGCAACGCTTCCGCCGGCAACCCTGGACCCAAGCCGGCCGGCAAACGGCCAGGGACGAAAGGGTTTTGGCGCCGGTTGCCGATTATAGTCAGCGGTGAACTCCTGCATGCGCCGACAGCGTGCGACGCATGCCGTGCAGTTTTCGGATCTTCCACCGTCTCGCAAAGCCGCCAAGTCAGCGCTCATCTGAGCTTTGAACTCACCCGCGGCGACATGAGCCTTCATGTCGCAGCCACGAAACATTGCTATCTGGCGATACGCTGCGACTGTGGCCACGAGACCATCGCACGCCCCGCAACCGGACTGTGCTCACATGTCGAGGGGCGCCGGCGCGACCTGCTGATGAGCGAGCGCTGCCTGGTTGGCCCGATGCTCGCCACCTTCATCGCGGCGCTGTCGCTGCGTTTCCGCCTCTCGCGCGTCAAGATCGCTGAATTCCTGGCTGACTGGCTGGGCGTTGAGCTCGGGATTGCCACCATCGAACGCTGCATTCACGAATTCGGTCTGGCGAGCGAACCCGTGGTCGAGCAATTGATCGAAGATGTGCGTGCGGCTGACATCGTCCATCTCGACGAAACCCCGTGGTATCAAAAGGCAAGTCTGCTGTGGCTCTGGGTTGCGGTGACGGCAACCACGATCGTCTATCGGATCGGCAGCCGCAAGCACTGCGAATTGGCCGCGCTGATCGGCGAGGCCTTTCTGGGTTGGCTCGTCACCGACGGTTACGGTGCCTATCGCGATCATCCACGCCGCCAGAGATGTCTGGCGCACCTGATCCGTAAGGCCCGCGCGCTGGCAGAGGGGCATTACGGCGCGGGATCAGGCTTCGGCAGCGATCTGGTCCGCGATCTGCGCCGCCTGATCGAGCGCGTGCATGACGGCGACGACCCCGCCGCCATCAAGCGCCTGACCGCGAGCATCAAATGGAACTGTCAATGCAATCGCCATGAGATCGATGCGAAAGTTCGCGGGCTGGCAGGTGAAATCCTCAATGACTGGGACGCAGTGGTCGCCTTCGTCGCCGATCGGGATTTACCGCCCACCAACAATGATGCCGAACGTGCGCTCCGCCACGCGGTGATCTCGAGGCGCATCAGCTTTGGCACGCGATCCGATGAAGGGAGCCGGTTCTATGCCGCCGCGCTCAGCGTCATTGACACCTGCCGCAAGCGTGGCACTGATCCATGGGCCTATGCCTGCGCCCTCATCACCGCCGCACGAGCTAACAATCTGCTGCCCACAATCCCTGCCCAGGTAGCGGTCTGACCCGGGGGGTGTGAACGGTTACCGCCTTGTTGTCTTCACCAGTTCAGCTTGTATTAAAGTGCGGGCGGTATCCGCGAGATCATCGCGGTATCGACTTTGCGCGCTCGCAAATGCGGCCCTCATCTTTGCTTCGATTGAGGTTATATCGAGTGAGAGTGTATCGACTATTGTTGATAGCGCGTTCATCGAGGCTTTCGAGTGACGCTCGACCTCGGGCATCAGGTCGATGAGCATGGATTTTAGGCGGGCGGATACTATCGCGGCGGCGGTCGTTCCCCATGTCGATAGATCGCCCTCAAGGCGCGCGGCGGCGGACGCGGCGGATTCTTCGATCCGGGCTGGCATCGAGTCGAGCAATTGGCGGGCGGCTTCGAGGGCGATGATCGCCCCGGTAGCGCCCGAGGCGGCGCGTTCCGCGTCCGCGACGGCCTGCACGAGAAGCCAGACGGGATCATCGTCTTTGATGCCGTACCGATTCGCGATCTTTAAGAGGTCGGGGTGGTCTTCGAGAAGTTCGTCTTGACCATCTTCGTATATATGATCTGGTGGGATCGGCTCGGTTATTGGATAGCGCGGGGGTGTGATCATTTTTCATCTCCATCATGGAACATCAGCCCGCCGGGGCCGGCGGCGATTGCCGACATCCAATTTTTGATTATCTGCCTCGAAATAACAGACAGTCCCGATGTTGGCGCGATGAGATCAGTGTATCGACCGGGCCGGTCTCGTACCTCGGTCATCACGCGACTTGCGAGCGCCGGCATGATTGTTTCCAGGCCGCCGCTTGATAGCCATGCGTCGCGCGCCGGATGATTCATCCAGACCGATTTTGCAATTTCGCCGAGAGCAGCATTGAACACTGCGATCTTCTTGTCGGCTACGCGGCATATCGCCGATTCACCGGCCAGCCGCGCCGAGTCCGCGCCCGCCCCAATCATCCAGGCCACCCTGATTTCGTATCCGATTTCGCGCGACGCGGCATGAAGGATTTGAGCTTGAGCGTCGATCGTACTTGACGCGCCCGCAGGAAGATTGACGACGATCATCTCTGGCGCACCCGCCGCTTCGATCTTTTCGAAGAGCCCGATAATCGCATCTTCTGAACCGTCCGGTCGCGCGAGATCGATCACCAAGCCAAGCACGTCCGGAATGCCACTGAAGCGGCGGGCGACATCGGCAACTTTTATGTCTCCTTCAACCACGCATATTGGACCGCCGGCCAGCGCGAGGTCGATCAAGGCTGAGGCAAGTGTCGATTTGCCGACCCCGCCTTTATCGCCATGAACCAGTAGGAGTTTCTTCATGAATTTGTTCCCTGAGTAAGATCTTCAAAATTGGACCCGAACGGGCGGGCGGCGGCGGCCAGCGCGGCGGGCCTGGCAACCTTCAGCCCCGCCGATGGTGGTGGTGCAGCAGGGGGGGTCAGCAGGCCGGCGACAATCCGGCGATCAACTCGCTCAAACGCCCGCCGGATTGCCTCACCGGGCAACCCGATGACGATCCCGATTGCCGACCATCTCCACCCTCCGGCGCGCGCGGCCCTGATGTCGTGATAGTGTCTGATTACGACCGCGCGGATATCGGGTTCGGGTGGTGGGCCGCGTAGCTCCTCAATTGCCATGGTACATCTCCTGTCTGGCCGGGGGATGCTCATCACAGGGTTGATGTGAAGTGGTTCGCCGTTTTTCGCCCTACGCCGACCCAGATGCGGCTACAGATCGGTCATCTTCACCGGTTTACGCCGTCCATCACCTCGATTTCGACCGTCTACCCACCAACATCAACTCGAAATCCCCCGATTACAGCCTGACCCCGCCCGTATTCGATGACCACCGGTCGTCATGGGGATCACCTGTGATAAAAAACGGCTCATCTCGTATTGATTCATAGAGACGTACATCCCTGCGGGATGTACTATTGATAATCCACACAGATTGAGCAACCTGATGTCTGGAAAATAGGGCGAGCGGGGGTCAGGCATCCTGGTAGTCCCACTTGATGTAGCCCTTGGTGTCGGCGGCCCATTTTTCATCGATTTCGACGAGGACGGCGCTGACGAGGCGTTCGAGGGAGGCTTCGTTGGGGAAGACCCTGATTTTGGTGGTGCGGCGTTTGAGTTCCTGCTGGATGCCGCGTTCCATGGGGTTGGAAGTGCGAAGCCGGCGCTGGTGGGGTTCTGGCAGTGTGAAGACGGTGAGGCCTTCGGGGATATTTCGTTCGAGCCAATCGGCGAGCTTTGGTGCGGTGTCGCGATAGGCATTGACGAGGGTTGTGAGAGCGATCTGGGCAGCGGCGAGGGAATTTGCGTTCCAGACGGTCCGGAGTTCTGCGCCGATGCGTTTGCGGATGGCGTGGTTGGGGGCGTGGTGGATGGCGTTTTGGGCGAGGTGGAACTGGCATCGTTGCCAGTGTGCGGCGCCGAAGACGGCGCGGCGTGCGGCGTGCAATCCGGCATGGTCATCGGAGACGATGAATTCGACGCCTCGCAGGCCACGCTGATGGAGGCTTTCGAGGAAGGCACGCCAATGGACTTCGGCCTCGGAAAGGGCGACCGAGACGCCGAGGACACGGCGGCGTTCATCGGGTCCGATGCCGATGGCCGAGAGCACGGCGGCATCGCGGACGACGCCATTATCGCGCATTTTTTCATATCTGGCGTCGAGGATGAGGTAGCGGATCTCGGCGAGGGGTCGGGTGCGCCAGGCGGCGAGTTCGTCATCGAGCAGCTTGCTGGCGCGGCTGACCTGAGCGGAGGAGAGGCTTTCGATGCCGAATTCGCGCATGACGGCCTCGACGTCGCGGGTGGAGACGCCTTTGATGTACATTTCGGCGACGGCGACCATGACGGCGCGGACCGAGCGTCGGCCGCGTTCGAGGGACTGTGGGTAGAAGGGTTCGCCCACGTGACCGGCGGTTTTGGGGACATCGACGGTGATCGACCCGGCCGGGGTATCGATCCGCTTGGGCTTGTAGCCATTGGCGTAACCCTGACGATCGGGGTTGCGCTCGTAGTGACTGGCGTGGAGGAAGCGTTCGCGCTCGATCTGCATGGCGAGTTCGAAGGTCCTGGCAAATACCGTGGCGATATCGCCTGCGCCGTTTTCGATCAGATGTTCCAAAAGTGCCTCGATAATCGTATCCTTTTTGGCGTCCATTCATCGGTCTCCATGTTGGTGTGAACAACTGCATGGAATACCAGAATGAACAGCCCTTGCCGGGGCATGCCCCGGCAAGGGCACCAACTCCCAACCCAAAATGAATTTCCAGACGTCAGGTTACACCACCTCCACACAAACGCATCCGTGTCCGGACTAAAGGTCGGGCGGGGCCTACGGCTGAAGGAAGATTGGCTTGCGCCTCCGGCGATGAAGGTTGGTCTGGCGCTGCGCCGGTCGATCTCGCGATTATCTTGCGATGACCTTGCGATGATCTCGCGATCATCTTGTCATGATCTCGCGATCAGCTTGCGATGATGTTGCGATTATCTCGTGATTGAAAGTTGGGCTCAAAAAAAAAGGCCGGGGGCGACCCGGCCTTTTTGGTGCGGAGCCGGGATCAGCCTGCCGGTGCGGCGCACGTCACGACTGAATCGCTCGATGAAAAATTTGAGCCTGCGGTCGCTGTACCATACTGTAGCGAATCAAGCTCATTCGTCGGCGTGTCGCCAATCGACGTAACAATCGCCACCCCGCCCGGCGGCCCGGCGGGTACCTGATGAACGGACGTCGCCGGGACGACGCCAGCGCTGCACGCACTTTTGAGTGCATCGAGCGCCGGCGCATTGTCAACAATCGCGCCCCAGGGCGATCCTGTTCCATTACCGAACGTCGCAATAGATTCGTTGCCGGTCGAACTATACGACGTGCCGAAAGGGCCGATCGGATAAATAGATGCTGCCGCCGGACTGATAATAACGCCGTCGAGACTGCCGGTTGATGTCGCAAATAGTTGATCGCTGGGACCGATATTTGCGACGCTCGTCTGCGGGAACGTAATCGGCAGCGTAGCCGGCGGGGCGGCACTTGCATCTGGGCACGCCGCGCCCCCTATTGCCCCACCCATATTGCAAAATATTTGTTGCAAACTCGCACCGGTTGATATGACCGGCACGAGGATCACCGCGCCGATCAGCGCGAGCAACATCCCATACTCGATTCCGGTCACACCCTTTTTAGCTCTTATCAATCTCATCTTACCCTCCATGCCCGCCGACCTCGACGGGCTTCTGTCGATCACACCAATTTTGTGAAATCCGCCCGCCTTTATCTCCCCGCCAGCCTGGCCCGCCGCGCCTTCGCCAGCCCCATGATCCCGAACACAACCGCCAGCCCGCTAAACGCCATCGCCGCCGCGCGATCATCGAGATGGTAAGTCACACCATGAAGATGCGCCGGGATATAGCTGAATATCAGCCCGGTCCCCAGCGCCATTACGCTATTGATCAGATAATGTTGCGCTTCCACATGATCGACCGCCTTTGTTGTATTGCGGCTGATCGCTCGTCTACTTGTTGATGATTCGATAGTCATTTGCTGTTCTCCTTCCGCCTCGACGGGATGCCGGGCTAATGGAGACAGCAGGCATGTGAAATCGTGGCGGGCGGCGGCGGGGAAAAGGCGGGCTGATTTCACAAAGATGATGTGATTTTCAGCAGGCCGGCGCGGTGCCGGCCTGATGGAGATCATCAAAATGTTGTCGACAAAACCGCTATCAGCCAAAGACGCAAAGAAAATCGTTCGCTATTGTAAACATAAAAAGCCCAGGCCCGAGGCAAAACATGGTTACTATAATAGTGGCGCACCGTCGCAGTGGATCGGCGGGCTGGCAGCCGAAAGCGGTCTGGTCGGCGCGGTCGAAGATCAAGATTTCCTCGCGGCGCTAGAGGGGCGAATCGGCGCTGAGGATCTCGGTAAAACAAGGTCAGATCGCCGCGCGGGCCATGACGTCACCCTGAGCGCGCCGAAGTCAGTCTCAATGATGTGCCTCATCGGTGGCGACGAGCGCATCGCAATCGCGCATGATGCAGCAGTAAAAGAGGCATTAAAATTCGTCGAGCGGGAAGTCGCAAAGTCGCGGTTCGGTAAAAATGGAGTAAAAACGCGATCGGGTGGCGGTATTGCGGCTGCCATTTTCAGACACGAAGATGCGCGATCAGTTGATGGCCGGGCTGACCCGCAGCTACACTCACATTGTATTATCATAAATGCGACACGGGGGCCGGATGGATTACGCGCAGTCGATCTGGACTGGGGTGAGCAAGCTGTTCGGATGAGGCTGGCGGACAGTATATATAAAAGTGCGCTGGCAAGGTCACTGGTCAGGCTCGGGTACGGGATCGAGCCAACGGGGGACGGTTTCGAGATCGCTGGTATCCCGGCAGATGCGATCGAGCATTTTAGCCAGCGCAAGGTCCAAATCGACGAAGCGCTCGAAGATGCCGGCCTCGACCGCGACGACAGCACCGCTGCCCAGCGAACCGCCGCGAATCTGAAAACGCGACAAGGGAAATCCGGCCTGGCCCAACAAGATCAGCAGCAAGAATGGCGCGAGCGGTCGGCGGCGCTGGGGCTGGGGCTGACGTTTGCGGCGCGAGCAGCCATCAAACGCGGGACCATGCCAGCCCCGGAATCGAAGGCGGGCGAGGCAGTTCGATCGGCGGCGCGGCATTTGAGCGAGCGGGCAAGCGTCTTTCCGAGAGACTCGGTCCGGCTCGAAGCGCTCACGTTCGGCATCGGCGCGGCGATGATCGACGAGATCGACCAGGCGATCGCGGCAGGTGAAGCCGGGTTGATCGATGCGGGCGGCGGGCGGCTGGCCACGGAGGACTCCTTATATAGAGAGTCACTGATCCTGGCCGCCGCGCGTGCCGGACGCGAGCAGATTGCGCCGATTACCGAGGCCGACGAAGCCGCCCGATTCATCGCCGCGCGTGAGGTCGACCAGGGGTGGCAGTATGGGCAGGGCCAGCGTTCCGCGATCAGCCTCGCGCTCACCACAAGTGATCGGTATATCGGAATTGTTGGCGCGGCGGGCGCGGGGAAAACCACCGCGATGAACGCCCTCGTTCAAGCGGCCCGCGCCGGCGGGTTCGAAATCATCGGACTCGCGCCATCGACCAGCGCCGCGCGCGAGTTGAGGTCGGCGGGCTGCGACAGCACGACCATCGCAAGTTTCCTCGCAAAACCGCCACCGGGCGGGGGCCGCCTCATCCTGATCGACGAGTCTGGCATGGTCGGATCATCAGACATGGAACGTCTGATCGCACAGATCGAATCGGCGGGCGATCGAGCGATTTTCGTTGGCGACCCGCGCCAGCTTGCAAGCGTCGCGGCCGGGTCACCTTTCGGTCAGATGATTGAGTCTGGCTCCCTCCAAACCGCACGGATCAGCGAGATTCAACGACAAAAAGACCCTAATCTCTTGAAGATCGCCAGCGCGTTCGCGTCTGGCCGGGCAGCCGAGGCCGTAATCGCCGCCCGCCCATTTATGTCTGAAGTCGCAGTTCCGACCGCGCAACGCGGGGCCGACGGCAAGCCACTTCCGACCACCATGGAGCGTCGCGCGGCCATTGCCGCCGCTACAGCGCAAGCATATCTTAGTAAAAACCCAGAAGATCGCGCATCGACCCTTGTACTCAGCGGCACAAATGCGGTCCGCCAGCAAGTCAACGACCTCATCCGTGCTGGTCTAAAACTACAACGTGAGATCAGCGGCGACGAAATCGAGATCATCGCGCTTGATAAAGTCGATGCGACGAAAGAAGCACTATCGCGGGCGGTCACGTATAAATCCGGGATGATCGTGCGACTTTATGAGAACAAGCAGCTTGTGGATTACACTGTCCGTGACGTTGCTGGCGGCGAGGTTATACTTGTTGATGATGCTGGGGCCGAGAAACGATGGAAGCCGGTGGCGGGCGCGCGAGTGTATACGCGGCGGGCCATGACGCTCGCGGGAGGCGATCGGGTGGTGTTCAGGGAGCCAATCGGGCGGGGGAACGAAAGAATTACCAACGGGGCCGGGGGGGTGGTCGAGGAGGTTGACAAGGCGAAGGGAACGGCGGCGGTGCGGTTGGATGACGGGCGACTGACGACGATCGATCGGCGGAAAGGGGTGGCAGTCGACCGAGGCTGGGCGCTGACGACGCATTTGAGCCAGGGAAGAACGGTCGACAGCGTGATCGTCGCCGGGGAATCATCGAGAGTCGCAACGGCAGAGAGCGCATACGTCGCGTGCAGCCGCGAGCGGTATCAGCTTTCGATCATTACTGATAATATCAACAGACTTTCAAAGTCGTGGGCGGGGTGGGCCGAAAGAAAAACGGCGCTCGGGGCGACTGACGGGCCGGGCGAGGTCGATCGGGAAAGGCTGACGGAATTGCGCCAGGCGGCGGCGGAGAAGCTGGCCGAGCCGGTGGTAGCGCCGGTGGTGGTCGGCGGGGTCGATCGGGACCGAGCGCGGGTGCGCCTTCGGTGATGCCGCGTCCGTCGGGACGCGGCAAGGAAGAAAGGAGCCACAGCCGCCGCCGCCGCCGCCGCCGCCGGGCGGGCGGGCGGGCGGAGAATCGGGTCGGACTTCACATCACGAGTGTGATCATCGAAGCCCCGCGCCGTGCGGGGCATAAAGGAGATACACCATGACAACATCACCCTCGAAACCCCGCAAACCCGGCCTCTTCCGCCGCGCAGCCCGGGCCGAAATGCGGTTTTTCAACCCTTTCATCGCCGCCGGTCGAGACACTAAAAGCCGCCTCACCACCATGTCAAAAACCTTGATCGCCCCCGTCGGCGAGAAACAGCACCCGCAGATGCGGATCGCGGCGGTCGAGTGTTACAATAAAATTCTGCTTTCGTTCGCGCTATATGGCCTTGTCGTCGCCTTTGTGCTTATCACACGGGATTATGAGCTTGCGTCGCTACTTGTCCCCGCAACCATTCCGCTTGTCATGGGCGTTGCTGGACTACTTTTGGGACGCCGGCCCGGCCAGTTTTGACTTTAACTTGTGGAATTATGTTGACAACTGCACTGTAACTTGATATAGTGCTGAAATCAAATGAGGTCGCGTGATGTTTCGAACAAGTTATGATTCGCGGGGCAAGCCCCAGGTCAGCTATGACGCCGAATTTGCTGGCAACAGTGCGGCGCTCCAACGCGCTCGGGGCGATCTGCGGGCAGCACAGTCGCAGCTTGAGCAGGTGCGGAACGAATGGAAAAAGGGCGACGACTGGCGGCGAGCAGCCCTGGCGGAGTTGGCATACGTCGCCCAGGACGAGCATGCTGACGCCGTCGCGTTCAAGGCCGGCCTTGAATTTTTGATGTCAGACAGAGATGCCAGTGCCGAGAAGGTGCTTGAGGTCATCGAGGCGACAAAAAAGAGCGCGGCCAGAGACAGGGCCTTGCTCGATAAGTCGGTTACGATCCAGAATAGCCTCCGGCGTCGCTTTCTTTAGCGACGCCGGTTTGCGTCATGTATTCCGTTCAGGAAGAACGTCGGTCTCAAGCGTCTTGGCGGCGGGTGTAGCGTTGCTGCCAGTTTCCCCGCTTTCGTTCCCATTGCCGCCACCACCCGCGCGCTCAGGAAGCGGTTGCACGACCGCCCCCTGGACAGTCCGCGTATGGCTCACCACCCCGCCGTACACCTCCCCATGTACGCCCTCCTCGGACATCGAGATGTCGTTCAACCCGATCCAATCGAGCGCCCGATCCGGCACGAGATTGACAAGTCCAAAGCTCCACTCGCCGAGCTTCCAGTATACCACGACAAGAATCCCGACATATATCAACGTCCCAATTAGCGACATGAGCGCCCCCGCAACACCTTGCGCGACACTACCGCCCATGCTCGACTGTAGAACGCCGTTCGCAACGAAAATGAAAGTCTTGTTGATCAGGTATTCGCCCGCGCTGAACAACAACATTGCGGCGAAGAACCCGAATACAATTAGCGCGGGCTTTGCGAATATTGAGAGCAGCAACTTATAACCTTGCGACGCACCAGCCGGTACAAACCCTTCACCATCCGGGACTGCATGACTCGCAGCCCACAGCGGTGCGCCGACGACCCCAACAAATACAGCCGCGACCCAACCAATGACCGCAAAGGTGTACATAATATAGAGCATCGCAGGAATGACGTATGCAAGTATTCCGCCCGCCAAGATCGGTCCCGCGATCAGCATAAGTGCAACGGGCTTGATAAACCCTATGACGAAACTCGCGGCTTTACCTGCACCCGCAGCATTGCCCACGAGGTTGCCAGTGGCAGCCCCAAGTGAACCAACGCCGAGCAACAGTATCGAGTAAGCCGTCAGGCCGGATACCATCAGCGTAATGCCGAGCGTTTGCAGAGCACCAATCGGGTTACTTGTTGAGGACGACAACGACTTGACATCGCTTAGTATCGAGCCATTCAGGCGGATCAAAACGGGGTCGATTATTCGCGCCATGAGCGATCCCGACTTCAGGTTTCCAAGCGGGTTTGTGATCTGGCCGGCCAGCGAGCCGGGCGTTGCGGCTAACTGATTGTCATTTTCGATGTATGACATAGCGGCTGCGCTGGTCTGCTGATACCCATAGCCCGCCGGTAGGTCTGCGGTCGCCGGGCCGGTGATATCGGGCTGCGCAGCGCTGAAGTCAGCGATTTTCTGGTCGAGCGATGACACCTGAATCTGGAAGCTCCCGAGCGCGCCGAACCCGTCATTTTGGAGCGCGGTCGACCACGAATTCGTTAGTCCGGAGTTGGCGGCGGTGACCTGGCTCGCGACCGCAGATTGCACCGCTTCGCTATACGCCTGGGCTGCGAGACTTACTGCGTTACTTGGAATGCCGGAAGTAGAGCCAGATAATACTGATCCGGTCGAGGTGTTTTGCGTCGGCTGGCCCAGGGCTCCGTTCGTTATTTTGAGCGCGACAGGATTCAATATCGGCATCATCGCGTTGATTCCGTTGATTTCCGCCGATGATTTCGGCTGACTTGCGGAAGATACGATGATCGTGCCGCAAGCAGACGGTGAAATATTCGTGCCAGGTCTGCCACCAAATTCAACACCATGTGTAGTCCCGGACCCGGTACTACTTGACGTCATGAGGGCAGGCCCGCCAGACGCGCCGCTATTATATGTGTCAACGCATACCAGGTCTTGTAGCAGAGACGAGGCGACTTGGCGCGACGACGGCATAATCTGTGGATTGAAGACTAAACCTGTCTTTAATATTGAGATTAGCATAGTATTCGATATGCCGTCCGCGACTGCGATTGCCTGCCCGGCGGTCCACAAAACGATGATCTGCGAGATTGAAAAGCCAGAAGAAACCGGAGCGATCAGCGCGAGCATGATAATGACGCGCATCGGCGTGAAAAAGCCATGGAAACTTTTGCCCAGCCATTCGCCATGGTACGCCGTGCCAACGACGCCTTCGAGCACAATCTTGACGATGTAGAAAAGCGTCAGGCCCATTATCGCCAGGTTGTAAACCATGAAGGCAGGCCCGAAGACGCCACCCCCGGCACTGCCGACCGCGCCGAAATTGAGACCCGAGTTGACGATCGCGGTCCAGATGGGACCAAAGATCATCAGGAACATTGCGTTGACGTAATCTCCGCTCGGAATCACGAAACTGCCCATAAACCACCTCCTGCCCGCCGGATGTGGCGGGTCGATGGTCACGGTATCGATGTGAAATGCGGCGCGCCGGGCCGGGCGGGATCAGCCCTGGTCGGACGGGGCGGCGGGCTTCTTTTTCGCTGGTGGCGGGCCGGAAGCGCCCTCGCGCCGGGCGATCTCGGCATCGACCGCAAGCCGAATAAAATCAGACCGCGCCTCTCTCTCGCGCAGATTTGCGTCGATGCGCGCAAAGGTGCCGGCGGGGAATCTCGCGCTCATGAACTCGTCGTTGATCCGTTTTCTGCCCACGCGATTCGCTATATATGATACCATGATTTGAGTCCAATCGGGTTTTCCTGATACCATATAAAGATAATTCAACGAGATTGATAGATGGTATCAGGTAAACGATAGGTGATACCATGAAAACCCTGTTAGGTGGTATCAGTAATCTGGTACATGATACCATAAAAAACTCCATACCTGGTATCACAAATATCTCTGCGGCTCGGCGGTACATGGTATCAGGTATCGCTGCCCGGATCGTATATGATACCACCTACCCGACGTGATAGATGGTATCGCATATCGTATACATGATACCATATACGCCCCGGTACATGGTATCAGGTATATCTCCGCGCGGCAGATACCCGGTATCACGTATCGATCGCCGTTCCAGCTTAGATGGTATCACAACAGCGTGAGCGGCGGTTATTCATGGTATCAGCTATTGCGTTCCATTCTGATACCAACTATATAACTGATACCATCAACGTCGGTGGCAATCAGGAGATATCTCAATGCGCGCAGTCATCATCTCAATCGTCACCCTTGCAGCCCTCGTCGGCGCGACCAGCCCTGCGTTCGCGCGTTGGGGCTCCCCCGCGCCCCAGTGGTTCGCTCATTCCTGCGCCTCGCCCGGCGCTCGTTTCGCCAATGCGAAGTATTGCAGCCCCAAAACGAAGTCGATCGCGACCGCCGGGAAGGCCGCCGCGCATAAATAATCATCAACTAAATGAAAGGAGTAAAAAGGGGGCTCCATCATCGGAGCCCCCTTTTTCTTATCGTGGTGCGCAGCTTATATCTGGAATAGTAGTGCCCTCAATACTATCCACGCCGTCGGGTAATATCGTACATTCCGGCGGCAATGTATATGCGCCGTCAGCCGAGTTGGCGACATTGTGCGCAGGATCAGCATAATCGATGACAAAGTTGCCGCTCGCGACGACTTGATCGAAGTCTGATTGCGATACTGAATATCGTTGACCGCCCTGGCCCTGCCCACGCGCTGTATTGCCGCGCGAGAAGTATAGATAATACTGTGTCGATGACGCAGCGCCGCCGCCCCCGTTACTCGATGATCCGCCATTGTTCGACGAGGGCGGGGACGAAGCGGGCGGAGTTGATGGCGCAGGCGGAGCGACGCAGTTATCGACCCATGCCGCACCGGTCCAGCTATAGCTGCCACTATACCGGGCAGGACATGACGGCTGGGCCTGGTACTGGCAGCCTGAGACCCAACTGGAACCATTCCAGCTATAGCTGCCGGTGTAACCCGCGCCGGTAGGGCATGACGGCTGCGATTGATATTGGCAGCCTGACACCCATCTCGATCCGTTCCAGTTATAGCTACCTGTATAACCCGCGCCGGTAGGGCATGATGGCTGCGGCTGGTAATTGCAGTACCCACCCCATCCGCTGAATTGGCCGCCCCAGGTATAATGACTTGTGTATCCCGCGCCGGAACAGGCGGGTTCCGGATCTGCAACGCAACCGCCGGTTACCTGCCATCCTTCCTGTTGCTGGTGCGAAATGGCAATCCCGATAGTATAAGCCTCAGACCCCTTGGCCGGCGCGCCAGGCTGCGCCGCCCACCATGTCTGCGACTGCGTAACGGACGGCCAGTACCATGAATACTTGTTGAGTTGATAACCAGAGCACGACGGCAAGGCCGATTGCGGCGGCGGCGGCGATGTCGGAAGTTCATTTGAGTCGTTCGCCTGGGCCAGGATCGCGGAATATAATCCTACCGCAAACGGCGCGGTCGGAAGCTCATTGGCGGGCGGCAACTGGTTCGGTGGCGTCACCTGGAACACCGGCACGACCTTGACCGACGGCTTGCCTACCTGAAGCGGGGCGGCTGGGGCTGGGGTGGGGCCGGCAGCCGTGGCGGCCACGGGCACCGCCAAGCCGCACGCCGTCGCCAGCAAGATTGTCCTGAATTTCATCTGATAACCTCCTTGGGGGCCGGAGCGCCCCCGGAATCTCACATCGTCGATGTGAAGTGGTTCAGCCCGCGCGGGCCGGTTATACTAAAACTGACAATTGGCCCTGCGCTTCACATCGCGGCAGCGAAACGGCAGCGAAATGAGACAGCCACCAGGAGTGACCCATGAGCCTGATTAGAATCATAAAATCGAGCAGCCTTCCGAAAACCGATGCCGCGACGGCCTTTCAAATATATCATCGAGCCGTCAAAGCTGATGCTTACCGTGTTACAAGTCGAAAGGAGAGCGGTCGAACCTGGCATCTAAATAAAGAGGAAGATGGCACACTACCCGGCTACTCACCCGACAAGATCCCATGGTTTATCATTGAGCGTCTAGTGCAATCTAATATAGAACATCTATACCTTACACCGCTATCGAAATCACATCACATCGTACTGATCGACGATACAAATCCCGAGAAGATCGATGCAGCGAAAATGGCCGGCGTCGTCTTCGCATATGTGCAACAAACGGTAACCATTCACACCCCCCCTTTCTTGCCTCGAATGAAGCGTTAGCCAACGGCCGGTAAAATGTCGAAAGGCTGGGCTTGCTTTTCCACCCGAACCGGACTCTACGATTCTGATGCCCCGTCAGAGAATCCCCGGCCTGAAAGACATTAAACGTACTGATTTATCTGCGATGTCGCGCGTCGAGCTTGAAGAACTGACCTGGGATTTACATGAATTGGCGCGAGCGCTGGCAAACCATGCCGGCGAGGATTCAACAACCAGTTCCCGTCCGCCTTCCAGCGACAATCCCTACCGGCGTAACACCAAGAGCGGGCAAAGTTCTGAGCGCTCCGACCGGGACGACAAAACCGATGGGGGTGGTGGTTCCGCGCCGGGCGGCAACGCTTCCGCCGGCAACCCTGGACCCAAGCCGGCCGGCAAACGGCCAGGGACGAAAGGGTTTTGGCGCCGGTTGCCGATTATAGTCAGCGGTGAACTCCTGCATGCGCCGACAGCGTGCGACGCATGCCGTGCAGTTTTCGGATCTTCCACCGTCTCGCAAAGCCGCCAAGTCAGCGCTCATCTGAGCTTTGAACTCACCCGCGGCGACATGAGCCTTCATGTCGCAGCCACGAAACATTGCTATCTGGCGATACGCTGCGACTGTGGCCACGAGACCATCGCACGCCCCGCAACCGGACTGTGCTCACATGTCGAGGGGCGCCGGCGCGACCTGCTGATGAGCGAGCGCTGCCTGGTTGGCCCGATGCTCGCCACCTTCATCGCGGCGCTGTCGCTGCGTTTCCGCCTCTCGCGCGTCAAGATCGCTGAATTCCTGGCTGACTGGCTGGGCGTTGAGCTCGGGATTGCCACCATCGAACGCTGCATTCACGAATTCGGTCTGGCGAGCGAACCCGTGGTCGAGCAATTGATCGAAGATGTGCGTGCGGCTGACATCGTCCATCTCGACGAAACCCCGTGGTATCAAAAGGCAAGTCTGCTGTGGCTCTGGGTTGCGGTGACGGCAACCACGATCGTCTATCGGATCGGCAGCCGCAAGCACTGCGAATTGGCCGCGCTGATCGGCGAGGCCTTTCTGGGTTGGCTCGTCACCGACGGTTACGGTGCCTATCGCGATCATCCACGCCGCCAGAGATGTCTGGCGCACCTGATCCGTAAGGCCCGCGCGCTGGCAGAGGGGCATTACGGCGCGGGATCAGGCTTCGGCAGCGATCTGGTCCGCGATCTGCGCCGCCTGATCGAGCGCGTGCATGACGGCGACGACCCCGCCGCCATCAAGCGCCTGACCGCGAGCATCAAATGGAACTGTCAATGCAATCGCCATGAGATCGATGCGAAAGTTCGCGGGCTGGCAGGTGAAATCCTCAATGACTGGGACGCAGTGGTCGCCTTCGTCGCCGATCGGGATTTACCGCCCACCAACAATGATGCCGAACGTGCGCTCCGCCACGCGGTGATCTCGAGGCGCATCAGCTTTGGCACGCGATCCGATGAAGGGAGCCGGTTCTATGCCGCCGCGCTCAGCGTCATTGACACCTGCCGCAAGCGTGGCACTGATCCATGGGCCTATGCCTGCGCCCTCATCACCGCCGCACGAGCTAACAATCTGCTGCCCACAATCCCTGCCCAGGTAGCGGTCTGACCCGGGGGGTGTGAACGGTTACAACAAACGAGTCAAAGCTCATGGCAAGCGCTCATCAGAATACCGCGTATCCATAACGTCAATGCGCCACATCTCGAATCATCTGTAAAGTCGCAAGAATATCTCGCGTCTGTCGCGCTGGCGCAAGAGCTAAACCGGGAGTTCGGCGATCCCGGACTGACAAATATTATCCAGCCGCATCGCATGCCTGGGACGCCGAACGTCAAAAAGGCACGCCAGATCAACGGTGGAGCACCGATCGTCACCATGATCGAAGCGACAGGCGGGGAGTGGACCGGCGGGTGGTGTAACCTGACGTCTGGAAATTCATTTTGGGTTGGGAGTTGGTGCCCTTGCCGGGGCATGCCCCGGCAAGGGCTGTTCATTCTGGTATTCCATGCAGTTGTTCACACCAACATGGAGACCGATGAATGGACGCCAAAAAGGATACGATTATCGAGGCACTTTTGGAACATCTGATCGAAAACGGCGCAGGCGATATCGCCACGGTATTTGCCAGGACCTTCGAACTCGCCATGCAGATCGAGCGCGAACGCTTCCTCCACGCCAGTCACTACGAGCGCAACCCCGATCGTCAGGGTTACGCCAATGGCTACAAGCCCAAGCGGATCGATACCCCGGCCGGGTCGATCACCGTCGATGTCCCCAAAACCGCCGGTCACGTGGGCGAACCCTTCTACCCACAGTCCCTCGAACGCGGCCGACGCTCGGTCCGCGCCGTCATGGTCGCCGTCGCCGAAATGTACATCAAAGGCGTCTCCACCCGCGACGTCGAGGCCGTCATGCGCGAATTCGGCATCGAAAGCCTCTCCTCCGCTCAGGTCAGCCGCGCCAGCAAGCTGCTCGATGACGAACTCGCCGCCTGGCGCACCCGACCCCTCGCCGAGATCCGCTACCTCATCCTCGACGCCAGATATGAAAAAATGCGCGATAATGGCGTCGTCCGCGATGCCGCGATTGAGCAACCTGATGTCTGGAAAATAGGGCGAGCGGGGGTCAGGCATCCTGGTAGTCCCACTTGATGTAGCCCTTGGTGTCGGCGGCCCATTTTTCATCGATTTCGACGAGGACGGCGCTGACGAGGCGTTCGAGGGAGGCTTCGTTGGGGAAGACCCTGATTTTGGTGGTGCGGCGTTTGAGTTCCTGCTGGATGCCGCGTTCCATGGGGTTGGAAGTGCGAAGCCGGCGCTGGTGGGGTTCTGGCAGTGTGAAGACGGTGAGGCCTTCGGGGATATTTCGTTCGAGCCAATCGGCGAGCTTTGGTGCGGTGTCGCGATAGGCATTGACGAGGGTTGTGAGAGCGATCTGGGCAGCGGCGAGGGAATTTGCGTTCCAGACGGTCCGGAGTTCTGCGCCGATGCGTTTGCGGATGGCGTGGTTGGGGGCGTGGTGGATGGCGTTTTGGGCGAGGTGGAACTGGCATCGTTGCCAGTGTGCGGCGCCGAAGACGGCGCGGCGTGCGGCGTGCAATCCGGCATGGTCATCGGAGACGATGAATTCGACGCCTCGCAGGCCACGCTGATGGAGGCTTTCGAGGAAGGCACGCCAATGGACTTCGGCCTCGGAAAGGGCGACCGAGACGCCGAGGACACGGCGGCGTTCATCGGGTCCGATGCCGATGGCCGAGAGCACGGCGGCATCGCGGACGACGCCATTATCGCGCATTTTTTCATATCTGGCGTCGAGGATGAGGTAGCGGATCTCGGCGAGGGGTCGGGTGCGCCAGGCGGCGAGTTCGTCATCGAGCAGCTTGCTGGCGCGGCTGACCTGAGCGGAGGAGAGGCTTTCGATGCCGAATTCGCGCATGACGGCCTCGACGTCGCGGGTGGAGACGCCTTTGATGTACATTTCGGCGACGGCGACCATGACGGCGCGGACCGAGCGTCGGCCGCGTTCGAGGGACTGTGGGTAGAAGGGTTCGCCCACGTGACCGGCGGTTTTGGGGACATCGACGGTGATCGACCCGGCCGGGGTATCGATCCGCTTGGGCTTGTAGCCATTGGCGTAACCCTGACGATCGGGGTTGCGCTCGTAGTGACTGGCGTGGAGGAAGCGTTCGCGCTCGATCTGCATGGCGAGTTCGAAGGTCCTGGCAAATACCGTGGCGATATCGCCTGCGCCGTTTTCGATCAGATGTTCCAAAAGTGCCTCGATAATCGTATCCTTTTTGGCGTCCATTCATCGGTCTCCATGTTGGTGTGAACAACTGCATGGAATACCAGAATGAACAGCCCTTGCCGGGGCATGCCCCGGCAAGGGCACCAACTCCCAACCCAAAATGAATTTCCAGACGTCAGGTTACACCACCGATGCCGCCGTGCTCTCGGCCATCGGCATCGGACCCGATGAACGCCGCCGTGTCCTCGGCGTCTCGGTCGCCCTTTCCGAGGCCGAAGTCCATTGGCGTGCCTTCCTCGAAAGCCTCCATCAGCGTGGCCTGCGAGGCGTCGAATTCATCGTCTCCGATGACCATGCCGGATTGCACGCCGCACGCCGCGCCGTCTTCGGCGCCGCACACTGGCAACGATGCCAGTTCCACCTCGCCCAAAACGCCATCCACCACGCCCCCAACCACGCCATCCGCAAACGCATCGGCGCAGAACTCCGGACCGTCTGGAACGCAAATTCCCTCGCCGCTGCCCAGATCGCTCTCACAACCCTCGTCAATGCCTATCGCGACACCGCACCAAAGCTCGCCGATTGGCTCGAACGAAATATCCCCGAAGGCCTCACCGTCTTCACACTGCCAGAACCCCACCAGCGCCGGCTTCGCACTTCCAACCCCATGGAACGCGGCATCCAGCAGGAACTCAAACGCCGCACCACCAAAATCAGGGTCTTCCCCAACGAAGCCTCCCTCGAACGCCTCGTCAGCGCCGTCCTCGTCGAAATCGATGAAAAATGGGCCGCCGACACCAAGGGCTACATCAAGTGGGACTACCAGGATGCCTGACCCCCGCTCGCCCTATTTTCCAGACATCAGGTTGCTCAATCGACCGGCGGGCGAGATCGGATCGCCGCGATCATGTCGCAAACCCCGCGCGTGAGGGAACAGACGAGCCCCGCCAGGCCGGCCATCAGGCCGATGGGGCGGCCCGAGGCCGGGGGGACGCCGGACGCGCTATATGAGGTCTTTCTACACGACATCGAGACTACCGTGATGCGCGATGCGCCCGAGCGCGATATGTCCAAAGTGGATTTTATGATCGCGATCCGCTTGCGGGCGATCGGGATCGGGCGCGATGCGATCGCACAGATCATCGAAAGGTCGACGACGAGAGAGGGGCGCAGGCATGACTGGCCCGACTATGCCCGCCGCACCGCCGGCGCGGCGTTCGGGCCGGCGGGAGACCGGAGCCTTGAGAAAACGCGGGCGTACCACACCGGCTGGGCCGAGATCGCCAAGGCGGCTGCGCCGCGCCGCCGGGCGGGCCCGGCGTAAAGACACAGCCGCCGCGCCGGCGGCGCGGCCCGGAGTTTACCTTAACGGCTAAAATGATCACCCCCGGATCATTTTATGATCATTTTAGTGATCATTTTAGTTGTAGATTATACCTGCATCTTTGCCAAAATCGGGCTAAATGATCACGATTCCGGCTCAGCACATACACCCACAGAAATTCGATTCTACGAGATCTGAAATTTTGCAAAAATCCTATATGGTATGTGTTTTTCAGAATATATGATCATTTTATCCTTATTTTGAAAAAGTGAAGGATATATCTACAACTAAAATGATCACTAAAATGATCATAAAATGATCATAAAATGATCGCAATGATCATTTTAGCCTTGAGGTAAACCAGGGGCCGCGCCCGCGCGGCGGCTGTGTCTTCTTCCCCGCCGCCGGCGGGGGCTCACTGCCGGGCCGCCCAAGGCCCGCTCAGGCCCGCCATCAGGCTGCCCGGCACTCCGCTCCCGCCGGTCCCGCCCTGGCCCGCCAGGGCCGCCCCAGCCCGCCCGCCGCCTGACCACACTCCCGCCGTCCCGGCGGCCCGCCAAGGCCCGCCGCCGCGCTGGACGCGCCGACCAACCTCTTGCTTTCCGTGGCTTTCGTGCCGCCTTCTGATCAAATGTGGCGCGGCTTACAAACGTCACATACTGCATATTATGTGACCTTAGCCGTAACAAACATCCTGCCAAATCCGATGATCACCGTGGGAGGTCATGGACTTGTAGAAGTGTGTCCGTTGAATGGTCTGAATCGTGGCTTCGATTTCGGCGCGCCCGAACCCCAGACCAGCCGCCGTTCTCGTCGCAACGATCGTGACCCGCATGCCACCTGCGGCCAACTTGAATGCGTCAAGGTCGTAAGTCGGTTTGCGTTTATCCGTCACCCCAGACACATAACACCATAATGGTGTTATCGGCAATCCTAAATCATCCGCCGCCGCGTCGCTTGCCGTCCAAGCGATCGGCCAGATCGTCTGGGCGCAGATGCGTGTATCGGCTTAGCATCGAGATGGACTTGTGGCCGCTGACCCGGCTGACTTCCAGCGCATCCAAGTCAGTTTGTTCATAGATTCTTGAAATCGCTTCGTGCCTTAGGTCATGTAGTCGCAGGTTTTTTAGGCCGGCGCGGTCGCAGATCCGCGAAAACGCTCTGGTAACAGAGTCTGGCTTTATATTACCCCACACGGGTCCGGCTTCGTGGGGGCCGAGGTCGATCAAGACGGCGACAGCTTTCGATGAAATCGGAATCGTCCTGCCTTTTTCACGCTCGGTATCGGTTTTTGAGTTCGGAATGCGTAGGGTACGGCGAGTCAGATTTACGTGTTCCCATTTCATATTAACCAGTTCAGACCGGCGCATGCTGGTTTCAACCAGGAACCGGATCATGAACACGATCGGCATTGCGTCCTGTCTCTGTTCGTACTGCGTCGCCGCTTCGATCAGCGCTTTTTCCTCTTCGTCTTGAAATCTGCGATCACGCTGATCGTTAACTTTTGGTCTAGAAACCTTCGCCAGTGGATTCTTTTCGAGACTGATACCCCATTCGTCGATCGCTATCGAGAAAACGTGAGACAAGATCGTCATTTCTCTTTTTGTAGTCGATGCAGATACGGCTTGGAGTCGTTCGTTCCGCCATTTGGCAATGTCTGATGACGTGATGGCGGCCATTTTTCGGGATGCGAGCGGATGGTCCATCAAAGCGGTGATTCGAGATATTTCCGGGCCAGACCCCCGCTTTGCCGTCGAAATCTCGGTCTTGTAGCGTTCTAGGACCTGGCGGAGCGTGGTTCGAGACGCTTCTGAGCGATCGACGAACACGTTGCGCTCCATCTCTGACTCAATGGCGTTCGACCAGATTTCTGCATCGCGCTTGTTTCTGAACGTCTTGATTTGTTGTGGATGCCCAGCGCGCCGGATCAACGCCTGGAAGCCGATTATGTTTTTGTCCCGATCTCGCCGCGCCCGAATCGTTGCCATCACCGTCTCCTTGTGGAGCGCAGTTGGACCTTAATTGGAGCGCAAAATCAAATAAATTCCCGGCGCTTTTGCTAAGTCGTTGATTTTCTTGGGGAATTTGGCGGACCCGGCGCGATTCGAACGCGCGACCTTTGCCTTCGGAGGGCAACGCTCTATCCAGCTGAGCTACGGGTCCACGCCGGTCTGATAGCCCGGTTCGGGCCGGGGTTCAATGCTGCGCGCTGAAAATCATGGCGTCGGTCGCGGCATCCGAATCCAGCGGACGGCGCGGGTGGAGGATAAAGCCGATAATGTCGCGAGCCGGAACCCGGCGCTGATGATCGAGCAGCATCAGATGATAATCCGCCGGATAATAGGCGGTGATCACGCCGGAATCCTCCGGCAACCGCCGCCAGCAGCGCGCCATCGCTTCTTTGGGGATCAACTGATCGTGCCCGCCATACAGGATCAGCGCATGAGCGGGGGCGAATGCCGCGCAAGCGTGTTGCGCCCGCCCCATCATACGGACCAGCCCCGCGATCGTCGCGATCCGCGTGGCGTGGATCGTCAGCGGATCTTCCGAAAAGGCGATCAGCGCGGGGATATTGTCGCTCGCCAGTATATGAGCCTGCTTCCCGGTCAGCCGCATCCAGGGCACGAAGGTATCGCCCGCGATCAGGCTCGCGCGCAGCGGCCAGGCCAGGGTCTTGCCGCCCCACACCGCCGGTGAAATCAGCACGTAGGAGTTTATCAACCTGTCGCCCCGCGCACCGAGCAGCAGAGCGACCGCCCCGCCCATGCTCTCGCCCATCAGCGTCAGCCTGACCCCCGGATAGCGCCGGTGCAGCAGGGCGATCATCTGGCGCGCATCCCCCACCAGCCGTGCCGTCCCCGGCCACCGCCCCCGATCCGGCGCCGCGCCGAAGCCGCGCTGATCCGGCGCGTAGATCGCAATCCCCGCCTTGGTGAATTCCGGCGCGATCAGCGCCCAGGCATCCCGGCTGTCGTTGAACCCGTGCAGCGCGAGCACCACGGCACGCGGCGGCCCGGCGGGCAGCCAGTCCCGATAGGGTAGCCGGGCGCCCGATCCGAGCACGAAATAGCCATCGGTCACGATCGGATGATCCACCGTCGCGCGCGGCACCCGAAACGGCACGGCACAACCGGCAAGCGCGATCAGCAGCAGACCCAGCAATCCGGCTCGATAGGCATTCACGGCGCAATTCGGTATCATGGACGCTCTAGATCAAGCAAAGAGGTTCCGATGCCAGATGCCCCGCTTTCGCCCGCTGCCGAGACCTTCGAGGTTCACGATCGTGTGGTCGCCTGCGATGGCGGGGGCGAGCCGCTCGGCCATCCGCGCGTGTTCCTGAAAATCGAGGATGAGGCGATCATCTGCCCCTATTGCTCGCGCCATTACATCCTCGCCGCCGGCGCGCCGCGCGGGGCCGCGCATTGAGCAAAAAAAATCTGGTCCTGGTCGACGGCTCGGGCTTCATCTTCCGCGCCTTCCACGCCCTGCCGCCGATGACAAGGCCGGACGGCACCCCGGTCAACGCGGTGTTCGGCTTCTGCAACATGCTCACCCGCCTGCTCAAGGAGCACACCGGCACCCATCTCGCGGTGATCTTCGATGCCGGACGAACCACGTTCCGCAACGCGATCGACCCGCGCTACAAGGCGCAGCGGCCCGAACCGCCCGCTGAACTGATCCCGCAATTCGCCCTGGTGCGCGAGGCGACCCGCGCCTTCGCGGTGCCGGCGATCGAACTCGACGGGTTCGAGGCGGATGATCTGATCGCGAGCTATGCCGAAGCCATGAAGGCGGCAGGCGGCGAGGTCATCATCGTGTCGTCGGACAAGGATCTGATGCAGTTGCTCGGCAACGGCGTCTCGATGCTCGACCCGATCAAATCCACCGCGATCGGACCCGCCCAGGTAATGGAAAAATTCGGCGTCACCCCGGCGCAGATGATCGACGCGCAGGCGCTGATGGGCGATTCGGTCGACAACGTCCCCGGCGTCGCCGGAATCGGGCCGAAAGGGGCAGCACAGCTCATCAACGAATACGGCACGCTCGACGCCATCCTGGCCGCGGCGTCATCGGGTACCATGAAACCCTCGAAGCGGCGCGACGCGCTGATCGCCCATGCCGAGGATGCCAGGATCTCGCGCCGCCTCGTTGAACTGCGGTGCAACGTCGCCCTGCCCTGCCCGATCGATGATCTCGCGATCGCCCCCCATGACGATGCCGTGCTGCACGATTTTCTCGATGCCCAGGGGTTCAAGAGCATCAAGGCCCGGCTCGGCCTCGACGGTCTTGCCCGGCGGCACGAAGAGCGCAGCGCCCCGCCGGTCGCCGCGGTCCCGGTGGTGACCACGTCCGATGCGCCGTTCGGACCCTACGAGACGATCGATACCGAAGCCGCCCTCGATCGCTGGATCGCCGACATCATCGCGACCGGCTTCGTTGCGATCGACACCGAAACCACGGACCTCAACGCAAGACGGACCCGTCTGGTCGGCATTTCGCTCGCAACCGCCCCGGGCCGCGCCGCCTATCTGCCGCTCGGCCATGAAGCCGGCGAGCAATTGCCGCGCGCTCTGGTCCACGCCCGCCTCGCGCCGATCCTGACCGACCCCGCCATTCTCAAAATATTCCACAACGCGAAGTTCGACCTGCACGTGCTCGCCGCCGCTGCCCTGCCCGATGCGGCCCCGTTCGACGACACCATGCTGATCTCCTATGCGCTCGAAGCCGGCGCGCATGGTCATGGCATGGATGAATTATCCGTCCTGCATCTCGATCATAAACCGATCTCGTATGACGAGGTCACCGGCACCGGCCGCAACCGGGTGAGTTTTTCCGCCGTGCCGGTCGATCGCGCCACCGCCTACGCCGCCGAGGATGCCGACGTCACCTTGCGTCTCTGGCAATGGCTCCGCCCCCGCCTGCGCGAGGCGAAGGCGCTCACCCTGTACGAAACCATGGAGCGCGGGCTGGTGCCGGTTCTGCTCGCGATGGAACGCGCCGGCATCATGGTCGACCGCGACGATCTCGTCGCGATGTCCGACGAATTCGCCCGCCGGATGGACGAGATCCAGCGCGATATCGAACAGCTGGTCGGCCACGCCTTCAACCTCGGCAGCCCGAAGCAGCTCGGCGAGATCCTGTTCGGCGAGATGAAGCTGCAAGGCGGCAAACGCACCAAGACCGGCGCCTGGGGCACCGACGCCGCCGCGCTCGAAGAACTCGCCGAAGCCGGGCACGAACTGCCGCGCCGGATCCTCGACTGGCGCCAGCTGCAGAAACTCAAATCGACCTATGCCGATGCGCTGGTCACCGAAATCGATATCGAGGATCGCCGGGTCCACACCAGCTACGCCCAGGCGATCGCCGCGACCGGGCGGCTCTCCTCGAACGACCCCAATCTGCAGAATATCCCGATCCGCACCAGCGAGGGGGCGCGCATCCGCCGCGCATTCATCGCTGCCCCCGGCCACGCGCTGATCTCGGCGGATTATTCCCAGATCGAATTGCGCCTGCTCGCCCATGTCGCGGATATTCCCGCGCTCAAGGCGAGTTTCATCAACAACGAGGACATCCACGCCCGCACCGCCTCGGAAGTGTTCGGCGTGCCGATGGAGGGTATGGACGGCGCGACCCGCCGCCGCGCCAAGGCGATCAATTTCGGGATCATCTACGGCATTTCCGCCTTCGGCCTCGCCCGGCAGCTCGGGATCGATAACGGCGAGGCGAAACGCTATATCGACGCCTATTTCGCCCGCTATCCCGAAATCCGCCGCTACATGAACGACACCCGCGAATTCGCCCGCACCCACGGCTATGTCGTCACCCCGTTCGGTCGCCGCTGCCATGTGCCCGGCATCGCCGACAAGAACCCGGCACGACGCGGCTATGCCGAACGTCAGGCGATCAACGCGCCGCTGCAGGGCGGGGCCGCCGATATCATCAAACGGGCGATGGTCCGCCTGCCGGACGCGATCGCGGCCTCAGGGCTCGACATGCGGATTCTGTTGCAGGTCCACGACGAACTCCTGTTCGAAGCCCCGATCGATCAGGCCCCGGCGGCGGCGGCGGTCGCGCGTGAGGTGATGCAGCAGGCCGCCGTGCTTTCGGTGCCGCTGCTGGTCGAAGCCGGAATCGGGGCCAACTGGTCGGACGCCCACTGAGGATCGGGCGGTGGTTACAGGCAGGGGGCGGGCCTAGAAAATTCCGAATATCTCGCCCGCTTCGTTCACGCCGATACTGTCCGCCGCGGGGATTCGCGGCAGGCCCGGCATGGTCAGGATGTCACCGGCCAGCGCCACCACGAACCCCGCACCGGCGGAGAGGCGGAGTTCGCGGATCGGCAGGGTGAAGCCGGTCGGCGCGCCGCGCCGCGCCGGGTCGGCGGTGAAACTGTACTGGGTCTTGGCCATGCAGACCGGCAGGCTGCCGTAGCCCCGGGCTTCCAGCCGCGCGATCTGTTTCGCGGCTTTCGGGGTCAGTTCGATATCATCACCGCCGTAAATCCTGCGCACCAGGGTCCGCAGCTTGTCGGCAATCGGCATGTCGTCGGGATAGAGTGGGGCGAAGCGGGCGGCTTTCGACTCCGTCGCCGCAACGACCGCCCGCGCAAGATCCGCGGCACCCGCCGAGCCGTCCGCCCAATGGGTGCAGAACACCGCCGTGATGTCATCCGCATCGAGCGCGGCACGCAACGCCGCGCGTTCGGCTTCGGTATCGCCGAGGAATCCGTTGATCGCGACGATCACCGGCAGGCCGAAGGCGCGCATCGCGGCGACGTGACGGCGCAGGTTTGAAGCCCCCTCGGCCACTGCGGACGGGTTGGGGGTGCCGAGATCGGCCTTGGCGGTTCCCGCGTGCATTTTCAGCGCGCGCATGGTCGCGACCACCACGGCGCAGGACGGGGCGAGACCGGCCTGGCGGCATTTGATGTCGAGGAATTTCTCGCCGCCGAGATCGGCCCCGAACCCCGCTTCGGTGACCACGTAATCGGCCAGTTTCAGCGCCGTCGAGGTCGCCATCACCGAGTTGCAGCCATGCGCGATATTGGCGAAGGGACCGCCGTGAACTAGGGCGGCCGTGCCTTCGAGCGTCTGCACCAGATTGGGTTGCAGCGCATCGCGCAGCAGGGCGGTCATGGCGCCGGCCGCGTTGATGTCCGCCGGGGTGATCGCGCTGCCGTCCCGCCGCTCCGCGATCACCATGCGGGCGAGGCGGGTCTGGAGGTCGTCGAGATTTTTCGCGAGGCAGAACACCGCCATGACCTCGGAGGCGACCGTGATGTCGAACCGCTGCTCGCGTGCCGCCCCGTTCGCGCCGTGGCCGAGCCCGAGCACGGTTTCGCGCAGCGAGCGGTCGTTCATGTCGATCGCGCGCTGCACCGCGATTTTCCGGGGATCGACCCCCAGCGCATTGCCCCAGTACAGATGATTGTCGAGCAGTGCCGCAAGCAGGTTGTTGGCGCTGGTGATCGCGTGGAAATCGCCGGTGAAATGCAGGTTGATCTCGTCCATCGGCGCGACCTGCGCATGGCCGCCGCCGGTGGCGCCGCCCTTCTGGCCGAAACAGGGGCCGAGGCTGGGTTCGCGCAGCGCGATCATGGTGCGTTTGCCGGCGGCGCGCAGCGCATCGCCGAGGCCGATGGTCGTGGTGGTCTTGCCCTCGCCCGCCGGGGTCGGGCTGATGCCGACGACCAGAACCAGCGCGCCGTCCGGCCTGGCCTGCAGCGTATCGATGAAACCGAAATCGAGCTTGCCCTTGTAGCGGCCGTAAGGGATCAGGGCGTCGGCGGGGATGCCGGCGGCGGCGGCGATATCGGCGATCGGGCGTAAGGTCGCGGCGCGCGCGATATCGAGATCGGTTGCCATGAAGTCTCCCCTGGTTGGCCGCCCGTTATGTCCGGGGGAGGGGGGTCTGCGCAAGACTTGCCTGCCTTGCCCGCTCGCCGGTAAATAGGGCCATGATATTGCCCTTCACCCTGCCGTCCTGGATGCCCGAGTGGCTTGGCCTGATCCTGCTGCTGGTCGGCCTGCTCTATGCGCTGGCGATGCTGGCGATGCCGTTTTCGGTATTCGGGGTCAAATCCCGGCTCGAAGCGATCGAGGAGCAGCTCGATCAGGTGCAGGAGGAGCTGCGGATTCTGACGATGCGGCTGCCCGAACCGCTGCGCGGTGTTGCGATCGACGAGACCCCTTACGATCCGCTGCCCCGCGCGACCGCCGCAGGCTACGAGCGCGAGCCGGTGCGCCGCCCGCCGCCGGTGGTTTCGGAGCCCTATCGCGAGCCGATCGGCCGTCCCCGCCCCGCTGCGCCGCCGCCCCGCAGCGCGCCGGCGCGACGGATCGAACCCCGGCTGGATTAACGCGTCACCGCCAGCGGATCGACCCGGATGTCCCGGGCGGTGAGCCGCATCCACAGGCCGGCGCTCAGCAAAGCGAGGCCCGAGGTGAGAATCGCGGTGCCGATGAACGGGCCGGAGGGTGCCAGCAGGTAATCCGCGATCACGATCACCGGCACGCCGAGACCGAGCACGATCAGTTCCCAGCCGACCCAGATCCCCAAAATCAGGAGACCCAGCATGATGAAGGTGATCTGAAACAGCACGCCGAGATTCTGCGCGCCGCGCGTCAGACCGCCGGGCCGCACCGGAATGCCGAGGGCCTGCCACAGCACGATCCAGCCGAAGAACGCGGCGAAGCACCAGAACAGTTTCTGCGCGGCATCGGCATGAGCCGGTGAGCGGGCGCGCATCCGGCTGATCCCCCAGGTGCCGAACAGCCCGGCAATTCCGACCGCGAGAGTAACGATACCGACGCGCGGCGCGAGCACGATCACCGCATCGTTCAGCAGCATGATACCGCCCCAGAGCAGCAATATATCCGCGAGACCGGCATAGACCAGCCGGCGCGCGATGCCGCGTTTCAGGCGCGCGACTTCCTCGTCGATATTGGTGCGGGCGCCGATCGGCAGGGGCATGGGGCAAGACAAACCCGGAACCGGAATTTCGTCAATGCCCGGTGCTGCAGTGCCACGGCGCCACGGTGCTGCCGACGCCCGGTCCTTCTTGACCTGATGCCAGCGCGTGCCAATCGTAGGGAGCGAACCAGCGGCGCATCGCGCTGCACTGACCGGAGTTTTCCATGACATCACATCCTGCTTTTGTCGCTGGCCGCGGCGCCGTCATCACGGGCGGCGCGAGCGGCATCGGCCTTGCCACCGCCCACTATTGCGCGGACCTCGGCATGCCGCTGTTCCTCGCGGATATCGATGCGGCGGCGCTCGAAGCAGCCAGCACCACCCTGCGCGCCAGCCATCCCGGGCTGACGATCGAAACCATCGTCACCGATGTGGCGAAACGCCAGGATGTCCAGCGGCTGCACGATCGTGCGGTGAAGGCCGGGCCGATCGGGCTGGTGATGAACAATGCCGGCGTCGAAGGCGGCGGCGGGCTCGCGGCGGATGCCGCGCGCTGGCATGAAATCATCGACACCAATCTGTGGGGCGTGATCAACGGGGTTCAGATTTTCACCCCGACCCTGATGGCGCAGGGCGGCCCGGCGGCGATTGTGAATACCGGATCGAAACAGGGCATCACCATGCCGCCGGGCGATACCGCGTATAATGTGTCTAAGGCGGGCATCAAGGCGGTGACCGAAGCGCTCGCCCATGATCTGCGCGAAGCCGGATCACTGGTTACCGCGCATCTGCTGATCCCCGGTTTCACCTTCACCGGCTTCACGCGAAAGCGCGTCGCCGAAAAGCCCGACGCGGCGTGGACGCCCGCTCAGGTGGTCGATTTCATGGCCGACCGGCTCGGAGAGGGCGATTTCTATATCCTCTGCCCGGACAATGCGGTGACTCCCTCGCTCGATCACAAGCGCATCGCCTGGGCGGCGGGCGACATCATCCATAACCGCCCGGCGCTGTCGCGCTGGCACAAGGATTACCAGGCGGCGTTCGACGCATTCATCAAGCAGGGCGATTGATTTTCAGCTTGCTGCCCGGACGGTCGGACATGTAGGGTGGTTGCAATAAGCGGATCACAACCGTGCAACGAAACTGTCCTGGGGAGACAATAATGTTCAAGAAAACCGCGCGCCTGCTCGCCATCGTTGCGTTCGGCGCGGCGATCGCCTTGTCGAACGCGGGCAGCGCCCGCGCCGCCAATCCGTCGATGCTGAAAGACTTCAACTTCGACCATCCGATTTTCATCCATCCGGCACCGTTCGGCAAAAAACATCTTGTGGTTCAGGTCAGCCAGGGGAACCCGAAACGGTGGAACCTCGCGCTCAATTCGGTGCAGAACATCCTTGATTATTTCGGCGAGGAACGCGTGCAAATCGTCGTGGTCGCATTCGGCCCCGGCCTCGGCATGCTGCTCGCGAAATCGCCGGATGCCGAACGGATCGCGTCGATGAACGCGGAAGGGATCGAGTTCGATGCCTGTCATAACACCATGATGGGGATCGAGCGGGCGACCGGCCACATGCCGGTGCTGCTGCCTTCGGCGGTGATCGTCCCCGCCGGGGCGGTGCGGATCATGCAGCTCGAAGCCCACGGGTTCACCTACCTCAAGCCGTAACACCCATCGCGGCCAGAGCGCGGCGGAAAAAATCCGCCCCGCCGAAATTGCCCGATTTCAGGGCGAACAGCATCGGCGCGCCGCCGATGCTGCGCAGCAACGGCACGCCGGGCGCGATTTCAGGGCCGATTTCCAGCGCTGCGACCCCCAGCCGGTCGATCACCGCGCCGGAGGTTTCACCCCCCGCGACGATCAACCGCCGCACCCCTCGTTCGACCAGCCCGGCGGCCAGCCGCGCCAGCGCCGCCTCGATCCGCGCCCCGACATCATCGCCATGCGCCGCTTTCAACCGCGCGACCACATCCGGCGTGGCGCTGCTCGCGAGCAGCACCGGCCCCTGCGAAAGCTGTGCTTCGGTCGAGGCCAGTGCAGCATCGGCATAGACCGGATCGTTCAACAGCCGATCGATATCGAGGCGATGCACCGGCAGATCCGGCTCAACCGCAGCGATCTGTTCGAGCGTCGCGGCGGCGCAACTGCCCGCGATGATGGCGGCAGGCCCGCCGGGCGCTTCCCATACCGGCGGTGCCGTGCCCGCGCTTTCGCCCCGCGCGGCGCGGGCAAGACCGAGCCCGAGGCCGGAAGCGCCGGTGGACAATGGCAACCTCAGGGCCGCCGCGCCGAGGGCGATCAGATCCGGCTCCGAGATCGCATCGACGATCGCGCTGCGCACACCGGATGTAGCGAGCGCCGCAAGCCGCGCGGCGATGGCGGCGGCTCCCTGGCTGACGACATCGTACGCGACGAGCCCGACACCGTGCCTCGATTGCCGTGCCAGCACCCGTACCAGATCGGAATCGTGCATCGGGTTGAGCGGATGATCCTTCAGCGGGCTTTCATGCAGCGGGCGCGACCCGACGAACAGATGACCCTGGAACACCGTGCGCCCGGTTTCGGGGAAGGCCGGCGTCACCGGCACCACCGGCGCATCGAGGGCGGCGGCCAGCGCTTCGGTCACCGGCCCGATATTGCCGGCATCGGTCGAATCGAAGGTCGAGCAGATCTTGAACATGATATGCCGCGCGCCCTTGCCGCGCAGCCAGTCCAGCGCGGCCAGCGACCGTGCGACGGCGTCCGCTGACGGTATCGAGCGGGTTTTCAGCGCGACCACCACGGCATCGACCGTCCCGAGCGCCAGCCCGGCATCGGGCACGCCGATCGTCTGGATCGTGCGCAGCCCCTGCCTTGTCAGCGTGTTCGCGAGATCGGACGCGCCGGTGTAATCATCGGCGATGCTGCCGAGCATCAGGCTCATCGCCGCAGGGTCTCGAACCAGCCGAGCCCGTCCCGTGTCGCGCCGCGCGGGCGATATTCGCAGCCGACGATGCCGGCATACCCCAACCGGTCCAGCTCCTCGAACAGGAACGGGTAATTGACCTCCTCGCCATCCGGTTCGTGGCGCGAGGGCACGCTCGCGATCTGCACATGGCCGATCATTTTGATATGGCGGCGCAAGCGCATGGTGATGTCGCCGTGCATGATCTGGCAGTGATACATGTCGAACTGGAGCCGGACATTGCCGAGGCCCAACGCGCCGATCAGCGCTGCCGCCGCATCGATGTCGTTGAGAAAATAGCCCGGCATGTCGCGCCCGTTGATCGGTTCGAGCAGCAGATCGATCCCGTGGGCCGCGAGCGTTTCCGCCGTGCGGGTAACCGCATCGCGGTAGCGTGTCATCGCGGCGGGGTCGTGGCGGTCGCCCAGACCGGCCATGAGATGCAGGCGGGTCACCCCGGTCGCGGCGGCGTAGTCGAGGGCGAGGGCGGTGCCCGCGATCATTTCATCGCGGCGCCCCGGCAGGCATGCGAGCCCGCGCTCGCCCGCCGCCCAGTTTCCCGGCGGCAGGTTGAACAGGGCCTGGGTGAGCCCGTGTCGTGCGAGGCGCGCGCCGATCGCCTCGGGCGGATGCTCGTAGGGAAACAGGAACTCCACCGCATCGAATCCCGCATCCGCCGCCGCGGCAAACCGGTCGAGAAACGCGTGTTCGGTGAACATCATCGTCAGATTAGCCGCAAACCGCGCCATGGCCGTGATCCCCTGAATAAGTGAAAAAGGAACGACCTGCCCTATTTGCCGTCCGGCAGATCGATCCCCGAAATCATCGCAAACAACCGCGCCACCGACGCATCGTCGTCCCGCCCCATCCCCGCTGCCGCCGTCATCAGGAACAATTGCAGCGCCGAACCCGCCATCGGCACCGAAAGCGGGGCCGCGCGCGCCATGTCGAGCACGATGCCGAGATCCTTGGTGAAAATATTCACAGCACTGCGCGGCGTGTAATCGGCATCGAGAATATGGGGCACACGGTTCTCGAACATCCAGCTGTTCCCGGCGGACCCGGTGATCACCTCGTAGAGTTTCCGCAGGTCGAGCCCGAGCGACGCCCCGAACGCCACTGCTTCGCACGCGGCGGCGATATGCACCCCGGCGAGCAGCTGGTTGACCATTTTGAAGCCCGCGCCCACCCCCGGCGCATCGCCCAGCTCATGCAGGGTCGCCGCCATCGCATCCAGCGCTGGCCGGGCCGTTGCGAAGGCGGCGGCACTGCCGGAGGCGAGGATGGTGAGCTTGCCCTCGGCGGCTCGTGCCGCGCCGCCGCTGATCGGCGCATCGAGATAATGCTGCCCCTGCGCTTCCAGCCGTGCGGCGAGGCCGCGCACCACATCCGGCGCCATCGTCGCGCAGGAAATGAACACGGCACCCGATTTCATCGCGGCCGCGCACCCATCGGGGCCGAACAGGACTGCTTCGGTCTGTGCCGCGTTCACCACCACGCACACCACCGCCGCCGCGCCGGATGCGGCTTCCGCCGGGGTTGCTGCGATCCGGCCACCGGCCGCCGCGAGGCGTTCGGCATTGGCCGTGACCACATCGTAGCCCGCGACCTCGAAACCGGCATGCAGGAGCGACGTTGCCATGCCGAGTCCCATCGAGCCGAGGCCGATCACGGCGATGCGGGTGGGGGTCATGTGCTGCTGCGGGGTTGGAGGACGAACCCGACATCGATCCGGCGCTGCGGCGGGGGTCTGCCATCGATCCGGCTCAGCAGCATCGCGGCGGCCTGTTCGCCGATCTGCTTGCGCGGCGAGGTGATCGTGGTGAGCGAGGGGGTGACCAGTGCACTCATCGGCAGGCCGTTGAACCCCGCGATCGCAATGCGCCCCGGCACGGCGATCCCGTCGCGCTGGGCGCGCAGGACCGCGCCCACCGCCATTTCGTCATTGGCGAAGAACAGCGCATCGACGTCAGGATGTGTTTGCAGAATATCGCCGAGCGCGTGCCATCCGACATCCTGCCCCGGGCCGCCGGGATATTCGAACAAGACATCGCTCGCCCCGCCCATTTCGGCAATGTGCCGGCGCATGCCGTCATAGCGTTGCCGGGCCCGGTAATCGCCGCGCATCCGGGTACCGACGAACCCGATCCGCCGATAGCCGCGCGCGAGCAGATGCGCTGCCATCGCGGCACCCGCCTGCACGTGCGACAGGCCGACATTCATGTCGATGCAGCGGGCACCGTATTCCATGAATTCGACTACCGGCACATCGGCGTTCTTCAATAAAGTCGTGGTGCGCGGCAGATGCCGCAGCCCTGCGAGCAGAACGCCCGGCGGTGCCCAGCCGAGCAGGGTCGATGCCAGTGCTGCCTCGCGGTCGAGATCGTAATCGGTGCTGCCCAGCAGCATCTGATATCCCGCTGCCTCGATCGTTTCCTGAATCCCCTCGATCACCTCGACGAACACGACATTCGAGAGGGACGGCACGATCACCGGAATCACCCGCGTCTTCGCCGAAGCCAGCGCGCCCGCCATCCGGTTCGGCACATAACCCAGAGCCTCGACCGCGGCATTGATCCGCTCGCGCAAGGTCTCCGAAACCGCCTCCGGCGCGTTCAGGGCCCGCGAGACCGTGATCGGCGACACGTGGGCGGCGGCGGCGACATGGTTCAGCGTCACGGCGGTTCGGCGGCCACGCCGCGATTCGCGCGGGCGCAACGAAGCGGACATCGGGTCCATAACCGGCGTGGTCTCCAGCATTATACCGCGATCGCGCGCGGCTGTTTCGATTAACAATCACTATCGCGAAGTTTCCGCGCCGGCGCAAGGTGGTAGCGCTGTCAGTTCCGGGTTGCCCCACCCCTGCTCAATGCCTATACCAAGCGGATCGGCGCGACGGTCACCGCACGCCGACCATACCAGAACCAGAAATTTTCTCGTCCTTTCGACACCAGGGACAGCTTCCTTCTCCTTCGCAAAAGGCTTCTCATGACCAAAGAGAAAATCGGTTTCATCGGCGTCGGCTTCATGGGCCACGGCATGGCGAAAAACATCATCGAGGCGGGCTATCCGCTGACGATCATGGGCCACCGCAATCGTGTGCCGGTCGAGGAGTTGATCGGGCGCGGCGCCACCGAAGCCAAAACGCCTAAGGCGCTCGCCGAAGCGAGCGATATCGTGTTCCTCTGTGTGACCGGCAGCGATCAGGTCGTGGCGGTGACCCAGGGGGAGGATGGCCTCGCCGCCGCCGGCAAGGCGCTGATCATCGTCGATTGCTCGACCTCCGACCCCTCGGTCACCACCAAACTCGCCGCCAGCCTCGCCGCACAGAACATCACCCTGCTCGATGCCCCGCTCGGCCGCACCCCCAAGGATGCCTGGGAAGGGACGCTCGATGTCATGATCGGTGGCGATGCCGACGATATCGCCCGCGTCCGCCCGATCATCGAAACCTTCTCCCAACGCATGATCCATACCGGCCCGACCGGCACCGGCCATACCATGAAGCTGCTGAACAATTTCCTCTCGCTCGGCTACGGCGCGCTTTATGCCGAGGCTCTCATGCTCGGCGAAAAATCGGGTCTGAGCGCGGAGACGTTCCACAGCGTCATCACCGGCGGCCGGATGGATTGCGGCTTTTATCAGACCTATATGAACTACGTGGTCGGGCGCGATCGCAATGCGCATAAATTCACCCTCTCCAACGCGCTGAAAGACACCTCCTATCTCAATGCCTTCGCCCAGGCGCAGGGGGCGGCCAACCCGATCGCCGCCGCCGTGCGAAATTCCTATGCACTAGCGATCGGCACCGGCCACGGCGACGATTTCGTGCCGATGCTGTCGGATATCATCGCCGAACTGAACGGGCTGCCGCCGAAATCATGAGCGACTCCGCGCTGCGCGAGGCGATCTGCCGGTTTGGCCGCTCTCTGTTCGAGCGCGGCCTGACGCCCGGCGCTTCGGGTAATATCAGCGTCCGCCTCGAAGACGGCGGGTGGCTTTGCACGCCGACCGACGCCTCGCTCGGCTTTCTCGATCCCGCCCGGATCGCCCGGCTGGACCGCAACCGCATTCTGCTTTCGGGTGACAAGCCGACCAAGGAAATCCCGCTGCACGATGCGCTTTACGACACGCGGCCCGATGCCGGTGCCGTGGTTCACCTTCATTCCACCCACGCCGTCGCGCTTTCGACCCTGCCCGATCTCGACCCTGCCGAAGTGCTGCCACCGATCACGCCCTACGTCGTCATGCGGGTCGGGAAACTCGCGCTGATCCCCTATCACATGCCCGGCGACCCGGCGGTGGGCGATGCCATTCGTGGTCTCGCGGGGCGGCATAGCGCGGTGCTGCTCGCTAACCACGGCCCGGTCGTCGCTGCCCGGAAACTCGATGCGGCAGTGTTCGCGATCGAGGAACTTGAGGAGACGGCCCGGCTGGTTCTGCTGCTGCGTAACCTGAACCCGCGTTTCCTCACGCCGGATCAGGTCGCGGCACTCGTGGCAAAATTCAGTCAGTAAGGGCGCGGGCCTTCGCACGTTCACGCACCGCCGCGACCAGCGGGCCGGTTTCGTCGTAAGCATGGCACGAATTGAGCAGAGCCGGGGGGATCTCCCACCGGTCCTCGCTGACGCCGCCTTCACGGGCTGCCTTGTGCGCGCGAAGGCTGAACATGGTCTGGATCGCGACGGTTGCGACCTGCTGGAGCAGTTCGCGCAGATGGGTGCAGCCCTGGGTGCCACCGACCCGTTCCATCGCACCTTTGAGGAAGCCGCGCCCGATGGTGAGGCCTTCGAGCCGGGCGAAGTTCGGGGCGACGCCGGGGCAGATGGCGTGCGGCGTCGAATCCATCGCGGCTTCGGCGCGCTGGACGGTCAGGCCCGTATCCACCGTGAGGCGCAGCCACATGCCGTGCAGGGCTTCGCCGGCGTTGATCCGGCCGCGATCGTGGTTGGCGAAACTGTAGGTCTTGGTATCGGCCATATGGGCTTCGATATCGACCAGTCCGTCGGTGCGGAGGTAGCCGCGAATGGCGATGTCGCGCAGATGGAGCAACTCGCGGGATTCGGCTGGGGTGAGGGGCATCGGGGTCTCTCATCTGTGATGTTGCCGCTTACGGTAAGGCAGCGGCGGGCGCCGCGCAAACGCGGGCCATTGCCATGTGCATGTCAGCCTTGCTGCACCAAATCGGACCCGAGGGATTGCCCGTGCGGCGGGGGCAGACAATGGTATCGCCGGTTCGGAACGGGGCTTCATGGAATATACCCACAAGCAGCGGCTACAGGTTATTACCGGCATCATCCTGTGCATGATGCTCGCGGCGATCGACCAGACCGTGGTGATCCCGGCGGTGCCGGCGATCGGGGCGGATCTGCACGGGTTTTCGCATCTGTCCTGGGTGGTCACGGCCTATCTTCTGACCTCGACGGCGACGACACCGCTTTACGGCCGCCTGTCCGACCAGTTCGGGCGGAGGCGGACCCTGATTCCCTCCATCGTGCTGTTCGTCGGGGCGTCGTGCCTGTGCGCGGTTTCGCAGACATTGCCGGAGCTGGTCGGAGCTCGGGCGTTGCAGGGGATCGGCGGCGGCGGACTGTTCGCGATTTCCCAGGCGGCGATCGCCGATGTGGTTTCGCCGCGCGAACGGGGGAAATATCAGGGCTGGCTCGCGGGCATGTGGGGCGTGGCCTCGACCGCAGGGCCTGTGGTCGGCGGATGGGTGACCGATCATCTGACCTGGCGGTGGATTTTTTGGTTCAATCTGCCCCTTGGCATTGCGGCGCTGGTACTCAGCCAGATCGGGCTGCGGCAATTGCGGCAGGTGACGCGCGGCGGGCGGATCGATTTCGAGGGCGCGGGATTGCTGACCCTGGCGGTGACCGCGTTTCTGCTCGGCCTGTCCTGGGGCGGGCATACCTATCGGTGGGATTCAGTGCCGGTGGTCGGTGTGTTCATCGCGGGGTTCGTGCTGATCGGGGCGCTATGGTGGTGGGAACAGAAGGCGTCGACGCCGCTGCTGCCGGTGCGCCTGTTTGCCAACGGCTCGTTCAACCGGCTCGTGGTGATCGGGTTCATTACCGCGCTGATCATGTTTTCCGCGATCTTTTCACTGCCGTTGTTTTTTCAGCTCGTGTTCCGGGCCAACGCGGCGCAGTCGGGCTGGGAGATCATGCCGTTTCTGGTGGCCAGCACGATCGGGGCGTTTGCGGCGGGCCAGTTGGCGCGACGGATCGGGCGGACGAGGGGGCTGATGCTCGGCGGGTTGGGGGCGACCACGCTGGGGTTTCTGCTGCTCGGGATCCTGCCGGATACGCTGCCGCTCGGCCTGCTGGTTTTCGTGACGTTCATGATGGGGGTGGGGCTGGGATTCGTGCTGCCTTCGACGCTGGTGGCAATCCAGAACGCGGCCTCCCGTGCCGATGTGGGTGCGGCGACCGCGACGCTGCTGTTGTTGCGGGCGATGGGCGGCGCGTTCGGCGCGACGCTGGCGGGGACGATTCTGACGATGCGGTTGGGCAATGCGATCGATGAGCTGGGCAACGCTCATCGGACGGTGGCGGCAGGTTCGGCGCTGCCGGCGGCCTTCCACATCACGTTTCTGGCGGTGGCAGCGTTTGCGGCGGCGGGATTGCTGATCGGGATCAAGGTGCAGGATGTGGCGTTGCGCGAAACCCTGGATCCCGAACCCGAACCGATCGGTCACTGACGGAACGAATTGAGTATACGTAATATCCGCGTCATTCGTTTGCGCTTGTAACAGACGAAGCGAACGCCGACCTCCGTAATTCGAAGAGTTGCTTTGTAGAGCAACGGTTTTGTGAAGAACGCTTTTACACGGAGACCAATATGAACAAGATGATCAAGGCCGGTGTTCTGGCCGGAACGGCGCTTTTCGTCAGTTACGGCATTGCGATGGCAGATAGCGGCACGAGCACCCACAAGCTCGGCGGCACGCTGACTATGACTAACGGAATGCTGCGGACCTCGGGGCTCGACGGCGCCACGATTTACAACAACAGCGGCAAGGATGTCGGGACGCTGAAGAATATTCTGATGAGCGATAGCGGCGGGGCGCCGATGGCGGTGGCATCCGCGGACGGGCGGATGGTGTCGTTTCCCTTCAGCAAACTGAAGTTCGAGAAGAGCGATCCGAAATCGACCGCGAAAAACCCCGATTACAGCGTGGTTTATCCGGGTGCGACGACCGCCAAGCTCAAGGCGATGCCGAAATTCCATTATAACAACGGCACGTCGGATTGATTACCCTTTCGCCGATGTGATTTGTTGAACGGTGGCGGGCCCGGGATTTATTCCGGGTCCGCTTTTTTTTTGGCTCTAATTGTTATTATGTGACAACGTAAGGCCGGGAAGGGAAGGCTACTTTTTTGGAAAAAAGTAGCAAAAAACTTCTGCTCCTTTGGGACACGGGCGTTTTGTACGGCACGGGCCCAGATTGGAGAGAGTTTTTTGGTTCTTTTTTGCAAAAAAGAACCGCTTCCCTCACCTTTCGCCACCCAACTTCTTCCGCAATCCTCGCAATGACACAGCACGAATGTGATATGGAAGGCGTGCATTCGGGAGGGGCGTGGTGGCGGGCGGTCGGGATTGGGTTGAGCAGTATATCGTTGACTCGTTGAGCGGGCCTGATGTGCGGGCGGCGGGGTTCGTTGTCGTGCAGGCGGTTGCCGCAGCGGTGGGCTTGCCGGTTTCGCCGCCGTTGGAGGCGGCGGTGCGGCGGGCACTGTCCTCCCTCAAGCACAAGGGCGCGATTATCCAGACCGGGCGTTACTGGATGCTGGCTGCTGCCTATAAACAGCCAGCGGGTCCTGCAGCGCGCAAGGCGCGTGGTGCGGGATCGGACGGGTCGCGCCGGACCAGCGATGAGCATCGGGACGGCGACGCCTACAAAACGGGCAGCAGGCGGCGCGAGATTCCCCCGCAGAAGCCGGTGGCGGCGCCGGTTACCCCCGAGATCAAACGGCTTGCGGGCGTGCTGGGCATGCTGGGGTCGGAGCACGAGGGCGAAGTTTTGAGCGCGGCGCGACGGGCCGAGACGATCCGTCGGAAGATCGGGAAGGATTGGCTGGCGATTCTTACGCAGTCGAAGGGGTGAGCAGATTTATGACGGGATGACCGATTTCCCGGACATGCTCGGGTTTGCAGGCGCAGGGTTTTTCACCGAGCGGGTTTTTTCCGTTGAACAGCGGGCGGCTTCTCAAGATGATCGAGTTTGATTGCTGCATGGTTAATAACCGCTGTTTGTGAGGGGCGGCCGGGGGATGCCAGTCCGCCGGGTAGAGGGCGCGGGCGAGGGCGCGGTGGCAGGCGCTGTCGTTACCAGCGTGAGGCGTTCCTGATTTTCTCATCGGTCTTGTACTGGCTGAGTGCGTAAACCGACCAGATAGCGGCGGGAATCCAGCCGATCAGGGTGATCTGCAGGACGAGGCAGATAAGTCCGGCGAACGGTCTGCCGATGGTGAAGAACTGGACCCAGGGGAGCAGGATCGCGAGGATCAGGCGCATGTGATGTTCCTTGTTGGTCGAGTTGGAGGCAGTTTATCGATCTTGCGCCGGGCCGACTACGGCGGAAGGTGTGATTTTCCGTGTTTGACCGGGTTGAAGTTGATGGGCTTCGCAAGCGCTCTGCCCATCCTACGCTTGCTACGCTTGCTACGCTTGCTGGACGATTACTGGGCAGATTTCAACGCGATCGATCGGATCGGGAATACGGCGGATGTGTCACCCAAAGCATTCAAAGCAGACGTAACGAATGGCGATAATTGTGCCTGTCAATCAGAACGTGGTATAGTCAGGCAATGCAAGCTGCGATTTTTAGTCAGATTGAAGCTGTTATTCCGACTGCATTGGCCGCCGGCAACGGGGCGATTTTTCAAGCGCCTGACCTGCTGTCTCCCAAGGGATTATCAGGCCGCATTTTGGAGACGCACGCGAAGGTGCGTGGCATGGTGGCAAATTACGAGGAACAGGCCGTTACGATAAAGGGCATTACGGATACGGTGACGGCCTTCAATACGGTGCTGCGGGCGCTGCCGCCTCCGGCGGTTGAAGATGATACCAAGGTTTCCACGGACGATTTAGTGGCCATTGCGCAACTGATCGAGCACACTGCCGATTCACTTGAGCAACGTTGTGGAATGGATGGTTCGGCGTTCAAGAATTTGAAAAAGGGCTTTGCTCCTGTCCTTCGGACTTTCCGGAGATCGGGGAACGGCGATCTAATGACGTTGGCCGCCGATGTACGAGACTGGCTAAATAGTATGTCACTTGCCTTCTCATGTCTGTTTGATCTTGTTTTAGCGCTTCGGGTTCTTCAAGCACATATCGAATCTGAGTTGCCACAACAACGCATTGTCGGCCCCACGGCAAAAGAATTAGACCAGTTTTTAGCAAGCGTCGGCTGATCTAGTGACTGTTGGGATCGGGCATGCCAAGTTACGCCTGACGCAGTCCACCAGAAAGAGATTGAAAAAAGTCAGCGGACCGGATCGGGCTCTTGTTGCATCGGCATTGCAAAAGTTCAGGAAAAACCCGCTGGACCAGAGCCTCAAGTTCGAGAAATATAAGGGTCGCAATAATCTGTATACAATAAGAGCAAGCTATCATTTGCGCGTCTATATGGCCGACTTGAACCAGATGGAAATGGAAATTATTCACATCGGCAACCATGATTTCGGGAAGCGAGTTCGATAGAGCCGCTGCTCATGCTCTTGCGTTCTGACTCGACATCCGCATTCGGGGGTGGTATCGAAAGGGCTTACAGAACGCGGGAGGCTGGGGCAGGGGTGCTCTGGCCGGTTGGACCGCGGTCTATTGGCGTGTTTTCGCCGAGGATGGAGTTGGGTTATGGCTAAGAAGATTGTTGGCTATATCAAGTTACAGATACCGGCGGGCAAGGCTAACCCGTCGCCGCCGGTTGGGCCTGCTTTGGGGCAGCGCGGATTGAATATCATGCAGTTCTGCAAGGATTTCAATGCGGCGACGCAGGGCATGGAGGTTGGCATGCCGGTGCCGGTGGTGATTACCGCTTTCGGCGATCGCAGCTTTACCTTCATCACGAAGACGCCGCCGAACACGTATTTTCTCAAGAAGGCCGCCGGGATCACCAAGGGTTCGACCACGACGGGCAAGGGTGCCATGGTTGGCAAGGTGACGATGGCGCAGCTGCGCGAGATTGCGGCGACCAAGATGGTTCATATGAATGCCAATGACGTCGATGGTGCGGTGCGGATGTTGATCGGGTCTGCGCGATCGATGGGTCTTTCTGTGGTGGAGGGCTGATCATGGCGAAGAACAAGCGTTTGACCAAGGCGACCGCTTCGGTCGAAGCGAACAAGATGTATGCGTTGGACGAAGCGATGGCGTTGGTGAAGACCAATGCGACGGCGAAGTTCGATGAGACGGTGGAATTGTCGCTCAATCTGGGTATTGATCCGCGTCATGCAGATCAGATGGTGCGTGGGTTGATTTCGCTGCCGAACGGGACGGGCAAGACGCTGCGGGTTGGCGTGTTTGCGCGCGGGCCGAAGGCGGATGAGGCGCGGGCGGCGGGTGCGGATGTGGTGGGTGCCGATGATCTGGCCGAGCAGGTGCAGGCGGGCAACATTGCGTTCGATCGTTGTATCGCGACGCCGGACATGATGGCGCTGGTCGGGCGGCTGGGCAAGATTCTCGGGCCGCGCGGGCTGATGCCTAATCCGAAGCTGGGCACTGTGACGATGGACGTTAAGGGTGCGGTGACGGCGGCGAAGTCGGGCCAGGTGGAGTTCCGGGCTGAGAAGGCCGGGATTATTCATGCGGGCATCGGCAAGGCGAGTTTCGACGCGGGATTGCTGATCGAGAACGCGAAGGCGTTGGTCGATGCAATCCAGAAGGCGAAGCCGGCCGGGGCGAAAGGGACGTATTTGCAGAAGGCGGCGCTGTCCTCCACGATGGGTCCGGGCGTTCGGGTTGATGTGAGTTCGCTTTCGGTTTGAGGAGTTCCTAAGGGAAGGGCTTCTTTTTTGTAAAAAAGAAGCACAAAACTTTTGTTGATCTGGGCCACGGGCGATTCAAAGGCTTCGGACCAGATTCATAAAGTTTTTTTGCTTCTTTTTGTTCACAAAAAGAAGTCTTACCTAACTTTTTTACGCCGCCCACGTGTGGCGTTGAGAATGTGCCGGACTTCGGTTCGGCCATGACGGGATTGCCGGCAGTGCTGGCGGTTCCGGACCTGTCCGAGACGGTTTGTCGCCTTTCGGGGCGTTAATGGGTGTGAGCCCGCAGGCCGTAGATGGGGTGTCGGAGGTGCTGAGGCACCGATGGTTCCAATCAGGACAGGCGAACATGCGGCCGGGATGGTCCTGGCCGTTTTGGGCAAACCGGTGTTGCGCGGTCCAAACGCGTGATGCCTGACGAGTGGAGACCGAATTGGATCGCGCACAGAAGCGTGAGTTCGTGGACTCGCTTGCGACCGTGTTCGCCGAGACGTCGATGATCGTGGTGACCCGCAATGAGGGTTTGACGGTTGCCGATGTGACGGCGTTGCGCGTGCGGATGCGGGCGGCGGGCGCACAATACAAAGTGGCGAAGAACCGTTTGGCCCATATCGCTTTGGAAGGCACCAAGTTCGACGGGCTGGTGCCGCTGCTGAAGGGTCCGACTGCGCTTGCGTGGTCGCATGATCCGGTGGCGGTGGCGAAGGCTGCGGTCGAGTTCGCCAAGACCAATGAGAAGCTCGTGCTGGTCGGTGGCGCGTTGGGAACTCAGATGCTCGATGCATCGGGGATCCGCGCGTTGGCCGAACTGCCGTCGCTCGATCAACTGCGTGGCAAGCTCCTGGGTCTGATCCAGGCGCCGGCAACGCGGATTGCGGGTGTGCTGCAGGCGCCGGCGGGGCAGCTTGCGCGGGTCTTTGCGGCTTACGCCAAGGCGAACGGGACTGAAGAGACCGCTGAGGCGGCGTAAGGGGAGGAATGAAGGCTTTTTTTTAAAAAGAAGCAAAAAACTTTGTTGAATTTGGTGCACGGGCGTTTCACCGGCACGACCTAGATTCGTAAAGTTTTTTTGCTTCTTTTTGTTCACAAAAAGAAGACTTCGGATACCCCTTCAGCGTCGCCGTGAGCGAGCCCGAACGGTTCGGGCTTGCATGGAACCATCGCAACGACTATTATAGGAACTGACGAAATGGCTGATCTGGCAAATTTAGTTGACCAACTTTCTTCCCTCACTGTTCTCGAAGCAGCGGAGCTTTCCAAGCTGCTCGAAGAAAAGTGGGGCGTTTCTGCTGCGGCCCCTGTGGCGGCGGCGGCTCCGGCTGGTGCGGCTGCTGCCGCGGCGCCGGTTGAGGAACAGACCGAATTCACTGTCGTGCTGAAGGCTGCGGGCGACAAGAAGATCAACGTGATCAAGGAAATCCGCACCATCACGGGTCTCGGGCTAAAGGAAGCCAAGGATCTCGTCGAAGGCGCGCCGAAGACCGTCAAGGAAGGCGTGAACAAGGACGAGGCCGAGAAGATCAAGAAGGTCTTGGAAGAGCAGGGCGCATCTGTCGGCATCGAATGATTTTCAGCAACGCCGCGTGAGGCAACTCATCGGGGCGTTTAAGATCTGACTATGGCGGGGTGCCCTTCGGCACTCCGCCTGTTTGCTGTTGCGTCTCCAATCGCCGCTGCGTGATGGGGGTGTGATTTGGCTGATACGATACGGCATCGCTGTGTTGGGCGATGGGTCGTTACTGAATTATTGATTGGGGTATGGGCATGAATGCGATTTCGGGTGGCATGAACAAGATTTCCTTTACCAATCGCAAGCGCATCCGCAAGAGCTTCGGGAGAATCCCCGAGACCACGCCGATGCCCAATCTGATCGATGTGCAACGGGCAAGTTACGATGCGTTCCTGCAAATGAACGTGTCGCCGGATTCGCGTTCGGTGTCCGGCCTGCAGGAAGTGTTCAAGTCGGTGTTCCCGATCGATGATTTCGCGGGCCGAGGCCGGCTGGAGTTCGTTTATTACGAGCTCGAAGATCCGAAATACGATGTCGAGGAGTGCATCCAGCGCGGGATGACCTATGCGGCCCCGCTGAAGGTGGTGTTGCGGCTCATCGTCTGGGATCTGGATGAGGATACCGGAGCGCGCTCGATCCGCGACATCAAGGAGCAGCCCGTTTATATGGGCGACATGCCGCTGATGACCGATAACGGCACGTTCGTGGTCAATGGCACCGAGCGCGTCATCGTCAGCCAGATGCATCGCAGCCCCGGCGTGTTTTTCGACCACGACAAGGGCAAGACCCATGCGTCGGGCAAATTCCTGTTTACCGCGCGGGTGATTCCGTATCGTGGGTCGTGGCTGGATTTCGAGTTCGATGCCAAGGATCTGGCGTATGTGCGGATCGACCGGAAGCGCAAGCTGCCGATCACGACGCTGCTGTATGCGCTGGAAGGCAAGGCGACCGAGGCGTTGCGCGCGGCGCGGGCGGCCAAGGGCGAGACGCTGGAACTCGGCGAAATCAAGGGCATGGATGCCGAGGAAATTCTCGGTGCGTTCTACGGCCAGGTGCCGTTCACCCGGACCAAGGACGCGAATGGCGAGAGCGCGTGGGCGCGGCCGTTCGAGCCGGAATTGTTTCGCGGGGCCAAGCTGGTCGAGGATCTGATCGATGCCGAGACCGGGCAGGTGGTGGCGAAGGCCGAGGAAAAACTGACGGCGCGGGCCGCACGCAAGATCGGCGAGGCGACCAAGCATGTGCTGGTCAGCCGGGCCGATCTGGTCGGGCGGTATGTCGCCGAGGATCTGTACGATCCGAACACCGGTGAAATTTTCGCCGATGCGGGCGAGGAGATCGCCGAGGCGAAGCTTGCGGTGTTCGAGGCGGCGGGGCTGGATGTGATCCCGACGCTTGCGATCGACCAGACCAAGGGGCCGTGGATTCGCAATACGCTGGCGGTGGACAAGAACTCCAACCGCGAGGATGCGCTGGTCGATATCTACCGGGTGATCCGGCCTGGTGAGCCGCCGACGAGCGAGACCGCCGAGGCGCTGTTCCGCGGGTTGTTCTTCGACTCGGAGCGCTACGATCTGTCCGCCGTGGGGCGGGTAAAGATGAACATGCGCCTCGGCATCGAGTGCGACGACCAGATGCGGGTGCTGCGCAAGGAAGATATCATTCGCACGATCCAGATCATGTGCGATCTGAAGGACGGTCGCGGGCAGATCGACGACATCGATAATCTCGGCAACCGGCGGGTGCGTTCGGTGGGCGAGCTGATGGAAAATCAGTACCGGGTCGGGCTGCTGCGGATGGAGCGGGCGATCAGGGAGCGGATGGGCTCGGTCGATATCGACGGGGTGATGCCGCACGATCTGATCAATGCGAAGCCGGCGGCGGCGGCGGTGCGGGAGTTTTTTGGTAGCTCGCAGCTGAGCCAGTTCATGGATCAGACCAATCCGCTCTCGGAAGTGACGCATAAACGGCGCCTGTCCGCGTTGGGACCGGGCGGGCTGACGCGCGAGCGGGCCGGGTTCGAGGTGCGTGACGTGCATCCGACGCATTATGGCCGCATCTGCCCGATCGAGACGCCGGAAGGGCCGAACATTGGGTTGATCAACTCGCTGGCGACATTTGCCAAGGTGAACAAGTACGGGTTCATCGAGACGCCGTACCGGATGGTGACCAACGGGAAGGTCTCCGACGAGTACAAGTATCTGTCGGCGATGGAGGAAGAGCGGCTGACGGTGGCTCAGGCGGATGCGCCGAAGCTGGAAGACGGCACGCTGACCGAGGACTTGGTGTCGGTGCGGCGGAACGGCGATTTCCGGCTGGTGCGGCCGGAGGAAGTGACGGCGATTGACGTGTCGCCACGCCAGCTGGTTTCTGTTGCTGCGGCGTTGATTCCGTTTTTGGAAAACGACGACGCGAACCGGGCGCTGATGGGCTCGAACATGCAGCGTCAGGCGGTGCCGTTGATCCGTTCCGATGCGCCGCTGGTCGGCACCGGGATGGAAGCGGCGGTGGCGCAGGATAGCGGCGCGACCATCGTGGCGCGGCGGGCCGGCATCATCGACCAGATCGATGGCGCGCGGATTGTCGTGCGGGCAACCAATGACGACGGCACGACGATGGGCGTGGACATCTACCGGTTGCGCAAGTTCATGCGGTCGAACCAGTCGACCTGCATCAACCAGCGGCCGCTGGTGCGGGTGGGCGATCGGGTGGGCAGTGGCGATATCATTGCCGATGGTCCTTCGACCGAACTGGGCGAATTGGCGCTGGGGCGCAACATTCTGTGCGCATTCATGCCTTGGAACGGGTATAATTTCGAGGATTCGATCCTGATTTCGGAGCGGATCGCGCGGGAAGATATGTTCACCTCGATCCACATCGAGGAATTCGAGGTGATGGCGCGCGATACCAAGCTGGGACAGGAGGAAATCACGCGCGATATTCCGAATGTCGGCGAGGAAGCGTTGCGGAATCTCGACGAGGCCGGGATCGTGTATGTCGGGGCCGAGGTCAATCCGGGGGATATCCTGGTCGGCAAGGTCACGCCGAAGGGCGAGAGCCCGATGACGCCGGAAGAGAAGCTGCTGCGGGCGATTTTCGGCGAAAAGGCGTCCGATGTGCGGGATACCTCGTTGAAGCTCCCGCCGGGGGTGAATGGCACGATCGTCGATGTGCGGGTGTTCAACCGGCGCGGCGTGGATAAGGATGAGCGCGCGCTGGCGATCGAGCGGGCGGAGATCGAGCGGCTGGCGAAGGACCGCGACGACGAGCGGGCGATTCAGGAGCGTGCGTTCCTCAACCGTCTGCGCGAAAAGCTGTTCGGGCAGATTGCCGGTTCGGGTTACAAGGGCGTGCGGTCCGGCAGCGAAATCAATGCCGAGGTGCTGGCGGAGGTGCCGCGCGGGGCGTGGCGGAACCTGACCGTGCAGGACGATCACGTTATGGCCGAAATCGAGACGCTGAAGCGCGAATTCGATGCGGCGGTGCATAAATTGCAGGCGCGATTCGAGAGCAAGGTCGAGAAGTTGCAGCGTGGCGACGAGATGCCGCCGGGCGTGATGAAGATGGTGAAAGTGTTCATCGCGGTGAAGCGCAAGCTGCAGCCGGGCGATAAAATGGCCGGGCGCCATGGCAACAAGGGCGTGGTCTCGAAGGTCGTGCCGATCGAGGATATGCCGTTCCTGGAGGACGGAACGGCGGTCGATATCGTGCTCAACCCGTTGGGTGTCCCGTCGCGCATGAATGTCGGGCAGATTCTAGAGACCCATCTGGGCTGGGCGTGTGCGAATCTCGGGCGGCAGATCGGCGAGATGGTCGATGAGTATCGCCGTACCGGGCAGGAGCGGGCGCGGCTGCATGGAATGCTCAAGGACGTTTACGGTCAGGAGGTCTATGAGCGGCAGATCGAGATCATGGACGATGCCGAAGTCGCCGAATTGTGCGGCAATATCCGCAAGGGCGTGCCGATTGCCACACCGGTGTTCGATGGGGCGCGGATCACGGATATCGAGGATATGCTGGCGAAGGCCGGGCTCGATATTTCCGGGCAGATGACCGTGTTCGACGGCCGGACCGGGGATCAGTTCGAGCGGAAGGTGACGATCGGGTACATGTACATGCTCAAGCTCGGGCACATGGTCGATGACAAGATCCATGCGCGTTCGATCGGGCCGTACTCGCTGGTGACCCAGCAGCCGCTGGGCGGCAAGGCGCAGTTCGGCGGGCAGCGATTCGGCGAGATGGAGGTCTGGGCGCTCGAAGCCTATGGCGCCGCCTATACCTTGCAGGAAATGCTGACCGTGAAGTCGGACGACGTTTCAGGCCGGACCAAGGTTTATGAGGCGATCGTGCGCGAGCAGGACAATTTCGAGGCGGGTGTGCCGGAGAGCTTCAACGTGCTGACCAAGGAACTGAAATCGCTGGGGCTGAATGTCGATCTGACGTTGTCGGCGGAATAATCCACGGAATCGGGTTTGATCATGGCGCGGGATGGCAGCATTCCGTGCTGATGAAAGGGACTATTGCATGAATGACTTGATGAAGATTCTCGGCCAGACCGGTCAGGCCGCGACGTTCGACCAGATCCGTATCCAGGTTGCGTCGCCCGAGCAGATCCGCTCGTGGTCGTATGGCGAGATCAAGAAGCCCGAGACGATCAATTACCGGACGTTCAAACCGGAGCGGGACGGCTTGTTCTGCGCGCGGATCTTTGGGCCGATCAAGGATTACGAGTGCCTGTGCGGCAAGTACAAGCGGATGAAGTTCCGCGGCATCATCTGCGAGAAATGCGGCGTCGAGGTGACTTTGGCCAAGGTGCGGCGTGAGCGGATGGGGCATATCGAGCTGGCCTCGCCGGTCGCGCATATCTGGTTTCTGAAGTCGCTGCCGAGCCGGATCGCGACCATGGTCGAGATGACCCTGAAGGATCTCGAGAAGGTCCTGTATTTCGAGAGCTACATCGTCCTCGATCCGTACACAACCGATCTGAAACGGTTCCAGCTGCTCTCGGAAGACGATCTGTACGCAAAGCAGGACGAATTCGGCGATGACGGGTTCAAGGCCGGGATCGGCGCCGAGGCGATCAAGTCGATTCTCGCCCAGGTCGATCTGCAGACCGAGCAGGCGGTCATGCGCGCCGACCTCAAGGAGGCAACCTCCGAGGCCAAGCGCAAGAAGCTGGTCAAGCGGCTCAAGCTGGTTGAGGCGTTCATCGAGTCGGGCACGCGGCCGGAATGGATGATTCTGGACGTGGTGCCGGTGATTCCGCCCGAGTTGCGGCCGCTGGTGCCGCTGGATGGCGGCCGGTTCGCCACCTCCGACCTGAACGATCTGTATCGCCGGGTGATCAACCGCAACAATCGTTTGAAGCGGCTGATTGAGCTGCGCGCGCCGGACATCATTGTTCGCAACGAGAAGCGCATGTTGCAGGAGAGCGTGGATGCGCTGTTCGACAATGGGCGGCGCGGGCGTGCGATCACCGGCACCAACAAGCGGCCGCTGAAGTCGCTGTCGGACATGCTGAAGGGCAAGCAGGGGCGGTTCCGCCAGAACCTGCTGGGCAAGCGCGTCGATTACTCGGGCCGTTCGGTCATCGTGGTCGGGCCGGAGCTCAAGCTGCACCAGTGCGGCCTGCCGAAGAAGATGGCGCTCGAACTGTTCAAGCCGTTCATCTATGCCAAGCTCGAAAAATACGGGCTCGCCACCACGATCAAGGCGGCGAAGCGGATGGTCGAGAAGGAGCGTCCCGAGGTGTGGGACATTCTCGAAGAGGTGATCCGCGAGCATCCGGTGATGCTGAACCGCGCGCCCACGCTGCATCGTCTGGGCATCCAGGCGTTCGAGCCGATTTTGATCGAAGGCAAGGCGATCCAGCTGCATCCGCTGGTCTGCACCGCGTTCAATGCCGATTTCGACGGCGATCAGATGGCGGTGCACGTACCGCTCTCGATCGAGGCGCAGCTCGAAGCGCGGGTGCTGATGATGAGCACCAACAACATTCTCAACCCGGCGAACGGCAAGCCGATCATCGTGCCGAGCCAGGATATCGTGCTCGGGCTGTATTACCTGTCGCTGGAGACGCCGGAATTTTCCACCGTCGCCGACCAGGATGCGCCGGCGTTCGGCAATGCCGGTGAGATCGAGCATGCGCTGAGCGCCCGGCGGATCAAGCTGCATGACCGGATCCGTGCGCGGGTGCCGGTGACGGCGGAGGATGGCACGGTTTCGTACAAGGTGGTCGCAACCACGGCGGGACGCACCATGATCGGCAATCTGCTGCCGAAGCATCATGAGGTGCCGTTCTCGCTGGTCAACCGCCAGCTGACCAAAAAGACCGTCTCGGACGTGATCGATGCGGTGTATCGTCATACCGGACAGAAGGAAGCGGTGATTTTCTGCGACCGCATGATGGCGTTGGGCTTCACCCACGCGGCAAAGGCGGGCATTTCGTTCGGCAAGGACGACATGGTCATTCCCGCGGAGAAGCAGGAACTGCTGGAAAAGACCCAGGCCGAGGTCAAGGAATTCGAGGCTCAGTACCATGACGGGTTGATCACCGCGGGTGAACGCTACAACAAGGTGATCGATGCGTGGTCGCGCTGCAACGACACGGTTGCAGCCGCGATGATGCGCGAGATTTCCCGCCAGGAGCCGGGCAAGCAGACCAATTCGGTGTGGATGATGAGCCATTCCGGCGCGCGTGGGTCGCCGACCCAGATGCGTCAGCTCGCCGGTATGCGCGGCTTGATGGCCAAGCCTTCGGGCGAGATCATCGAGCAGCCGATTTTGTCCAACTTTAAGGAAGGCTTAACCGTTGCCGAGTATTTCAACTCGACCCACGGAGCCCGTAAGGGGTTGGCGGACACGGCCCTCAAGACGGCGAACTCGGGCTATCTAACGCGGCGACTGGTCGATGTCGCGCAGGATTGCATCATCATCGCCCATGATTGCGGTACCGAACGCGGACTGACCGTGCGGGCGGTGATGGATGGCGGTGAGGTGATTTCGAGCCTGGCCGAGCGCACTCTGGGCCGGACCACGGCCGAGGATGTGTTCGACCCGACCGATGGATCGCTCATCGTCGCCGCGAATACGCTGATCGAAGAGATCGAGGCGGACCGGATCGACAAGACCGGGGTCGAGCAGGTCAAGATCCGCTCGGTGCTGACCTGCGAGTCCAAGATCGGCGTTTGCGCGATGTGCTACGGGCGCGATCTGGCACGTGGCACGCCGGTGAATGCCGGCGAGGCGGTGGGTGTGATCGCGGCGCAGTCCATCGGCGAGCCGGGAACCCAGTTGACGATGCGCACCTTCCATATCGGCGGTGCGGCGCAGCGGGGTGCCGAGCAATCGAACGTCGAAGCCAGCCATGACGGCACGGTGACGATCAAGAATCGCAACGTGGTGGCGAATTCCGCCGGGGTGCCGGTGGTGATGAGCCGCAATTGCGAGCTCGCGATCACCGATGCGGCCGGGCGGGAACGGGCGAAGTTCCGGGTCCCCTATGGCGCGCGGTTGCTGACCGAGGAAGGCCAGAGCGTCACGCGCGGCGAGAAACTGGCCGAGTGGGACCCGTATACCCTGCCGATCATCACCGAGCGGGGCGGCGTGGTCGAATTCGCCGATCTGCTCGAAGGTGTCACGCTGGTCGAACGGGTCGATGACGTGACCGGCCTGACCTCGAAAGTGGTGGTCGATTACAAGCAATCGGCCAAGGGTGCGGATTTGCGGCCGCGCCTGCTGCTCAAGGACGAGAAGGGCGAGATCGTGCGGCTGGCCAACGGCGCCGAAGCCCGCTCGTTCCTGCCGCCGGACTCGATTTTGTCGGTCGAGAACGGGGCCACGGTGCAGGCTGGCGACGTGCTGGCGCGGATGCCGCGCGAAGGCTCGAAGACCCGTGACATCACCGGCGGTCTGCCACGTGTCGCGGAGTTGTTCGAGGCGCGTCGTCCGAAGGATCACGCCATCATCGCGGAGAACGATGGCCGGGTCGAGATCGGCAAGGATTACAAGGCGAAGCGCCGCATCATCGTCAAGAACGATGAGACCGGCGAGGAAACCGAGTACCTGCTGCCGAAGGGCAAGCACATGTCGGTGCAGGAGGGCGATTACGTTCATAGGGGCGATCCGCTGGTCGATGGTCCGCGCGTGCCGCATGATATTCTACGGGTGCTCGGGGTCGAGGCACTGTCGGATTACCTCGTCAACGAAATCCAGGATGTCTATCGACTGCAGGGTGTGAAGATCAACGACAAGCATATCGAAGTCGTGGTCCGCCAGATGCTGCAGAAGATCGAGATCACCGAGCCGGGGGATACCACGTATCTGATCGGCGAACTGGTCGACCGGATCGAGTTCGAGACCGAGAACGAGCGGCGGGTGAAACTGGATGAACGGGCGGCGAGCGGATCGCCGGTGTTGCAGGGCATTACCAAGGCGAGCCTGCAGACGCTGAGCTTCATCTCGGCGGCCTCGTTCCAGGAAACCACGCGGGTGCTGACCGAAGCGGCGACCGCGGGCAAGACCGATCACTTGCTCGGCTTGAAGGAAAACGTGATCGTCGGGCGATTGATCCCGGCCGGAACCGGCAGCGTGATGAGCCGGTTGCGCGCGATCGCGGCAGGACGGGACAAGACGACGCTGGCGCAGACCCGAACGGCCCTGCCGTCACGCCGCGAGGTTGCGGCCGAGTAACGGCGAGTTGAAGTCCTTGAGAAAGCCGGCACCCTTGAGGTGCCGGTTTTTTTTGGGAGCCTGACTCGTGGTTTAATATTCGATTTTCATTAGCGTGCGACGAGTCTGACGATCCGTCGGATGGACGCGTGTTGGCGGCGGTGAGAATCCGCGCATAAACGGCGCGTAGCTGCCGAGTCCATTTAAATGGACGGCACTGACCGGCCTTTACGGCAACCTGGACCCGGCGCCTAAATCACACGAGAACCAGATCGGCCGGGTACGAGGTCCGTCAGGAAACGCAGAACGTTCGAGGATTTGAATCAGCTGGGGAAGTGAGCAGTTGTTGGACCAGATGACCAAAGACAGTGTGAATTGCGTCAGCAGGTCATGCTCGGCCGCAGGCGTTGATGGAATAATCTGCAGAATGTTCGTTTGCAGTCGCTGTCTGTGCCAAGTGCTTGTCTGCCCACAGTGCGACCGAGGTCAGATCTACTGCATGCGAACTTGCGCCCGGGAAGCTCGTCGTGAACGGCAAAGAGAAGCTCGCCGACGTTATCAGGCAACCCCGCGAGGACGTGTCATGCATGCGGCGAGAAATCGCCATTACCGCGCTCGGGCGGTCCGCGTGACGGATCATGGTCCTGCTAAGCAACCGGAAACCGCGCTTTCGCGTGGATTGGCAATCGCCGGGGCTTCGCGAAAGCCCTGGACCAGCAGTACTCCCCCAGGACATCACCTCTGTCATCGTTGCGGTCGCTCCGTTTCACCTTTCGTGCGCTTGACAGGTCTCCGGCCTCAACGTCGCCCGAGCCGGATTGCCAGGATTGATCAAAACGACACCGGCGCGCGACGCCCACCCTGAAAGCGCCAGCGCCACTGATACAACACCAATCCTGTAGTTCGATCAGCACGGCCATCCTGTCGTCCCGACCTGCGAATTCCGACGCTGTCGCGCGCAGCGGCGGTCAAGGATGGCCGAAGGCCACCGCGCTCTTGCGCGGCGCGAAGCGTCCTTGACGGCTGCGAGCACGGCAGCAGCCTCAGAGCAGAGGGACAGCTACCCACTGCCACTGCCTCCTCCGCCAACTCTCCCACACCGTGTCAAACTGCCCCGCACTCATTAAGTCAATTCACTATGGTAACTATCCCGCGCCGTTTATGCGCGGATTCTCACCGCCGCCAACAGACGCGTTGAGGAGCCACGCATCGGCCGAAGCGATAATTGTTTCCCAGTCCTTAAATCTCCCGCGCCCGGGTGCTGCCGAGTTTGGCGACCACCAGCGAACCGGTCTCCAACACCCGCCCTACCAGCGCACTCCCTATCGCCGCACGCCGCGCATCACCAAAATGATCCAGAGCGCCATCCGCAATCGCACATCGTTCCCCGGCAGTCCTAAAATCATCCAGACTCAGAGCCAGATCGGACGGGCAAGCGAAACGCGTGAATGCCGTAACCTTGGCAGGTGGCAGGGCCAGACTTCCCAGTGACTCGCGATGCTCACGTTGGAAACCTGGTGGGCGCGACAGGGATTGAACCTGTGACCCCCGCCGTGTGAAGGCGATGCTCTACCGCTGAGCTACGCGCCCGGTTGGTGCTGATCTAGCTTTCCCTGCGGATTGGCGCAAGGGGCGTCTTGGCGGTGGGGCGGGCGGCGGCGAAGGCGAGGCCGAGAAAGCCGATCAGGCAGGCGACGCTGAAACCATTGAGCGTGATCAGGCTCGAATATTCGGCCTGCTGATAGAGCCGTGGCGGTGATATATCCGCGATGCGCAGGAAGCCGTAGGCTATGAAGGGCAGGGCGGCGATCGCGAGCGAGAGTTTTCGCTCCCGCTGATGAAATCCCAGCGTGGCGAGCACGACGCAGGGGATCAGAAATAGCGCCGTACCGGAGTCGAATCCGAGGATGATGCTGCACCAGATCGTGTTGAGTACGCCGATGGTCGTAAGAAACACCCGGCCCGCCAGCCCGTTGCGGCGCGCGATGGCGGGCACAACCGCCCAGAACGGAAAGGAACACAAAGTCAGCAGAATGACCGGTGAGGCATCGTGCCCCAGCACGGCCCAGAGATAGAGCGGATAGAACGGCGTATTGCCGGCCAGCACCATCGCGACCTTGTTGAGCGCCGCGGTCAGCGGGTCGTCGTGAGCGATGTAGCGCCCCAGCGCCGCGAACAATCCCCTCATCCGACCGGGCGCAGCCGATAATGGCTGACCCCCCAGGCTTCGCCGCCGCGATAGCCGAACAAACCCTCGGTCGCGAGGAAGAACAGGCGCCAGCGGCGTTTCCATAGCGGCGCTTCCTGGCGGTAGACCGATTGCAGGATCTCATCGATCGCGCCTTCATGACGATCGTAATTGTCGAGCCAGTCGCGTGCGGTACGGGCATAATGCGCGCCGCTCCAGCGCCAGTCGGCCTCCAGGGTGAACAGGTCAGGGAACTGGGCGATCAGCCCATGGCTCGGCATGATGCCGCCGGTGAAGAAATGCTGCGCGATCCAGTCGCCACGGTCGTGATGATCGAAGCGGTAGGTGCCGCGTCGATGGGAGAATACGTGGAGGAACAAGGCCCCCTCCGGCGTCAGCCATGAACGCACCCGTTCGAGCAATGCGCGCCAGTTGGACATGTGCTCGAACATCTCGACCGAGACCACCCGGTCGAACCGCGTCGCTGTGTCGAAATCGTTCATATCCGCGGTCACGATCGTCAGGTTTCGAAAGCCCCGCGCCATCGCCTGCGCCTCGATATAGGCGCGCTGCGAGGCAGAGTTCGAGACCGCGGTGATCTTTGCTGACGGGTAATGCTCGGCCATCCACAGGCTGAGCGAGCCCCAGCCGCAGCCGAGTTCGAGAATCGTCTGGCCGTCGGCGAGACCCGCATTGACGCAGGTGCGCTCCAGCGCTGCGACTTCGGCATCGGCCAGACTGCTCTGCGGTGTGTCGTAGAAGCAGGATGAATATTTCCGGCGCGGCCCGAGCACGAGCGCAAAGAACGAGGCTGGCACCTCATAGTGCTGGGCGTTGGCAGCATCCGTGTGCAGGGCGATCGGCAAACGCGCCATGTCGAGCGCGAAGGCCCGTTCGGTGGTGACCGAGGCATCGGCGAGCTTCCGGTCGGTCCGGCCGACCAGCCCGGCGATACCCCTGCGGGTCAGTCCATCGGGGATCGGCAGGCGTTCGGCGGCGTCGGCCATGGCGGCGGCGAAATTCATCGGTGACTCCAGGTGGGGATTCTCTGCTTGAACTACGGTTGAACGCGGCGAACGGATGAGTTCATTCTAACGGCGGCGCGGCGGCAGGGGGATCATCGGACTGACCCGCGCCTGATAATCGCGATAGGCCGCCCCGCGCGATTCGACCATTTCGCGCTCCAGAGGCGGCACGCCGGATATTTTATCGAGCAGCACATACATGAAGACCGGCCCGATCAGTGCGACGAACCCGACCCACCACAATCCCGCGAGCGCAATGAGCGGATAGCTCAACCAGATCAGGAATTCGAAGAAATAGTTCGGATGACGCGACCAGCCCCACAGCCCCGCCTCGCAAACCTTCCCCTTGTTGGACTTATCAGCGCGGAAGGCGTGCATCTGCCGGTCCGCCAGCGCTTCGCCGCCCAGCGAGATCACGAAAACCGCGATGCCGGCCACTGTCCAGCCAGGCGCGAGAGCGTGGGGGTTATTGGCCGCGATCGTGACGCAAATCGCCAGCAGCCATGCGACCACGGCCTGGATCATCAGCAGCCAGAACATGCGCGATTCGAAATTCGCCCCCCATTCCGACCGGAACCGCGCATAGCGCGCATCCTCGTGGGTGATCGCCCGGGTGCGCATCATGATGTAGCTCCCCAACCGCCCGGCCCAGATCAGCACCAGCGCCGCCACCAGCACGCGCCGGCCCCACGGTGCCACGCCGAGCGGCACCATGGCACCGATCGCGCCGGCGATACCGGTTCCGAAGGTCCAGAACACATCGACCCAGCCGGAATTGCGGGTCTGGCGCTGCATCACCCACGCCCCCGTCATCACCAGAGCCAGAAGAACGAACAGCGCGAGTGCGAGAAAAACATAATCCATCGCCTAGACATTCATCGCGCCCGGCCCGCGTCAAGGGTCGCTCTTCGGGGCGACGCCAAAATGTCCTATAGGAGATGCCGGTTCATGCGAGGAAAGGGGATCGTGCCGATGTCGCGCATTGATGAAAGTCGGGCCTTCGTGGCGGTGTCGATCGCGGTGATGACCGTGTCGGACACCCGAACCCTCGACAACGATACCTCGGGCGCGGCTCTCGCCGAACGGGTGGTCGCTTCAGGACATCATCTCGCGGACCGGGTGATCCTGCGTGACGACGCTGATCTCATCGAGCGCCAGTTGCGCGCGTGGATCGGCAATCCCGCGATCGACGTGGTGATCACCACCGGTGGCACCGGCGTCACCGGCCGCGATGTCACGCCTGAAGCGTTCGACCGGGTGGTCGAAAAGCGGATCGAAGGGTTCGGTGAATTGTTCCGGATGCTGAGCTACCAGAAAATCGGCACCTCCACGATCCAGTCCCGCGCGATCGGCGGCGTGGCGGGTGGAACCTATTTGTTCGCCTTGCCGGGATCGACCGGCGCGGTGAAGGACGGGTGGGACGATATTCTGGTCTTCCAGCTCGACGCGCGGCACCGCCCGTGCAACCTCGTCGAGCTGATGCCGCGCCTGCGCGAGCACCTCGTCACGTCATAGCCGGTCCGCGCCGCCGGTCACTCGCGATCAGCGATAGACCCAATGGCCCGGAATCCAGGCACCGGCCCAGTTGCGATGAGGCGGAATCCAGCGCCGTGGCGGTGGCCGGTAATAAACCGGCGGCGGACCGTAATAGGCATAGGCGGGCGGTGGCGGCGGGTAGTAGACCGGCGGTCCCGGCACGACCAGGGGGATCGAAATTCCGATCCCGGCATGGGGCCGCCACCACGCATACGCCGATTGCGGCACAGCGAGGGCGGCAACCGCTACCGCTGCCGTCGCGGCCAGCAGGGTGCGGGTCAATTTCGGGGGTAAAGCGCGACTCCTCATGAGCAGGTCTCCTTCGACAGGCGACGCTGGCAGTGCAGCGCCGGACAGGCTTCATATAGGCGTTCGATCTGTAACGAACTTATGCAATTTGCAACCAACCCTATTCGGCGGCGATGCCGAATTGCGGTGCCGGCGACGGTGAGGGGCACGCCAAAGCGGCATCCAGCGCGGCCCACACCGGCTCGACCGCCGCCAGGTTGCGCGCCTTCACATGGCCATAGCCGCGGATCTGCGCCGGCAGGGTGGCAAGTTCGAGGGCGCGGGCGAAATTCGCCTCGCTCATATGTGTGATCGCGGTGCGGATCGAGGTTTCATATCGCTCGATCAGGCCGCGTTCCATCCGCCGTTCGGCGGTATGGCCGAACGGGTTGAGTAAGGTGCCGCGCAGGAATTTGAAGGTCTGCAGCACGCCGAACACCTTCAGCATCCAGCCCCCGTACGCGCGCTTCTGCTGATGCCCGGTGCGCGCATCCCGCTTCGCCAGCAATGGCGGGGCGAGGTGGAACCGCAGGGTGGCGCCGGGCTCGAAGCGCGCCGCAAGCGCCGCGCGGAACGCGGGGGCGGCGTAAAGCCGGGCGACCTCGTACTCGTCCTTATAGGCCATCAGCTTGAACAGGTTGCGCGCGACCGCCTCGGTCAGACTGGTCGAATCCGGGCGCGCCCGCTGCTCGGCATGGCGGACCTCGGCGAGCAGCGCCATGTAGCGTCCCGCATAGGCGACATTCTGATACGCGATCAGTTCGTCGCGGAAGGCCGCAATGATCCCGTCGTGATCGGAGGGGGCGGGCTTTTCCACCGCAGCGGGGATTTTCGTGGTGACGCGGGGAAGGTCGACCGCTGCGGCGCGGCCCCAGGCGAAGGCCGCGAGGTTGAGCGCCACCGCCTGATTGTTCAGCCGGATGCCAGCCTCGATCGACTGACGCGCCACGGGCACCTTGCCGCGCTGCCAGGCATAGCCGAGCACGAACAGATTGGTCGCGATGGCATCCCCCATCAGTGCCGTTGCGATGCCGGTGGCATCGAGCGTTGCAAGCCGCTCCTCGCCGATGCGTTTGGCGATCACCTGGCGCAGCTTGCGCATCGGCAGTGAAAAATCCGGATCGCGGGTGAACGCCCCGGTGATGGTTTCGTGCAGATTGACCACCGCGGTCGTCGCCTCGCCAAGACAATCGAGGGTTTCATGTTCGGCGGAGACCAGCGCATCACAACCGAGCAGCAGATCGGCGCGGCCCTGCGGAATCCGCAGAGCCTGTCCGGTGCCCGCCGCACCGCCGAAGCGGACATGGGACACCACCGCACCGCCTTTCTGGGCGAGGCCGAGAACGTCGAGCACCGAGACCGGCTTGCCGTCGAGATGGGCGGCCATGCCGAGCAACGCGCCGATGGTGACGACGCCGGTGCCGCCGATCCCGGCGATCACCACATTCCAGGGCCGGTCGAGGTCCGGCAGGATCGGCTCGGGCAGCTCATCCGGGGCGCCGGACAGAGTGATTTCGGGCCTTTTCAGCCCGGCTCCATGAACGGTGACGAAGCTGGGGCAGAACCCCTCGACGCAGGAGAAATCCTTGTTGCAGGACGATTGATCGATCGCGCGCTTCCGCCCGAATGCGGTCTCGACCGGAACCACCGAGACGCAGTTGGAGGTTTTCGAGCAGTCGCCGCAGCCTTCGCAGACCCGTTCGTTGATGAACGCACGCTTGGCCGGATCGACCATGGTGCCGCGCTTGCGGCGGCGGCGTTTTTCGGTGGCGCAGGTCTGATCGTAGATCAGAATGGTCACTCCGGGCGTCTCGCGCAGCCGCCGCTGCACCTCATCGAGCGTGCGGCGGTGATGCACCGCAACGCCGGGCGCCAGATCGGTCACGCTTTGGTATTTTTCCGGCTCGTCGGTGACGATTTCGATGACAGCCACACCTTCGGATGCCATCTGCCGGGTGATCTGCGGCACGGTCAGGGGGCCGTCGACATGCTGGCCTCCGGTCATTGCGACCGCATCGTTGAACAGCACCCGGTAGGTGATATTCGCCCCGGCGGCGATCGCGGCGCGGATCGCGAGGCTGCCGGAATGATGGTAGGTCCCGTCGCCGAGGTTGGCGAATACGTGGCGCTCGGTGGTGAACGGCGCCTGGCCGATCCATGCGGCACCTTCGCCGCCCATCTGGCTGAACACGTCGGTTTCGCGGTCCATCCAGGTGACCATGTAATGACAGCCGATCCCGGCCATCGCCCGCGAGCCTTCCGGCACCACGGTCGAGGTTGAATGCGGGCAGCCGGAGCAGAAATGCGGGGTGCGGTGCGCGCCGAAATCGAGGCCGCGGGACAGCTCAATATTGGCGCGCAGATTGGCGAGGCTGGTGGCGCGGGCGGCCGAGAAATGCACCCGTTGCGCGCGATCTCCCAGGGCCAGGGTAATTTCCGCGGCGGAGAGGTCTGCTTCAGGCTTGAGCAGGGTCAGGCCGCGTTCATCGGTCTTGCCGAGCACGCGCGGCGCGTTGGCCGTGCCGTACAAAATGGTGCGGATCTGATCCTCGATGATCGGCTGCTTTTCCTCGACGACGATGATTTCTTCCAGCCCGGCGGCGAAGCTGCGAATGATGTCGGGCTCCAGCGGCCAGGTCATGCCGAGCTTGAGAAGGCGGACCCCATCGAGCGCGAGATCCGCCTTCGCCTGCTCGACATCGAGGTAGGATTTGCCCGCCGTGACGATGCCGAGCCGCGCGCCGGGCGCGGCATCGATCAGGCGGTTGACCCGGTTGGCGCGGAGGAATTCCATCAAGGCCGGGTGGCGCACCCGCAGCACCCGCGCTTCCTGCGCCAGCACCGGTTCGTGCAGCCGCATCGCCACGCTGGCCGGGTCGATCTCGGGCATCACGATCGGAAAATCGGGGTCCGCGATGATCGAGGCGGTACAGTCGATGATTTCCTCGACCGTCTTGAACCCGATATAGAGGCCCGAATGACGCGAGGCGGCCCAGCCGTACAGGCCGAGATCGAGGATATCGGCCACCGAACTCGGCGCCAGCACCGGCACACCGGCTGCGATCAACGCCTGTTCGGACTGGTTGGCGATCGAGGAGGATTTCGCCGCGTGGTCGTCTCCGGTGACGACCAGAACTCCGCCGAGCCGCGTGGTACCGGCGTAATTCGCGTGTTTCATCGCATCGCCGGAACGATCGACGCCCGGCCCCTTGCCATACCACATGGCGAAGACGCCATCGGCGGTGTGGCCCGGGAATAGCGGCGTCATCTGCGAGCCCCACACCGCGGTCATCGCGAGGTCCTCGTTCAACCCGGGTTTGAACACGATATCCTCGGCGGCGAGCGCCTTGGCCGCCGCGAACGCCGCGATATCGAGCCCGCCGAGCGGCGAACCGCGATAGCCCGATAGAAACCCCGCCGTGTTCAACTGCGCCGCCCGATCCCGCCGGCGCTGGGTGATCAGCAGGCGGATCAGGGCTTGGGTGCCGGTCAGAATCATGCTGCCGGAGGTTGCGGTATAGCGCGCGTCACGCGCGAGTTCGGCGGTCTTCATGGACAATCGCTCCTGCGCCCCAAGGGCGCGCTCGGATGGCGGCAACCGTATCCGGTCTTTTTCCCTTGTCCTGAGTATGTGCAAAGCTGCTGGATTTTGCGAGAGAAATCAGGAGCAGACGACTCCGGTGGGCGCGGCCTTGCGTAGTTTTGGTTTACTGCTTTCCGCCGCACGATCGTACCTTGCGGGCTCCGGCGATCCCGGTTCAGCGCGAAATATTATTGCGCCGACCGGTCGAGCCATCTGATCGCGAGGCCCGAATCCGGTTCGTGCGCCGAGTGATATCACGTCATTGTGATGGCGGACGGCCCGATCGACACATTGTTTATGAGCAAGCGTCGGCAGACCCGGCCAGGGGATCACGCCGTACAGCATGGTCGGGATGTCGAATGGTGAGCCCGAAACTGCGGCCCAACCGGTCAAAGGCAGCGCGACCAGCGCGACATACAGGAGACGGTGACTCCAGATCGCCCCGGCCCGCTTTCAGGCGATCCGCAGGAACGCCGCGAGCAGGATGGTGATGCCGATCGATTTACGCAGATGGAACAACTCGAACTGGGTTTGCAGCGTCAGCTTCACATGCACCATGATCAGCCCGAGTGCCGCGAGACTGATGATCCCCAACGCCATCACCCAGTGAAGGATGATCGCAACCGGACTATACCGGGTCGGGTCGGTCCGGCACGGATTATTTCTGCCGCTCGAACGCGCCGGCCAGGGTCAATGTCACGTCGTCACCGACCATCGGCACATAGGCTTTCACGCCGAATTCGCTGCGCTTGATCACGCCGGTCGCGGAAAATCCCACGGTGTAGGATTTGTCGATCGGGTTGATCCCGGCGCCGATGAACCGCGCCTTGAGCACGATCGGTCTGGTCACGCCATGCAGGGTGAAACTGCCATCGATCGTCGCGGTGGTTTTGCCGGTGCGTATCACCTTGGTGGAGGTGAACGTCGCGTTCGGATATTTTGCCGCATCGAACCACTGCGCGTTGGTCAACTCGGTCGTCAGGGCGGGCACCGTGGTCAGCACCGAACCTACCGGAATCGTGACGCTGAGCTTGTCGCTCGCGGGTTTGGCCGGGTGCAGTACCAGGCTGCCGGAAGCGTTGCCGAACATGCCGGTAAATTCGGTGAACCCGAAATGCGACAGCGTGAAGACGACCTGGGTATGATAAGGGTCGATCCTGTAGGTCCCGGCCTTGACCGTGGCCGGGTTTTTCGAGGCGGTCCGGGCGTGCGCGGACGGTGCGGCAACGATCAAAGCCGAGACCGCAAGAGCCGCGAGAGATAGTTTCATGGGATGTCGTTCCTTGCTGAGACGTCGATACCGGAGGGGGTTGGACGTTGGCCCTGCGAGATCAGGATGCACGATTGTTCACGATCCGTATACTCAGGCTATCCCGATCCTATCGACCGGCCATAACGCGGTACGGAGAGTGAAAAAAGAAGCCGAAAAACTTCTGGTGATTTGGCTCACAGCCCGTGTGGCGGTCACTGGTCGCTATCGGAAGTAATGCGAGCCTTGGCAGGGAGTTTATCTGCCGCCGGACACGAAATTTTCCAGCCAGTGAATGTCATAATGCCCGCTCTGGAAGGCGGGGTCCGCAAGGATGCGCAGATGCAGGGGAATCGTGGTCTTGATGCCCGCGATGGCGAATTCTTCGAGAGCGCGGTGCATCCGGGCGATGGCTTCGGGCCGGGTGCGGCCGTGAACGATCAGCTTGGCGACGAGGCTGTCATAATGCGATGGTACCCGGTAGCCGGTATAGATTGCCGAATCGAGCCGCACGCCGAGCCCGCCAGGCGCGTGGAACATGCTGATCGTGCCGGGGGAGGGCGTGAAGGTTTCAGGATCCTCCGCGGTGATCCGGCATTCGATCGCATGGCCGGAAACCCTGACGTCCGATTGCCCGTAGCCGAGCGCTTCACCATACGCGATACGGATTTGTTCGCGCACCAGATCGACCCCGGTAACCATTTCCGTCACCGGGTGTTCGACCTGAAGGCGGGTGTTCATTTCGATGAAGGCGAACTGGCCGTCCTGATACAGGAATTCGAGCGTGCCGGCGTTGCGATAGCCGAATTTTTCGAGCGCCTGGGTGGCAATGGCGCCCAATGCGGTCCGCTCGGCTTCGGTGATGCCGGGGGAGCCGGCTTCTTCGAGCAGTTTCTGGTGACGGCGCTGCAACGAGCAGTCGCGTTCACCGAAATGGACCACCTTGCCGTAATTGTCGCCCAGCACCTGAAGTTCGATATGTCGCGGCTTGTCGAGATATTTTTCGATGTAGACGGCGTTGTTGCCGAAAGCGGCGGCGGCCTCGGCACGGGCGGTGGAGAAGGCTTCGGCGACTTCGTCGAGCGTGCGGGCGACCTTCATGCCGCGACCGCCACCACCGGCGGCGGCCTTGACCAGAACCGGGCAGCCGATCAGTCGCGCGACCGCCATGGCGGTCTCGACATCGGGCACTTCGCCGTCCGAGCCGGGCACCAGCGGCACGCCGAGTTCGGCCATGGTGGTCTTGGCGGTGATCTTGTCGCCCATCATCCGGATATGGGTCGGGCTGGGACCGATGAAGGCGAGGCCGTGGGCCTCGACCATCTCGGCGAAATCGGCGTTTTCCGAAAGGAAGCCGTAGCCGGGATGGATCGCTTCGGCACCGGTGATCAATGCGGCGGAGAGCAGGGCCGGCATGTTGAGATAGGAATCGCGGGCGAGCGGCGGGCCGATGCACAGGCTTTCATCCGCGAGGCGCACATGCATCGCATCGGCATCGGCGGTCGAATGCACGGCGACGGTGGCGATGCCCATTTCGCGACAGGCGCGCTGCACCCGGAGCGCGATTTCACCCCGGTTGGCAATCAGGATCTTGCTGAACATTATTCGATGATCACGAGCGGCTCGTCGTATTCGACGGGCTGGCCCGCGGTGATCAGGATCGATTTCACCGTGCCGGCACGGGGCGCCTTGATCTGGTTGAAGGTTTTCATCGCCTCGATCAGCAGCAGGGTCTGCCCGACCTCGACGCTGGCCCCCACGGTGATGAAGGGCGGCGCGCTCGGTTCGGGCGCGAGGTAGGCCACACCCACCATTGGCGATTTCACCGCGCCGGGGTGGGCGCCGTGATCGGCGATGGCACTGGCCGCGACCGGTGCGGGCACGGTGGTGACCGGCGCCATCATCGGCGTCATCATCGGGACCGTGGCGGCGACCGGCGGGGCCACCGCGCGGGCGAGCCGGAGCCGGCGATCGCCTTCCTCAAGCTCGATCTCGGCTAGTCCGCTGTCGTTCAGGAGAGCCGCCAACTGACGTAGCGCCTCGGGATCGAAGGACAAACTCATGCTTCCTGCTCCACAATTTCGGCAATCGCCTGCAAGGCCAGCCGGTAGCCGGTGAATCCGAGCCCGCAGATCACGCCGCGCGCCGCCATCGATATATAGGAATGGTGACGAAACGCCTCACGGGTGAAAATATTCGACAGATGCACCTCGATCACCGGCAGATCGACCGCGTGGATCGCATCCATCAGCGCGACCGAGGTATGGGAATAACCCGCCGGGTTGATCACGATGCCGTCGGCCCGGCCTCGGCATTCCTGCACCCAGGTGATCAGCTCGCCCTCGCCGTTGGTCTGGCGGAAATCGATCGCGAGGCCAAGCTGCTCGCCCGCCTCGGCGCAGACCGCTTCGAGATCGTCGAGCGTCTGGATACCATAGATTTCCGGCTCGCGCAGACCGAGGAGATTGAGGTTAGGGCCGTTGAGCACGGCGATCAGGGGTTCAGCCATGCGCCGCGCCTAGCACAGGCGTGTGAGGTGGCCAACTGCCCGCGTCAGGCCAGAACGGTCTTGCCGGTGGAGGCATCCTGGATATAGGCGGGGATCGCGGTGCCGGAGAGCGTGCCGCGCAGCCGCGCGATCAGGGCGCGGCCCTCGGCGACCGGCACGTGGAAACGTGCGGTTCCGGGGGCGGGATCGAGCTGGTGGAGGTAATAGGGTTTCACCCGGTGCGCGATCATGGTTTCGAACAGGTCGCGCAGCGCGGTCTCGGAATCGTTGACCCCGCGCAGCAGGACCGACTGGCCCAGCAGGGGGACGCCGCCGTAGCGCAAACGGGCCAGCGCGTTGGCGGCGGCCGGGGTGAATTCGCGCGCGTGGTTGCTGTGCAGAACGAGAAACAGCGGGGTTTCGGTATCGAGCGCGGCCACCAGCTCGCCGGTGATACGTTCGGGTGCTGCGACCGGGACACGGGTGTGGATGCGCAGGCGGCGAACATGCCGGATCGCGCCGAGCCGGGTAAGGATATCGTCGATGCGGCGGGCGGACAGGATCAACGGATCGCCACCGGTGAGGATGACTTCGGCAATGTCCGGGTGGCCGGCGATCCAGCCGATCGCGGCATCGAGTTCGGCTTCGGAGAGCACGCCGCCATCCGGGCCGACATGTTCGCGCCGGAAGCAGAAGCGGCAATAGACCGGGCAGGCGAGGGTGGGTTTCAGCAGCGCACGGTCGGGGTAGCGGTGGACGATGCCTTTCAACGGCGAGAGCGCGTCATCGCCGATCGGGTCGTTCAGTTCATGGGGGGCCAGGGTCAGTTCGGCGCTGTCGGGGATGAACTGACGGCCGATCGGATCGTCGGGCAGGTCGATCAGATCCGCGATGCCGGCTGGAATCGCGGTCGCGTAGCGGGCGGCAACCGCCGTCAGCGCCGCATGGGCTTCGGGCGGGGCGAGACCGGCGGTAATCAGGTCGTCGGGGGTGCGGAGCGTGCGCAAACTCATCCGGAGGTGCTATCGCCGGGGGCATGAGCGCACAAGAGAGCATGACGCCCGGCTGGGTTCCCGAACGGCTGGCGGCCCGGCTACCGTATCTGCGGCGGCGGGGGTTACTGACGCAAGCGGTGCGGATGTTTTTCACCGCGCGGGGCTATACCGAAGTCGAGACGCCTTGTGCGGTGCCGACGCCGGGCGAAGAAGTACATCTGGCGGCGATGGCCACGGCGCGGCGGGACACCGATGGCGCGGTGACGCCGCTATGGCTGCAGACCAGCCCGGAATTCGCGATGAAAAAACTGCTTGCGGGCGGAGCGGGGCCGATATTTCAGCTCGCCCGGGCCTGGCGGGACGGGGAGGGGTCGGCGACCCATGCGGCGGAGTTCACCATGCTCGAATGGTATCGGCCGGGGGTGACGATGGATGGCCTGATCGCCGAAACGATGACGCTGCTGCGCGCGGTACTGCCGCCGGCCGTGACCTGCAGGGGCGTGACATCGGCGCTCGACCGGTTCGAGGTGATCAGCATCGGCGAGGCGTTCGATCGCTATATCGGGGTGGATGTTCTGGCGAGCGTGGGGGATGCCGACCGGCTGGCGGCGGCGAGCGGGGTGGCGCTGCGTCCGGACGAGAACTGGGAGGATCTGTTCTTTCGACTCATGCTCGGACGCATCGAGCCGCAACTCGGGCGGGACTGCCCGAGCTTCATCACCGGTTGGCCGGTGCCGCTCGCAGCGCTGGCGCGGCGCGATCCCGCGGATGGCCGGGTGGCGGAACGGTTCGAGCTCTATGTGTGCGGGATGGAATTGGCCAATGCCTTCGTGGAACTGACCGACCCTGTCGAGCAACGCGCCCGGTTCGTCGCGGATCGGGCGCGGCGGCACGCGATGAACGGCAAACCGGACTGGCCATTGGATGAGGAGTTGCTGGCGGCCCTGGGGATGATGCCCGATTGCGCCGGGATCGCTCTCGGGTTCGATCGTCTCGCGATGATCGCCAGCGGGGCACCCCGGATCACGGATGTGTTATGGATGTGAAACACTTCCGAAACGGTGGGGTTACGCCAATTCGCTACCATATATCGAGCAACATGTTTCCACGGAGTGCGCGATGCGTAAAATTCTTCTGGCTGCCCCCCTGGCCGCAATCGCTTTGGCGGGCTGTGCGGTTGGCCCCAGCCTGGCTGAACAGATGTCCGGTTACGTCGGACGACCCGAATCGGTCCTGGTCGCACAACTCGGCGTGCCTGACCGCCGGATTCACGTCGGCGGCATGACGTATTTCGCCTATGTCCACAAATCGGTGGATTACCAGTCGGGGTCATATGGGTTCGGCGGCTTCGGCGGATTTTACGGGCCATTCTATGGCCCGTTCTACGGTGCCGGATTTCCGGCGCAGGTGACGACCGACGAATGCACGACCACCTTCGCGCTGAAGGACAGGATCGTGCAGTCGTTCACGCTGCGCGGGAACGACTGCTGAACCACCGCGTCAGTCGGCGGCTTTGGCGCCCGGGATACTGTCGAGCGCGGCCATGACCGATTTGTCGATCTGCAGCCCGACCGCGTGGGCGGATGTGCCCTCGATCATCGGACCCCGCTCGGGATAGGCGATCTCGGTTTTGCCTTTGAGGCTGTAGACGGTCACGCTCAACGGGCAGACGGAGGCGGCCTTGCTGTCGGCGTCGAGCAGTTTGTTGAAATAAACCGGGCTGCAGAAAATGACGGCGGTGACGTTGCTGAAGCCGGGCGTATTGAAGTTCGTGATATGGAGCGCACTGACCTTCGCCTTCACCCGTTTGAGGATATCCACCTTGGTGAAGACTTTGAAGTGATTTTGACCAAGCGCCTTTTTCAGTTCGGGCATGACCTTGGCGGCAGGAGTCGGGATTGCGACTTCGTAGATCGTGCCGGCAGACGCGACGCCGATTGTGAGACCGGATACGGCGATACCTGCAACCGCCCATCGATTGAATTTGTTCACGCGACATCTCCCCCTGTTCGTCATCCGACCCGATGCCGGATGATCGACGGACGGGAATTGGGAAGGAGCATGCATTCGGAAAAGGGAATTTGTAACCGATCTGGACGCAACGTCAACACGAAACCGTGCGATCCCAACTCGGCAGGGGGCGTTGGAAACGTCAGGCAGGCCCGATGGCGAAGCAGATCGGCTCCAAGCCATCGGACCGCGCCCGATTCAGATGACGCCGAGGAGCCACAGAATCAACAGAACAATAATAACGGTGCCAAGACCGCCACCCCAATAAAACATTTTATTCTCCCTTGTCATCGTGATTGTTCAAAGCGCTTCGATATGTAAAATCCCGCGTCGCGCATTCCAGCGATTTTTCATTGCAATACTGTCATCATGCAAAACCATGCGCTACGGCGTCTGGCGACATGAAAGCCGCTTGCGTCGCTTCAGGCGGCCAGGCGTTCGATTTGCGCGCCGCACGCCGCGAGCTTGTGTTCGACGGCTTCATAACCACGATCGAGGTGATAGACGCGGTTGATGATGGTTTCGCCCCGGGCGGCAAGTCCGGCGAGGACGAGCGAGAAGGAGGCGCGAAGGTCGGTCGCCATGACCGGAGCACCGGCGAGGGTGGGAACCCCGCGGACAATGGCGGATGAGCCGTGGACGTTGATGCGCGCGCCCATGCGGTTGAGTTCGGGGACGTGCATGAAGCGGTTTTCGAAGATCGACTCGGTAATCATGGAGGCCCCCTCGGCGACGGCCATGAGGGTCATGAACTGGGCCTGCATATCGGTCGCGAATCCGGGGAACGGTTCCGTCATGGCATCGGTGCCATGCAGGCCGTTGCGGCGCGAGACGTGCAACCCGCCGGGCGTTTCCGTAACGTCGACACCGGCCTGGGCCATGGTCGCGAGAACGGCGCCGAGATCGTTCGGGCGCGCGCCGCGCAGGGTGACGGCACCGCCGGTGATGGCGGCGGCGCAGGCGTAGGTTCCGGTTTCGATCCGGTCGGGGATGATGCTATGAGTGGCACCATGCAGCGATTTGACGCCGACGATGGTCAGCCGGTCGGTGCCGAGGCCGGTGATATCGGCGCCCATGGCGATGAGGCAGGTGGCGAGGTCGGTGATTTCGGGTTCGCGGGCGGCGTTGATCAGAATGGTTTCGCCTTCGGCGAGGCTGGCGGCGAGCATGAGGTTTTCAGTCGCGCCCACCGAAACGAAGGGGAAGGTGATGGTGGCGCCGTGGAGCCCGTGGGGAGCGGTGGCGTCGATATAGCCGGCATCGAGGCGGATTTCGGCCCCCATGGCTTCGAGCCCCTTGAGGTGGAGATCGACCGGGCGGGTGCCGATGGCACAGCCGCCGGGCAGGGAGACGCGGGCTTCCCGGGTGCGGGTGAGCAACGGGCCGAGCACGAGAATCGAGGCGCGCATTTTGCGGACGATATCATACGGCGCTTCGGTGTTGGTGATGGCACCGCCGAGCGAAAGGGTCCGCGCGGAGGGGCGCTCGACCGCGATGCCGTGCTGGGCGAGAAGCTGGCTCATGGTGGTAACGTCCGCCAGATCGGGGACGTTGGCGAGGATGAGGCGGTCATCGGTCAGGAGACCGGCGGCCATCAGAATGAGGGCAGCGTTTTTCGCGCCGGAAATGTCGATGGTGCCTTCAAGGGGGCGACCGCCGACGATGCGGATTCTATCCATGAAACCTCACAGTTTTGGCAGGGACACGCCGGTCTGGCGCATGTATTTGCCGGATTTGTCGGCGTAGCTGACGTCGCACGGGCCGGCGCCCTGCAGGAACAGAAACTGGCAGATGCCTTCATTGGCATAGATTTTGGCGGGCAACGGCGTGGTATTGGAAATCTCGATCGTGACCTGACCTTCCCATTCGGGTTCGAGCGGGGTGACGTTCACGATGATGCCGCACCGGGCATAGGTGGATTTGCCGAGGCAGATCACCAGAATGTCGCGTGGGATTCGGAAATATTCCACCGTATGGGCCAGTGCGAAGGAATTGGGCGGAATGATGCAGACCGGCCCCTTGCGATCGACGAAACTGCTGGGCGAAAAATTCTTGGGATCGACCACGGCGGAATCGACATTGGTGAAAATCTTGAAATCATCGGCCACGCGGGCATCGTAGCCATACGATGACAGGCCATAGGAAATAACGCCGTCGCGCTTCTGCGTTTCGACGAAAGGAGTGATCATCGCGTTGGCCTGGGCCTGATCGCGAATCCAGCGATCGGGCATTACCGGCATGGGTTGAGGCCGCGATTATGGTGGAAAGAAAGGTCAGAGAAGGATTTCTTTTTTTGTGAAAAAAGAAACAAAAAAATTTTTGTTAATCTAGGTCGGTGACGGTGAAAACACCCGAGGCCCAGATCAAAAAAAGTTTTTTGTTTCTTTTTTTCAAAAAAGAAGTTCTTGTCTCCACTGTCCTGCTTCTCAGCGCCACTGTCCGCCATCTGGCCCCGTTCGCGCGACTGCGCCTTCCGCCGCGCAAGATTGGCGCGCAGGGCTTCGGCTTCACGGCGTTTACGGGCGGCGGCGGCGCGTTCCGCGTGGGTTTGGGGTGGGGCGGCTTCGGCCATGGCGGGACAAAGCATCCGGCGGTTCGCCCCGTCAAGCCCGGCGTGGGAGGGTCTTGCGTCGGACCCCGCCGCAAGCGATACAGGGTTAACCAATGGTGCCGCCAAGCGGCATGGGATCAACGAATAGCGCCGCGAAGCGGCCTGCGGAGGGAACATGAGCCGGCAAGTTGTTCATCTCGACGTCGATCAGGGTGTGGCGATCATTGCGATCGACAATCCGCCGGTCAACGCGCTGGGTCATGCGGTACGGGACGGGCTGGTCGAAGCGTTGACGCGGGCCGAGGCCGATCCGGCGGTGAAGGTGATCGTGCTGGCGTGCCGGGGCCGCACGTTCTCCGCAGGGGCGGATATTACCGAGTTTGGCACCCCGCCGCGTGATCCGGGTTTGCATGAGGTGATCGAGCGGTTCGACGAGTGTTCGAAGCCGACGATTGCGGCCCTGTTCGGCACGACGCTCGGGGGCGGGCTGGAGCTGGCGATGGGGTGCCACTATCGGGTGGCGACCGAGTCAGCGCGGATGGGACTGCCGGAAGTCAAGCTCGGTCTGTTGCCGGGCGCGGGCGGCACGCAGCGGCTGCCCCGGCTGATCGGGCCGGAGAAGGCGGTGACCGCGATCGTTTCGGGCAAAATGATCGGGGCCAAGGCGGCGTTGGCGGATGGGCTGATCGACGCGGTCGTGGCCGAACCGGTCCAAGGGGCGGTGGATTTCGCGCATACGATCGGCACCACGTCACCGGTGCGGGTGCGGGATCGCGATGAGAAGCTGGCGGCGGCGAAGGCGGACCCGGCAGCGTTCGAGCGGGCAGCGGCGGACGCGGTGAAGCGGTTGCGCGGGATCGAGGCACCGGCGGCGTGTGTCGAGTCGGTGCGCAATGCGTTCACCATGGATTTCGAGGCGGGGCTGGCGGCGGAGCGCGCGATGTTCATGCGGCTGGTGACCGGAGATCAGTCGCGCGCGCAGCGGCATGTGTTTTTCGCCGAGCGCGAGGCGCAGAAAATTCCGGGCATGGCGTCGGGGCTGAAACCGGCGGCAATCGGGCAGGCGGCGGTGATCGGCGCGGGCACCATGGGTGGCGGGATCGCGATGAATTTCGCCAATGCCGGGGTGCCGGTGACGCTGGTGGAAACCGGCGAGGCTGCGTTGCAGCGAGGGTTGGACCGGGTGCGCGAGACGTATGATATTTCGGTCAGGCGCGGGGCGTTGCCTGCGGGGGCAACCGAGGCGCGAATGGCGCTGGTGAGCGGGACGACGGATTGGGCGCGGCTTGCCGAGGCGGATATGGTGATCGAGGCCGCTTTCGAGGAAATGGACCTCAAGAAGGAGATTTTCGCCCGGCTCGACGGGGTGGCGAAATCCGGCGCGGTGCTGGCGACCAATACCTCGACGCTGGATATCGACGCGATCGCGGCGGCGACGGCCCGACCGGCCGATGTGCTGGGGATGCATTTTTTCTCGCCCGCCAATGTGATGAAACTGCTGGAGATCGTGCGCGGCAGGGACACCTCGCATCAGGCAATCGCGACCGCGATTGCGGTGGGCAAGGCGATGGGCAAGGTACCGGTCGTGGTTGGCAATTGCGACGGGTTCGTCGGCAACCGGATGCTGGCGCGTCGGACCACCGAATGCGAGCGGCTGCTGCTGGAGGGCGCGCTGCCGCAGCAGGTCGATGCCGTGGTGCTGAAATTCGGGTTTCCGATGGGGCCGTTCGCGATGGGCGATCTGGCCGGGCTGGACGTGGGGTGGCGGATTCGCAAACATCGTGGCGTGACAGCGCCGATTTCCGATGTGCTGTGCGAGCAGGGCCGGTTCGGGCAGAAGACCGGGCGGGGCTATTACCTATATGAAAGCGGTAGCCGGACGCCGACACCGGACCCCGAGGTCGAGGCGTTGATCATCGAGACTTCGGCGCGGCTCGGCGTGACGCGGCGGGCGATCGGGGATCAGGAGATCCTCGAGCGGATGACCTATCCGATGATCAACGAGGCGGCGCGGATTCTCGAAGAGGGCATCGCGATCCGGCCATCGGATATCGATGTGGTATGGGTGTACGGGTATGGCTGGCCGGTGTGGCGGGGCGGGCCGTGTTTTCATGCCGATCTGGTCGGGTTGCCGGAGATCGTGGCGCGGCTTGAGCATTATGCCGGGGCGAGCGGCGATGAGGGGGTGCGGCCGGCGGCGCTGCTGCGGCAATTGGCGGAGCAGGGCAAGGGATTTGCCGATATCGGCAAGGATGCAAAGGCCGCTGCGGCGTGAGCGGGCGGCCGTTTCCCTGGGAGCGGAATTATCCAGCAGGATTGTCATGGGATATCGAGATCCCGCATGAGACGATCCCGGCGATGCTCGCGAACACCATTGCGCGGTTCGGCACGGAACCGGCACTCGAATATCGCGGGCATGAGATCAGTTTCGCCGAACTCGGTGTTGCGGTCGATGAGGTTGCCAAAGGGCTGGTTGCGCTCGGGTTGCGGCCGGGCGAGCGGGTCGCGTTGTATCTGCCCAATTCGCCGGGGCATCCGTTCAGTTTTTTCGGCACGCTGGCGGCAGGGCTGGTGGTGGCGCATCTCTCGCCGCTCGATGCCGAACGGGAGTTGATTCACAAACTGCACGATTCCGGCGCGCGGGTGCTGGTGTGCACCAATCTGGGCACGATGCTGGCGACGGCGGTGCGGTTGCTGGAGGCCGGGCATGTCGATCGGTTGATCGTGGGGGATGATGCGCAGTTCGGGGCGATTCCCGGAATGGCGCATCCGCCGATCCCGCAGGACGATCCACGGATCATCACGATACCTGCGTTGCGGGCGCTGGGGCGCGGGGCGGATGTGGTGTTGCCCGCGATCGATCCGGATGGGCTGGCGCTGCTGCAATATACCGGCGGGACCACCGGATTGCCCAAGGGAGCGATGCACACCCATGCGACGCTGCGGGCCTCGGTTGCGATTTATGCGGCCTTTTTCGATGGACAGGGGCGGTTTCCGCCGGGGACGCGGTTTCGGGCGATCTGCGTGCTCCCGTTGTTTCACATCTATGCGCTGGTGGTGTTGCTGTTGTTGCAACTCTCGCGCGGCAGCCTGCTGATGTTGCGCCTGAAGTTCGACGCCGCGACTGTGTTGCACGACATCGAGGTGAACAAGGCGAGTTATTTCCCCGGCGTGCCGACCATGTGGATCGCGCTGGCGAATATCCCCGATCTGGACCGGCGGGATCTATCGTCGCTCAGGCTGGTGGGATCGGGTGGGGCACCGCTGCCGATCGAGATCGGGCAGCGGTTCGAACGGTTGACCGGGATGCGGCTCGGCGGCGGCTGGGGAATGAGCGAAACGGCGTCGGCCGGCACCGGCAACCTGCTCGACGGTATGTTCAAGCATGGCTCGGCGGGAATGCCGTTGCCGGGGGTGAAGCTCGATGTCGTGGCACTCGATGATCCGGCACGGGTCCTGCCGTATGGCGAGACCGGCGAGATCAGGATCAGATCGCCCAATCTGTTCAAGGGCTACTGGAATGCGCCCGACGAGACTGCACGGGTCTTCGTCGATGGGCATTTCCTGACCGGGGATGTCGGGTATATCGATCAGGATGGCATGGTGTTTCTGGTCGACCGCAAGAAGGACATGATCATCTCCGGCGGGTTCAATGTCTATCCGACCCAGATCGAACAGGCGATCTATGAGCATCCGGACGTGGCCGAGGTGATCGTGGTGGGCGTGCCGGATGATTATCGGGGCCAATCGGCCAAGGCGTTCGTGACGTTGAAGGCGCATGCGGCATCGTTCACGATCGAGGAGTTGCGTGCCTTCCTCGCGGACAAGCTGGGACGCCACGAAATGCCGGTGGCGGTGGAATTTCGCGACAGCCTGCCCAGGACATCGGTGGGGAAGTTTTCGCGCAAGGAACTGGCGGCGGAGGCCGCGGCGGATCATCGGAAGCAGACATTCGGTTAGGAGTTGCGCATGGTTGAGGCTGTCATTGTGTCTACTGCCCGGACCCCGATCGGCAAGGCGTATCGGGGCGCGTTCAACATCACCACGGGCCCGACGCTGGGTGCCCATGCGTTGCGCCATGCGATGGAGCGGGCGCAACTCGATCCGCTGGACATCGAGGATGTGGTGATGGGATGCGCAACGCCGGAGGGAACGACCGGTGGCAATGTCGCGCGGCTGGCAGCGGTGCGGGCGGGGGTTGCGGTGAACGCAGCGGCGATGACGGTCAACCGGTTCTGTTCGTCGGGGTTGCAGGCGATCGCGATGGCCGCCCACGAGATTTTGGTCGAGGGTGCGCCGGTGGTTCTGGCGGGCGGGCTTGAGTGTATCAGCCTGACGTCCAACCCGGTCAATAACGGGCGGAATCTCGATCCCTGGCTGATCGAGCACAAACCGGCGGTCTATATGCCGATGATCGAAACGGCGGACATCGTTGCGGCGCGCTATGGCGTGAGCCGGGCGGCGCAGGATGAGTATGCGCTGGAGAGCCAGCGGCGGACGGCAGCGGGGCAGCAGGCCGGACGGTTCGCCGCCGAGATCGTGCCGATCACTACGATCAAGGCGATCGAGAACAAGGAGACCAAGGCGGTTTCGCATGAGGAGATCACCTTGCGCCAGGACGAGGGCAACCGGCCCGAGACCACGCTTGAGGGGTTGGCGAAGCTCAAGCCGGTGCGCGGCGAGGATCAGTTCATCACGGCGGGCAATGCGAGCCAGCTCTCGGATGGCGCCTCGGCATGTGTGCTGATGTCCGATACCGAGGCGGCCGCGCGCGGGTTGACGCCGATGGGCGTGTTTCGCGGGTTCGTGGTGGCCGGCTGCGAGCCGGACGAAATGGGGATCGGGCCGGTGTTCGCGGTGCCGCGCCTGTTGAAGCGGCATGGTCTGACGGTGGATGATATCGATCTGTGGGAGTTGAACGAGGCGTTCGCGAGCCAGGTGATCTATTGTCGGGATCGGCTCGGGATCGATCCGGCGAAGCTCAATGTCGATGGCGGGTCCATCTCGATCGGGCATCCGTACGGGATGAGCGGGGCGCGGATGACGGGGCATGCGCTGATCGAGGGCCGGCGGCGGGGTGCGAAGTTCGCCGTGGTCACCATGTGCATCGGCGGTGGCCAGGGGGCTGCCGGATTGTTCGAGATCAATTAGGGGGCGGGCGATGGAACTGAGTTTTTCGGCTGAGGAACTGACGTTTCGCGATGAGATCCGCGCGTTCATCCGCGACAATTTGCCGCGCGAGGTGCAGCAGCGGATGATCGAGGGGCGCGAGATCGCCAAGCAGGATATCGTTGACTGGCAGGCAAAACTGAATACGAAAGGCTGGGCGACGCCGCACTGGCCGAAGGAATGGGGTGGGCAGGATTGGAGCCCGGTGCAGGAATTCATCCTGATCGACGAGCTGCAATCGGCCCCGGCACCGCAGCCGCTGCCGTTCAATGTCTCGATGGTGGGGCCGGTGATCGCGACCTTCGGGAACGACGCGCAGAAGCGGAAGTTCCTGCCGGGGACTGCGAATCTGGACATCTGGTGGTGCCAGGGCTTCTCCGAACCCGGCGCAGGGTCGGATCTTGCCGGGCTGAAGACCACGGCGCGGCGGGAGGGGGATCATTACATCATCAACGGTCAGAAGACCTGGACGACGCTCGCGCAATATGCCGACTGGATTTTCGTGCTGGCCCGGACCGATTTGCAGGCGGCGAAGAAACAGCAAGGTATTTCCTTCATCCTTGTCGACATGAAAACGCCGGGCATCACGGTGCGACCGATCCAGTTGATCGATGGCGGGCACGAGGTCAATGAAGTGTGGTTCGACGAGGTGAAGGTGCCGGTGGAGAACCTGGTCGGCGAGGAGAACAAGGGCTGGGATTACGCCAAGTTCCTGCTCGGAAACGAAAGGACCAGCATCGCCCGCGTCGGCGTTTCCAAGCAGCGGCTGCGGCGGGTGCGCGAACTGGCGGCGAAGGAACGCGCCGGGGACGGCACGTTGCTGCAGGCGCCGTGGTTTCGCGAGAAACTCGCCACGGTCGAGGTCGAGCTCAAGGCGCTGGAAATCACGCAGTTGCGGGTGCTGGCGGAGGCACGGAAATCGGGCCGGCACGGGGCGCCGGACCCCAAATCATCCGTGCTGAAGATCAAGGGATCTGAAATTCAGCAGGCGACGACCGAACTTCTGATGGATGTGGTCGGACCGCTGGCGATGCCGTATCAACGCTCGACCGATGCCGAGGACGAAGGCAACAACACCCCGATCGGCCCGGACGATGCGGCCTATGCGGCACCGACCTATTTCAATTGGCGCAAGATTTCGATCTATGGGGGATCGAACGAGATACAGCGGAATATCATTGCCAAGGCGATACTGGGGTTTTGAAGGCAGCAGTTCTTTTTTGTAAAAAAGAACGAAAAAACTTTCGGTAATTCCCCACCGTGGAGCACGACCCCTGCCACCCCCGAATCCAAAGTAACAAAAGTTTTTTGCTTCTTTTTTACAAAAAAGAAGCCTTTCTTTTCTCTGCCAAGGAACCCGACATGGACTTCGATTTCACCGATGAACAGCGTCTGCTCCGTGACAGTGTCGGCAAGTTGTTTGCCGCGCGGTACGGTGATTTCGAGATGCGCAAGGCCTATGCGAAACAGCCGGACGGGTTCGATCGCGCGGTGTGGGCGGAATATGCCGAGGCGGGGTTGCTGGCGCTGCCGTTCGACGAAGCGCAGGGCGGGTTCGGTGGCGGGCCGGTCGAGACGATGATCATCATGGAGGAGATCGGCAAGGCGGTGGCGCTGGAGCCGTATCTGGCGAGCGTCGTGTTTGCCGGGGCGGTGCTTCGTCATGGCACGCCGGGCGCTCTGCGCGAGGAAGTGATCGCAAAGATTGCTGCCGGTGAGGCGATCGTGGCGGTCGCCCATACCGAGCGGCATTCGAGGTATGACCTGAACGATATCACAACGACCGCGCGGCGGGACGGGGACGATTTCGTAATCGAGGGTGATAAAACCGTGGTCATTGCGGGCGATTCGGCGGATTACCTGATCGTCAGCGCGCGGATGTCGGGCGGGACGCGGGATCGGGACGGGGTGGGGCTGTTCCTGATCGACGCGAAGGCGGAAGGGGTTTCCCGGCGGGGATATCCGATGCAGGATGCCTTGCGGGGGGCGGAGATTTCGCTTGCCAACGTGCGCGTGCCGGCAGCGCGGCTGATCGGTGATCTTGCCGTGCTGGAGCGGGCGGTCGACGAGGCGATTGCCGCGCTCTGCGCCGAGGCGGTCGGCGCCATGGAGGCGCTGATTGCCATGACCGTCGATTACATGAAGACGCGCAAGCAGTTCGGTGTCGCCATCTCGGCGTTCCAGGTGTTGCAGCATCGCGCGGTCGATATGTATGTCGCGCTGGAGCAGGCGCGCAGCATGGCGATTTTCGCCGCCCTGTCAGCGGCGGACGATGATGCGAAGGTGCGGGGCGAGGCGATCGCGATGGCCAAGGCGGCAGTGGGAAAAGCGGCGAAATTCGTGGGTCAGCAAGCGGTGCAACTGCATGGCGGGATCGGCGTGACGATGGAATACAAGGCCGGGCATCTGTTCAAGCGGCTGACGATGATCGAGATGCAGTTCGGCGACGCCGATTATCATTTGCGGCGGCTGGCCGCCTAACCCTCCAGCCCCAGCGCCCGGAGCCTCGCCGATTCTTCGTCCCAGCCCGGCCGATCCTTGACGTTGAGGAACAGATGAACCCGGCGTTCGAGGAGTTTTTCGAGCTGGGTTCGCGCTTTGGTGCCGATCGACTTGATCTGGGCTCCGCCCTCGCCGAGCATGATTTTCTTGTGGGCGGCGCGGGCGACGTAAATCGTCAGGTCGATCCGTGCCGAGCCGTCGGCGAGGTCCTTGAAGCTTTCGGTTTCGACCGAGGCACCGTAGGGAATTTCTTCGCGGAGTTGCATGAATATCTGTTCGCGGACCAGTTCGGCGGCGAGCATGCGGTCGGTCTGGTCGGTGAGTTCGTCTTCCGGATAAAGGTGCGGGCCTTCGGGCATGGCCTTGCCCATGGCATCGAGCAGGTGGTCGATGCCGTCCCGCTTCAGCGCACTGATCATGAAGACCTCGGCGAAGCTGCCGGCTTTGGCGAGGGTTTCCGCCAGCGGCAGGAGCTTTTCGCGGGGCAGCAGGTCGATCTTGTTGAGGATAAGCCAGCGCTTGCGGCCAGTGCGGGCGAGGGCTTCGAGCGGTTCGGCGAGATCGTCGGGCTTGGCGCGGAAGGCATCGACCAGCATGCACGCGAGATCCGCCCCGGCGACACTGTCCCACGCCGCGGCGACCATGGCGCGGTCGAGCCGGCGCTTCGGGGCGAACAGGCCCGGCGTGTCGATCAGGACGATCTGGGCGGTCTGCCGCATCACGATACCGCTGACCCGGAAGCGCGTGGTCTGCGCCTTGGGCGTCACGATCGAGACCTTGGCGCCGACGGCCTGGTTGAGCAGGGTGGATTTCCCGGCATTGGGCCTGCCGAGCAGGGCAACGTAGCCGCAACGTGTGGTCATGATTTGAGCCGATCGAGAAGGTTACGGGCCGCGTTCTGTTCAGCTTCGCGCCTGGTGCCGGCCTGGCCCTCGGCGGTTTCGGTCCCCACGGTCACCTGGATGTGGAATTTCGGCGCATGGGAGGGGCCGGTGCGGGCGAGAATTTCGTAGGCCGGCAGGATCGGGCTGCGGGCCAGGGCGTATTCCTGCAGCGCGGTTTTCGGGTCCTTGGGCGGTGCCGAATCCTGCGCGTCGATCACGGTGGCGAAGGCATGGCGGATGAAATTGCGTGCCGGGGTCAGCCCGCCATCGGTATAGAGCGCGCCGATCAGAGCTTCGAGCGCGTCAGCGAGCACGGTCGAGCGGTTGCGTACACCGCGGCGGGATTCCCCCGGCGAGACATCGAGCAGATCGGCGATCCCGATATGCTCGGCGATGCCGGCGAGCGAAGGGCGCGAAACCAGATAAGCGAGGCGCGGACCGAGCGCGCCTTCACGTTCGCGGGGGAATCGCTCGATCAGCCATTCCGCGACCAGCAGGCCGAGCACGCGGTCGCCGATGAATTCGAGCCGTTCGTTCGAGCCCGCACCGCCCTGGCCAACCGCCGAGCGATGGGTGAGGGCTTCGGCGAGCAGGTCCTTGCGGGTGAATTCATGGCCGAGCAGGGCCTCGGCCTTCGTGGTCATTTAATGACCTTGAAGATGCGGTCCCATCTGATATCGACCGGCCAGTACCAGATTTCCCACCACGGGTGATCGAGGCGGATCGAGAACCAGATGAACCGGGCGCGGCCGACGAAATTCTGGAGCGGAATGTAGCCCACCGCATCGAGGAAGCGGGAATCTTCGCTGAAATCGCGGTTGTCGCCCATCATGAACAAATGGTCGGGCGGCACGTGATAGACCGGCGTGTTGTTGGCGAAGCCCTTGTCGGTCGCCTTGGCGATCAGGTGGGTGACGCCGTCCGGCAGGGTTTCCTTGTAGAGTTTCACGGTGATCGGCACGCCCTGGCCATCATCGAGCGGGGTTTCGACATAGGTGCCGTCCGGCGTGCGGGGCACCTCCTTGCCGTTGATGTAGAGCTGACCCTTGGTCATCTGCACGGTATCGCCCGGTTCGCCGATGACGCGCTTGATATAGTCGATGCTGGGGTCGCGCGGCAGGGCGAACACCGCGATCTGACCCTGCTTGGGCAACGAGCCGAAAATGCGGCCCTTGAAATCGGGTTCGCCGAAAGGGAACGACCAGCGCGAGTAGCCATAGTTCCATTTCGTAACAAGAATGAAATCGCCTGGCAGAAGTGTTGGCGTCAGGCTGCCCGAGGGAATGAAAAACGGTTCGAACAGGAACGAGCGGATGAAAACCGCAATCACGACAACGTAAACGAGGGTGACGACCCATTCCCGGATCATCGCCCCGGTCGATTGGGGAGCGCTGGACTGCTGGTTGGACGGTGGTTTTGCGGCCATTGAGGTTCGGTTCCTGTTCAGGTGCCGCTTCAACCTTGCGGGGGCGGCGAAGTCAAGGAAGACGGCGCGAGGCAGGTGGCACGGCTGCGTGATTTGCGCCGACACGGCGAGGGATTGTAGGAGATGGCCTCATCACTTGCCTGGACCATGACATGAAGCGCTCCGTCGCCACGCTCCTCAGTTCGATTGCCCTGGTCTCGGCCGCCGCGCCAGCCAGTGCGGCGGTCCCGCACCATATGGCGAAGCCTGCCGCCAAGGTGGCCACGTCGCCGGCGGTCCCGGCCGGTCCGCCGCCGACCGCGCCGCTCGCCCTGCCCGGTATGGCCGCACCGCCGGAATTGCCGGCCCAGGCTTCGTATGTGCTGATGGATGCAAAAACCGGTGCGGTCATCGCCGCGAAAGCGCCGGATCTGGCGTGGCCGCCTGCCAGCCTGACCAAGCTGATGACGGCGTATCTGGTCTATCAGGCGATCGCGCACGGTACGCTGAAAATGGATCAGACCGTGCCGGTGAGCGATGCGGCCTGGCACACTGGCGGGTCGCGCATGTTCATCTCGCCGGGCATGACGGTCACGGTCGATCAGTTGCTGCACGGGCTGATCATCGATTCCGGCAACGATGCGGCGGTGGCGCTGGCGCAGGCGGTGGCGGGCAGCAGATCCTCCTTTGTCGGGCTGATGAACCATGAAGCGAAAGTGCTGCACCTCGACCGGACGCATTATGTCAACGTCGACGGACTCCCGGACCCGACATTGCGGACGACCGCGATGGATGTGGCAAAGCTCTCACGCGCGATCGTGACCGATTACCCGCAATATCTGAAGATTTCAGTGTTGAAGCATTACACCTTCGACAAGATCCGTCAGCGCAGCTGGAACCCGGTCCTGTTCCGCGATCCCACCGTGGACGGGCTGAAGACCGGGCGGACCAACGAGGCCGGACATTGCATCGACGCGACGGCGCTACGCGACGGACGGCGGTTGATCGCGGTGGTGCTGGGTGGCCCGAACTGGGTGACCAGTACCAACGATATCGAATCCCTGCTCGATTACGGGTATCAGTTCTATACCGACGCGACGGTGGTGGATGCAGGCAAGACGCTGGGGTCGATGCCGACGCCGGGATACCAGCAGGTCAGCGTACCGGTTGCGGCGCAGCACGATGTAGTGATGACCGTGCCGAAAGTGGCGGTGAAGGGGTTCAAAACCACCGTGACCTACGATGTGCCGCCGAAAGCAGGCGTCGCGAAGGGTGACGTGGTCGGTACCATCACGGTCAGCGCCGACGGCAAGACGATCGCGACAGTCCCGGCGGTGGCGATGGTGGCGGACCCCGAAGCCGGGTTCATGACGCGGATGGTGCGCCGCATCAAGCATGCGCTCTGAACGGAGCGGTTCGGATCGACACGCCGAACCACCGTGGTGATACGACACGGCGCGTTCTCCGCGCGTTTACGATTGCTTAATCAACAGGGGTCATATCCCTCTCGATCGCATTGAGAGGGATGAGTAATGAGTATTTCAGGCGTTTCTGCGGCCAGCCTCGTCATGCCGCAAGTGAACACGCAGGCCACGGCGAGCACGTCCTCGGCCTCCGGTGCGTCCGGCGCAAAAAGTTCCGCGAGCCAGGGCGCTTCCGGTTCGGGCGGCAGCTCGGGTTCCAGTTCGTCAGCAGATACCACCTCGGTCGTTACCAATCCGGATGGCAGCGTGACAACGACGGTGACGGCACCCAACGGCTCGATCGTCTCCGTCAGCACGTCGGATTTACCGAGCAGCACGCCTTCCGGCGGAACTTCCAGCGGTGGCAGGGGTACTTCCGCGAGCACTCTGTTGAACATCAGCGCCTGACCGCGCGCCGGGGGGCTACATCCTGCGACCGTATCGTTGCCGCCCGTCGCCGCCGAAACGGCGACGATGACCGTATTGCCTACGCCGGGACCGACTCGGCATGCATGGCCCTAGCCAGGGCCGCCACATCCGCGAGGACCGTTTCGATCACGGCGGGTGAGGCGTGCCCGCCTTCAAGCCCGCTTGCCATCCGGTCGATCAGGGCGGAGGCGACCACCGCGGCATCCGCGTGGCGTGCCACAATCGCCGCCTGCTCGGGCGTCCGCACGCCGAAGCCGACCGCGATCGGCAGGTCGGTCGCGCGGCGGAGCCGGGGGATATCGCGTGCCAGATCGGTGGCGGAGGCCGTGCTGGTGCCGGTGATGCCGGTGATCGACACGTAGTAGACGAAGCCCGAACTGTCTTTCAGCACGATGGGCAGACGTTCATCCGAGGTGGTGGGCGCAATGAGGCGGATCAGGTCGAGGCCGTTGGCTTTGACGTCGGCCAGCATCAGATCGGCTTCCTCGGTCGGCAGATCGACCACGATGAGGCCATCGACTCCGGCGGCGGCGGCGTCGGCGGTGAAGCGGGCGACACCGTAGGAAAGGATCGGGTTGAGGTAGCCCATCAGCACCAGAGGCAGCGTGTCGTTGCCGCTCCGGAACTCGCGCACGAGGCCGAGTGTGCCGGCAACGGTGGCACCGGCGTGGAGCGCACGGCGGCCGGCGAGCTGGATGGTCGGGCCGTCAGCCATCGGGTCGGTGAAGGGCATGCCGATTTCGATGATATCGGCGCCGTTTCGGGCCATCCCGGTGAGCAGGGACAGCGAGGTCGCCCGGTCCGGATCGAAGGCTTCGACGAAAGTGATCAACGCGGCGCGACCTTCGGCTTTCAGCCGCCCGAAGGTGGCGGCGATCCGGCTCACAGCTGAGCCCCGAGGTGCTTCGCCACGGTGAAAATATCCTTGTCCCCCCGACCGCACAAATTCATCAGGATGATTTTTTCGGGCTCCATGCTCGGGGCGATCTTGGCGACATGGGCAAGGGCGTGGGCGGGTTCGAGCGCGGGGATGATCCCCTCGGTCGCGCAGCAGAGCTGGAACGCCGCAAGCGCTTCATCATCGGTGACCGCGACATACTCGACCCGGCCGATATCATGAAGATAGGAATGTTCCGGACCGATGCCGGGGTAATCGAGACCGGCGGAAATCGAGTGGGCTTCGAGGATCTGGCCGTCATCGTCCTGCAGCAGATAGGTGCGGTTGCCGTGGAGCACGCCGGGCCGGCCCCGCGACAGCGAGGCGGCATGTTCGCCGGAATCGAGGCCGCGCCCGGCGGCTTCGACGCCGATGAGCTTGACCTCGTCATCGAGCATCGGATGGAACAGGCCGATCGCGTTGGAGCCGCCGCCGATCGCCGCGATCGCGACATCCGGCAGGCGGGATTCGGCTTCCAGCATCTGAGCGCGGGCTTCGGTGCCGATGACCGACTGAAAATCGCGGACCATGGCGGGGTAGGGGTGCGGACCAGCGGCGGTGCCGATGATATAAAACGTGTCGCGCACGTTCGCGACCCAGTCGCGCAGGGCGTCGTTCATCGCATCCTTGAGCGTCGCCGCGCCGGACGTGACCGGGACCACTTCGGCGCCGAGCAGCTTCATGCGGAACACATTGGGCTGTTGCCGCTCGACATCGACCGCGCCCATGTAGATCACGCAGGGCAGGCCGAACAAGGCGGCGACGGTTGCGGTGGCAACCCCGTGCTGGCCGGCGCCGGTTTCCGCGATGATGCGGGTCTTGCCCATGCGCTTGGCGAGCAGGATCTGCCCGATGCAATTGTTGATTTTATGCGCGCCGGTGTGGTTCAACTCGTCACGCTTGAAATAGATTTTGGCACCGCCGAGTTTTTTCGTCAGCCGCTCCGCGAACCAGAGCGGGCTGGGGCGGCCGACATAGTGCTTCATGTAATAGTCGAACTCGGCCTGGAACGCCGGATCGTTCTTCGCGGCCTCGTAGGCGGCCTCCAGTTCGAGGATCAGCGGCATGAGGGTTTCGGCAACGAACCGGCCGCCGAATTCGCCGAAGCGGCCGCGTTCGTCGGGCAGGTTGCGCAGGGAGTTGGGGATCGGTTTGTTCATGTCGGTTCTCCGTTGAGTGACGGATAACCGATAATGAGGCGTTGTAAACTCCGCGTGCTCGCCCTTCCTTGTCCGATCCGTCCAAGGCGCACCTATGGTGTCAGTATTCGACTTGGACCGTCCGCCACCGCCATCCTTCAGCCATCAGACAATGACGTGCCAGAAGCTGATTGGGGCCAACCATTGAGACAGCGGACGAGCCGAAGTTAAGATCGAAGGCAGAGGCGTGGGAGGTGGTGTAACCTGACGTCTGGAAATTCATTTTGGGTTGGGAGTTGGTGCCCTTGCCGGGGCATGCCCCGGCAAGGGCTGTTCATTCTGGTATTCCATGCAGTTGTTCACACCAACATGGAGACCGATGAATGGACGCCAAAAAGGATACGATTATCGAGGCACTTTTGGAACATCTGATCGAAAACGGCGCAGGCGATATCGCCACGGTATTTGCCAGGACCTTCGAACTCGCCATGCAGATCGAGCGCGAACGCTTCCTCCACGCCAGTCACTACGAGCGCAACCCCGATCGTCAGGGTTACGCCAATGGCTACAAGCCCAAGCGGATCGATACCCCGGCCGGGTCGATCACCGTCGATGTCCCCAAAACCGCCGGTCACGTGGGCGAACCCTTCTACCCACAGTCCCTCGAACGCGGCCGACGCTCGGTCCGCGCCGTCATGGTCGCCGTCGCCGAAATGTACATCAAAGGCGTCTCCACCCGCGACGTCGAGGCCGTCATGCGCGAATTCGGCATCGAAAGCCTCTCCTCCGCTCAGGTCAGCCGCGCCAGCAAGCTGCTCGATGACGAACTCGCCGCCTGGCGCACCCGACCCCTCGCCGAGATCCGCTACCTCATCCTCGACGCCAGATATGAAAAAATGCGCGATAATGGCGTCGTCCGCGATGCCGCCGTGCTCTCGGCCATCGGCATCGGACCCGATGAACGCCGCCGTGTCCTCGGCGTCTCGGTCGCCCTTTCCGAGGCCGAAGTCCATTGGCGTGCCTTCCTCGAAAGCCTCCATCAGCGTGGCCTGCGAGGCGTCGAATTCATCGTCTCCGATGACCATGCCGGATTGCACGCCGCACGCCGCGCCGTCTTCGGCGCCGCACACTGGCAACGATGCCAGTTCCACCTCGCCCAAAACGCCATCCACCACGCCCCCAACCACGCCATCCGCAAACGCATCGGCGCAGAACTCCGGACCGTCTGGAACGCAAATTCCCTCGCCGCTGCCCAGATCGCTCTCACAACCCTCGTCAATGCCTATCGCGACACCGCACCAAAGCTCGCCGATTGGCTCGAACGAAATATCCCCGAAGGCCTCACCGTCTTCACACTGCCAGAACCCCACCAGCGCCGGCTTCGCACTTCCAACCCCATGGAACGCGGCATCCAGCAGGAACTCAAACGCCGCACCACCAAAATCAGGGTCTTCCCCAACGAAGCCTCCCTCGAACGCCTCGTCAGCGCCGTCCTCGTCGAAATCGATGAAAAATGGGCCGCCGACACCAAGGGCTACATCAAGTGGGACTACCAGGATGCCTGACCCCCGCTCGCCCTATTTTCCAGACATCAGGTTGCTCAATCGCGTGGGATATACTGATACGATGATCGTTGGCGCGTTCGCACGCATAACGCGCTTTCATGTAGACATTTTGCCCGTACCACGGGTGAATGACGTTATAGACATGGGTTTCAGTGCGGGTCGCGCACCCGGTCAACGCGAATAATACAAGGCAGACCAGCGATTTCGAAGCGGTTCCGGACATCGGCATCCCCATTGGTTTCGGGATGGTGATACCTGACGATTATTTCGGAACTCTAAACGCCGACAAAAATTTTCATGTTTCCAGCTCGCTGTCCCAATAGAGGAAATCACGCCAGCTTTCGTGCAGGAAATTCGGCGGGAAGGCGCGCCCGCGATCCTGAAGCTCCCACGAATTCGGGCGGCGCGGGGTCTCATACGGGAACATCTTGCATTCGCGGGGCAGCTTCGAGCCCTTGCGGAGATTGCACGCGCCGCAGGCGGTGACGACGTTTTCCCAGGTGGTGCGGCCACCACGGGCGCGGGGGATGACGTGGTCGAACGTCAGATCGGGCGCGGGCAGACGATCGTGACAGTACTGGCAGGTAAACCCGTCGCGCAGAAACACGTTGAACCGGGTGAACGCCGGCTGGCGCATCGAGGGCACGAAATCCTTCAGCGCGATCACCGAAGGCAGTTTCATCGAGACGGAGACCGAATGAACCTCGTGCTCGTACTCGGAAAGCACCGAGACACGGTCGAGAAACACCGCTTTCACGGCGTCCTGCCAGGCCCAGAGCGATAACGGAAAATAGGAGAGCGGACGGAAATCCGCGTTCAGCACGAGAGCGGGGAAATTCTGCCCGCCGTCAGGCATTACTCATCCGGTCCCAATAGGGGGACGCAACATAAAGGGCGCTTCGGAAATCGAGTCGCCATATCTGGTGACGGGCCGAGTTCATGAGGGGTTTATGACAAAGACCCGCGCGGGCTGCAAGTCACGCAGCGTCGGCCCCGGACTTTGTCATCAAACTTCAACCGGCGTGGCGAAGCCGCGCTGCAATGCCAGCGCGCCCGCCGAAAGCCCCGCATCGTCGATGCCGTGAGCGAGGTTCGGAACATAAAGTCCCTGCACCGGGACGCCGTTGGCCCGAAGGACCGCCTCGGCGTCGCGCGAGCGCGAGACCGGCACGATCGGGTCCGCCTCGCCATGAACCAGAAGGACCGGCGGGCGTCCTGCGATCTCGCGCGGCAGCGACTCGGGGTCGATCAGCGCGCCGGAAAAGGCGAGGATCGCGCGCGGCGGCACCGCACGGCGCAATCCCGTGAACAGCACGGTCATCGCACCCTGGCTGAATCCCATCAGCGCATAGGCGTCCGGCGGGAGGCCGAGCCGGGCCAGTTCGGCATCGAGAAAGCCATCGAGCGCGGTCTGCGCGCGGCGAACCCCGGCTCCCAGGGTCAGCGGATCGAGATTGCCGATCGGGAACCATTGGCGGCCATGCGGTGCCATGGCGAAGGGTTCCGGCGCATGGGGGGCGACGAAAGCGGCTTCGGGCACCGCCCGCGCCCAGTATGGGGCGAGGTCGATCAGATCGTTCCCGTCGGCGCCGACGCCGTGGCAGAGCACGACGAGCTGCTTCGCGGTGCCGCTCGCCGGCCCCCAACGCGGTCCATCCAGGGTCATTTGCGCCTCACTTTGCAATTCGCGCGGAGCGTATCATCCTGACCGGCGATGTCCATCGTGACCCGCTTTGCTCCGAGCCCGACCGGCTATCTGCATCTCGGCCATGCCGCCTCGGCGCTGACCGGGTTCGCGGCGGCGCGGGCAGGGCAGGGCGACTTTCTGCTGCGGATCGAGGATATCGATGCCGGGCGCTGCCGCCCTGCCTTCACCGAGGCGATCATCGAGGATCTGACCTGGCTCGGCCTGGTCTGGCGCGGCGAAGTGCGCCGCCAGTCGGATCATCTGGCGGATTACGCTGCCGCGCTCGATCGGCTGGCGGCAATGGACCTGTTCTACCCCTGTTTCTGCACCCGTGCCGAGATTGCCGCGGCAATGAGCGCGCCGCACGGGGGTGATGGCCGCTATCCCGGCACCTGCCGCACCCTCGATCCGGCGATCGCCACGGCGCGAATCGCGCAAGGCGACGCCTATGCCTTGCGGCTGCGCACAGATCGCGCGGTTCGGCGCACCGGCGCGCTGCGGTTTCACGAGGCGGGCGAGGGGTGGATTTCCGCCGACCCGGCAGCGCTCGGCGATGTCGTGCTGGCGCGCAAGGATGCTTTGTGCAGCTATCATCTCTGCGTGACGCATGACGATGCGGCGCAGGGGGTGACGCTGGTGACGAGGGGGCAGGATTTGCGGGCCGTGACGCCGATCCACGTGCTGTTGCAGCATCTGCTCGGCTGGCCGACCCCGGCCTATGCCCATCATCCGCTGCTGACCGATCACTCCGGACGGCGGCTGGCGAAGCGCGACCGGGCCGCGACATTGCGGGAGATGCGGCAAGCCGGGGCGACGCCCGCCGGGATCGTGAAAATCATCTCTTGCCGGATCGGCGATATCACATCACTCTGATAGCCATGACATTGCGAAAAACCCTGCCGAACCTGCTGCTCGCCGCCGGCCTCGTCGCGAGCGGACGCGCCGAAGCCATGCCGACGCCGCCGGCGATCGCCAAAATCGCCCGCGCCGCTTTGCCCGCCGTGGTCGATATCGAAAGCATCGACCCGATGAAGGCGAAGCCCGCGCCGGGGGCCGAACTCAAGCCGGGAGCGGGCGGGTTTCAGAAATCGGACGCGAAGAAAGCCGATTCGAACAGCCTGATCGTGCCGCCACGCGCAGAACAGGCACTCGGCACCGGGTTCTTCATCAGCAAGGACGGCTATATCGTCACCAATCATCACGTCATCGCCGGGGCCAGCGAGATCAAGGTCACGATGCATGACGGGCATATCTATACCGCCAAGCTGATCGGGTCGGACAAGAAGGCCGATCTGGCGGTATTGAAGATCGACACCGGCCACCCCGATCCGTTCCTGACATTCGGCGATAGCGGCAAGCTCGAACTCGGCGACTGGGTGGTGGCGATCGGCAACCCGTTCGGTCTCGGATTTTCGGTTTCGGCGGGGGTGGTGAGCGCGTTGCACCGCGATATCGGCTCGGGGCCGTACGACAATTTCATCCAGACCGATGCGGCGATCAACCGGGGTAATTCCGGCGGTCCCATGCTCGATGCCAACGGGCATGTCGTGGGCGTGGATTCCGCGATCTATTCGCCATCGGGCGGATCGGTCGGCATCGGGTTCGCCATCCCCTCCAGCATGGTCGAGCCGGTGGCGAAATCCTTGATCGCGCATGGCAAAATGACGCGTGGATGGGTAGGGCTGCGGATCGAGCACGTCTCGGCGGATATGGAGCGTGCCTGGCATCTGCCGTCCGCGGACGGCGTGGTGGTCGGCGGCGTGGTCGCGGATGGTCCTTCTTCCGGCAAACTCGCGCCGGCGGATGTGATCACCGATGTCGATGACCGGCCGATCCGCGATGTTCATTCCTTCAAGGTGGCGCTTGCCGAAATTCCCGCCGGTCAGACCGCCAGATTCCGCTATCGGATCGATGGCGCGCTGCACGACGCGGCGATCACCATTGCGGTGCCGCCGACCGACAAAAAACCCGCCGCGAAACCGGTTCCGACACAAACCGCCGCGAAACCTGACATGATCGCGTCACTCGGTATCGGCGTCATGACCCATCCGGGGGCGCGGGGCGTGATTGTCGTCTCGGTCGACAAGAACAGTGCCGCGGCACGGGCCGGGCTGCACGCCGATACGCTGATCGAGGCGGTCGGCCCCGATTTCGTGACGACACCGAAGGCCCTGAACGATCGGCTCGCGCGCAAACACACCGTTGCCTTGCTGGTCGATGGGCCGGCGGGGACGTCGTGGATTTCGGTGCCGCTCGATCATGGGGTCCGGACCCACTGAGGTTGATGGAAGATCAGTCGAGCCGGTGAAACCAGCACCGACCCGGATCAAAAAAGTCTTTTGCTTCTTTTTTACAAAAAAGAAGCCCTTCCTTCCTCACTCCACTTCCGCCGGCAGGTCGATCCACGACAGATGCCCTCCCTTGCCAGCCCCCGTATCCATGAACACCGCCTGACCCCCGAGCCTTCCGTGGAGTGTCAGCGGGCGGCCATTGGTACTGCGCTGGTCGTGGCCGCAATAGACGATGTGACCTTCGGGAATGCGATCGACCCACGCGAGCAGACGCTCGGGCTTGCCGGCGCCGGTGACCCGGCCAGTAGTCTGGCCGTAGAGCGCACGGGCAAGCAGGTGGTCGGCGCGGCCGGGGCGCATGGCGGCAGAGGCGGCGGTCAGCATGGCGGGATGAAAACCCCCATGGACGAAGATCGTGGAGCCCGATCGCAGCCAGCCCGGCGCGCGGGTGATTTCATGCAGGGCGCGCGCGGAGGTCGCGTTATCCAGGGCCGCGATCGTGGCGGCGAGGCCCGGTCCGCGCTGCACCGCATCGCCGCGCAGGGCGCGGGCGAGTTTGAAATCGTGGTTGCCGAGCAGGAACAATCCGCGTCCGCGATCGATCAGGTCGAACATGATCCGCAGCGCGCCGGGCGTGTCGGGTCCGTCATCGACGAGGTCGCCCAACTGGACGATGAACCGATCGGTCGCGACGGCGGCGGCAAACCCGGCTGAATCGCCGTGGACGTCGCCAACCACACGCAGAGCGGCGCCGGGGGGGATCATGCCTGCGCGGCGATGGTCGCCCGCAACTCCTGCTGGGCGGCCCGGTCGATCGGGAAGCGCCACATGATCGCGGCGGCCACCAGTTTCAGAGTGGCGGGGATGCCGCAATAGAGCACCATCAGCGTCGCGTCCTGTGCCAGATCATTGCCGCCCCGGGTCGAGAATCCGACGAGGCCGAGCACCGGAAATGCAAAGCCGGGGGCGAGGGCGTTGCCGGCTTTCTGCGCCATGGTGGCGGCGGCGAAATAGATCCCCGCGCGCTGTTCGCCGCTCGCCGCTTCATCGACATCGACCACATCGGCCTGGATTGCGGGCGGAATGGTGAAATCGGCACCCAGCCCGGAACCGGTGAACACGCTGATGATGCCGAACAGGATCAGCACGTGGGGAACGTGCAGGATCGCGGGTACGAAGGCGAAGGCAATGCCGGACATCGCCATCGCCGCCGCCCAGGTCAGGTGCTTGCCGATCCGCGCGGAGGCTTTCAGCCATAACGGCACCGAGAGCACACCTGCCGCGAAATACACCAGCAACAACGGGCCGGAGGCTTTGGGCGCGTGCAGGATCTGGTCGAACACGATCAGGATCAGCGCGGCGGGCAGTCCGTTCGCCAGCCCGTTCACCGCCCAGGCGAGGATCAGGCGGCGGAACGGGGCGTTCGCGGCCAGCAGCCTCAGGGTCGCCCTCAGCCCTGCCGGTGCGGCACGGCGGATCGGCAGCGGGTCGCGCACCCGCAGCAAGGCGAGCAGCACGAACGGGGTGGCGAGGCCGATGGTCAGCAGCGACAGCAGATGCGCCTGCCCGACATGCGAGGTGATGCCCAGCGCGACCGGCGCGATGGCCGAGATCAGGATGCCGATGATGGTCCCGCCTTCGCGCAGCGACGTGATCCGCTGACGCTCGGTATAATCGTCGGACAATTCCGCTCCCCACGCCCAATAGGGCAGGGATAGCGCGGTCCAGCCCCAGGTGACCAGAGCGTAAAAAACGAACAGCCACACCGCACCCGCGCCATGGGGCGGAAAGAACAGGCCGATCGCCCCGACCGCCGCGACCGGCATCGCCACCGCCATGAACGGCTTGCGGCGGCCGAACCGGGACTGCGAGAGATCGGAGAACCGCCCGATCGCGGGATCGACGATGACATCGAAAATGCGGACGGCGGTGAGCACGAACCCGACGGTGACGAGGTTCATATGCATCGGGCCGGCCCAGAAATCCGGCAGAATGACCAGCAGCGGCAGCCCGAGCATCGCCAGCGGCAGCGCGGGCGCTGCGTAGATCAGCTTGGTGCGCAGGCTGAGCTGGTGGCGCGGCAATCAGCCTCGCGCGATCACGAACTGGCCCACATCGGTCCAGCCCGCGCGGAACCCGGCCTCGCAATAGGCGAGGTAATATTCCCAGAGCCGCTTGAACCGGCCGTCGTACTGGCGCGACATCGCCCCGATCCGCGGCCATGCGGTCTGGAAAGCGTGCTGCCAGCGGGCGAGGGTTTCGGCGTAATCCTGCCCGAACCAGAAGCTTTCGCGCAGCTTCAGCCCGGCGCGGGCGATTTCCTGATTGAACCGCGTGGGCGAGGGCAGCATGCCGCCGGGAAAGACGTAACGCTGGATGAAATCGGCGCTGGAGCGATACTCCTCGAAATACCGGTCCGCGATGGTGATCACCTGCAAGCCCGCAAGGCCGCCCTGGTTCAGCCGGTCGCGGACACAGGCGAAATAGGTCGGCCAATATTGTTCGCCCACCGCCTCGAACATCTCGATCGAGGCGATCCGGTCGAAGGTTTCCGTCACGTCCCGATAATCCTGAAGGCGCAGGGTGACGCGATTGCCCAGCCCGGCGCGGGCGATGCGGGCCTGGCCGAATTCGAGCTGTTCCTGCGAGAGGGTGATGCCGGTGACGTTGGCGCCGTAATCGCGCGCGGCGATTTCAGCGAAGCCACCCCAGCCGCAGCCGATTTCCAGCACGTCCATCCCCTCGCTCAGCCCCAGCGCGCGGCACAGCCGGTGGATCTTCCGCTCCTGCGCGGCTTCGAGGGATTGGGTGGCGGGATCGAACACGGCGGCGGAATAGGTCATGGTCTGATCCAGCCATGATCCATAGAAATCGTTACCAAGGTCATAATGCTCGGAAATATTCCGCCGCGCGCCTTTGCGGGTGTTCGGCCGCAGCTTGTGCGCAACGAAGCTGACCGCGCGGGCCCAGAGCTTGCCGCGCAGCATATCTTCCCAGGCCGCTTCGTTCAGCGTGCCGGATCGCAGCACGTCGATCAGGCTCGGGCTGTCCCACCAGCCTTCGAGATAGGCTTCGGCAAGGCCGAGACTGCCACCGAAGACCAGTTTCGCGATCATCCGGGCATCCCGCACGATCATCGTCGCGTTCGGTCCGGGCTCGGTGCCCGCGAAATGATGGACCGAACCATCCGGCAGCACCACTTCCATCGTACCCGCCTTGATCATGCGGGCGATGCCGAGGCCGAGGCGCAACCGGCGGTCGCGGGGCAGGCTGGGGTTCGCACCCGGGCTGGCGATGGTGGCGTCGCTCATACGGCGTCTCCTCGGATGATCGGATGGTGGGTGCGGGCAGGTTCGCGGTGGAATTTTGCGCCGCGCACAAGGGTTCTGATCGCTTCCCAGTGGATCGCGGCGATGACCTTGACGGCGACCAGCGGCATTTTCGCGATCTGGGCGAGCAGGGCCCGGTCGGTGGCCGGAGTGGCGTCGAGCGCCATGGTCGCGTTCATACGCCTGGTCTCGGCCCCGTAGCGCAGGCTCATGCGGAATTTCGGACCCGGCCGCGTGAAGGTGAAATCATACTGGCCCTGCATGTCGAACAGCGGCGAGACATGCATCGCCTTGGCGACGCGCTGGCGGATCGGACCGGGGCCGGGCGAAACCGGGATCAGATAGCCGATCTGGTCGCCGAACGTGTTCTTCACCTGGTGCAGCACGGCACCCAGCCTGCCGTCGGCATCGGCACAGAAATAGAAGCTGATCGGGTTGAATGCATAACCGAGGATACGGGGGATCGTCATCAAACGGATGCGCGCGCCGAACCCGGAGAGGTCGTTTTCCGCAAGGGCCGATTCCACCCAGGGTCGCAGGGCCGAACCGTCGCGGGGGCCATGATCCCGGTCGTTGATGCCGATCAGCCCGAACCGGTTGTGGCGAAACACGCGGCTGCGCGCCGCGAAGGCGTCGAGATCGTCGAGATCGATCGCGAGCATCCAGAGTTTATAGGCGAATTTGGTGCGCGGCGCCGTGTGGCGGACATGACCGACGACGCCGGCATAAATCATCGCTCCGGTCATGCCGCGTGCCGGACTGCGCCGGAGCGGTCCGCGCCGGTCTGCCAGGGCACCGCAATACCCAGTGCACGGGCGACCCGCACCGCCGAGGCGATACCGTCCTCGTGAAATCCCCAGCCAGTCCAAGCGCCGGCAAACCACAGCCGGTCCTGCCCCTGAATTCGCGGCAATGCCTCCTGCGCCGCCATCGCCGCGGTGTCGAAGCGCGGATGGGTGTAATGCCGGGTCAGCAGCACCTGCGCGGGGTCCGGCTCGATCAGCGGGTTGAGGCTGACCAGCAGCGGTTTCGCGGTTCGCAGCCCCTGCAACGCGTTCATCCAGTAGGTCACGCTGATCGCCTGGGCATGATCGCCGGCATCGCGCGCAAGGTAATTCCAGGCGGACCACACCGCGCGCCGCCTCGGCATCAGGGCGGTATCGGTGTGCAGCACCGCGCGGTTGGCCTGAAACCCGACCGCGCCGAGGATATCGCGTTCGCCTTGCGTGGGCTCGCCGATCATCGCGAGGGCCTGATCGGCGTGGCAGGCGAGCACGGCCTGATCGTAATGCTCCACCCCCGCGTCGGTCGCGACACTGAGGCGATCGGCCTCGCGCATCACGCGCCGGACCGGTTGGCCCACGCGCACCCGCTCACCCAGCGCCTCACGCACCTTGGCGACATACATCCGCGATCCGCCGGTCACCGTGCGCCATTGCGGCCGGTCGTTGATGGTGAGCAGACCGTGGTTGTGGAAAAACCGCACGAAATGCCGCGCCGGGAACGCGCGCATTCCCGCCACCGAGGCCGACCAGATCGCGGCCCCCATCGGCAGGATGTGATCATCGGTAAAGCCCGGGCCGTAATGGTTGCGATCGAGATACTCACCGAGCGTTTCGGTGCCGGCACCATCGAGCAGTGCGGGGGCCTCGCGGTTGAACCGGAGAATGTCCTGGATCATCCGCCAGAAGCGCGGGCGCAGCAGGTTGGATTTCTGGGCGAACAACTGGGCGAGGTTGGACCCGCCATATTCGAGCGCGCCGTTGCCGATCGAGACGCCGAACGTCATGTCGGTGTCATGGGTGGCGACGCCGAGCTGTCGGAAGAACCCTTCGAGATGAGGATAATTCCGGTCGTTCAGCACGATGAAGCCGGTATCGACCGCGACCTCCGCGCCATCGAGCGTCACCAACTGCGTGTCGGCATGGCCGCCGAGCCGGGCTTCGGCCTCGTAGAGCGTGACGTCCCACGCATCGCGGGCCAGCCACGCCATCGACATGCCGGCGATGCCGCCGCCGATCACCGCGAGTTTCGGCTTGTCGTTGATCATGAGGGTGAGTTTCCGATTTCCTTCAGTGCCGCCAGCGCGCGATCCCGGCCCGAAGCGAGATCGACGATCGGTTCCGGATAAGTCCTGCCTAAAATGACGCCCGCCCCGCGCAGAACGTGTTGCGGCGCGTCCCACGGCGCATGGATCACCTCGTCCGGCAGGTTCGCGAGTTCCGGCACGAAGCGGCGGACATAGGCGCCGTCCGGATCGAATTTCAAACCCTGCAAAACCGGATTGAAGATTCTGAAATAGGGCGCGGCATCGGCACCGCACCCCGCCACCCACTGCCATGAGGCGGCGTTGGATGCGACATCGGCATCGACCAGACAGTCCCAGAACCAGGCCTCGCCGGTCTGCCACGGGATCAGCAGATGTTTGACCAGGAACGAGGCGGTGATCATCCGCACCCGGTTGTGCATCCAGCCGGTCTGCCAGAGCTGGCGCATTCCGGCATCGACGATCGGAATTCCGGTCCGGCCGCGCTGCCACGCACGCAGTTCCCCGGGCGCATCCCGCCACGGCATCGCGGCGAATTGCGCTTTCATCGGCACGGTGTCGAGGTCTTGGTTGTGCCAGAGCAGGTAGGCGGCGAATTCGCGCCAGACCAGTTCCTTCAGGAAGGTCGTGCGGCCCTCGGCGCGCGTGGTGCGCGCGGCCTCGGTGGCGCGCCAGACCGCATCGATCGCGATTTCGCCCCAATGAAGGTGGGGCGAGAGCATCGAGGTGCCGGATCTGCCGGGCAGATTGCGCTGCCGGTCGTACTCATCGAGGTCGGCGTCGAGGAAGGCGGTGAGCCGCTCATGTGCCCCCGCTTCGCCCGGGGTCCAGGTTTCGGCCAGCCCGGCGGACCAGTCGGGCCGGGTCGGCAGCAATTGCCAGTCATCGAGCGCGTCGCTCGCAACATCCGCGATACTCCCGATCCGCTGCGGTGCCGCAATCGCCGGGCGGGCGCTGAACGCCTCGAAACAGGCGCGTGAAAACGGGGTGTAGACACCATAGACGCCGCCGGTCTTGTTCACGATCTGCTCACCCCCGAACATCAGCGCCGAACGATGACGGTGGAACGCGATATCGCGCTTTGCCAGCTCCTCGGCGACCGCGCGATCCACGCGACGCAGCCACGGCTCGTGCGCCCGCCCGGCATGGACCGCTTCAGCCCCGAGCGTCCTCGCCAGTTCCGCGATGATCGCCGCCGAATCGCCGCGCCGCAGCACCAGTTTCGCGCCCCGCGCCGCACAGTCCTTTGCCAGCGATGCAAGCGAGTGGTGCAGCCACCACAGCGAGGCACCGCCCCATTTTGCTGCGGGATCGAGCACGAAGACCGGCACGATCGAACCGGACTCGAGCCCCGCTGCCAGGGCCGGATTATCGGCAAGGCGCAGATCATTGCGAAACCAGACAAGGCTGATCGCCATTACGCTGCCCTGGCGGCATGAGCGAGCGGAAAGGCGAACACCCGGTCCCGGCTGAGCATGAACACCTGCCCGCCACGCGGAAACAGGGCGCGGATCGGCGCTGCCGTCACATCCAGCCCGCCGGTATAGGCACCGAACGAGGGCAGCAGGACACGGTGCTGGTCGGTCACGAAACAGGGCCGGCCAATGGCGGCGGCACGCGTCGCGATCCGCGCCCTGGGATGAAAATGTCCGGAAAACTCCACCATTCCGGCCCCGACCTCGCCCGCCTCATGACGAAACACGCAGTGATCCTCGTGCCACGACTCCATGCCGCCGACGCCCTGATCGTGATTGCCCGCGATCCACACGAAGCGGTGCGCCGCCTCCAGCCGGGCGAGGCGGGCGGCATCCTCTGTGGCCAGCCGTGCGGGGCCGGCGGCATCGTGAAACGAATCGCCCAGAGCAATCACGGTCTCCGGCGCGTAATGCCGCAATAACAAAGCCAGCCGGTCCAGCGTGGTCCGCGTGTCGTAAGGCGGCACGAGCGACCCGCGCGCGGCACTGGCAGAGGCCTTTTCGAGGTGCAGATCGGCCACGATCAGCGTCCGCCGCGCCGGCCAGATCACCACCCCCGCAGGGTCGAGCATGAAACGGTGACCGGCGCGATGGATCGGGGCAGCATTCATGGGTGCCTCCTTTCCATATTGTTGCGTGTCACGCCAGATGGACACAAGGCGTGACCCCGGCCTCGGCGAGCAACGCCTCCGCTTCGGCGAGCAGCGCGTCCTCGGCCTCGCCGCCGCGCACCTGTTCGCGGCCGATTTCGAGCAGTACCGGCACGGCGAGCGGCGAGACGCGCCTGAGCCGGCGATGGGTGATCCGCCCCTGCACCCGCGCCAGCATCCCGGCGATCCGGGCGAGATCGACCAGCCCATGCGCGGCGTCGGCCCGGGTGGCGCGGAGCAGAATATGGGTGGGGTCGTGTTTGCGGAGCACATCATAGATCAGATCGGTATTGATACTGACTTGTCTACGGCTGCGCTCGCCACCCGGATGCGTCCGCTCGATCAATCCGGCGATCACCGCCACGTTGCGGAAGCTGCGCTTGAGCATGGTGCTCTCATCCATCCAGGCTTCCAGATCGTCGCCGAGCATGTCCTGTTCGAACAGGCGGGCGATGTCGCCCGGTTCGCGCGCGCACCACACGCCCAGCACGTAGTCGGTCGCAACGAATCCCAGAGGCTGGCCGCCGAAGCGTTCCAGCCGCCGGGTGATCAGCATGCCGAGCGCCTGATGCGCCTGCCGCCCCTCGAAGCAATAGGCGACCAGATACCACCGCCCGCCGCGCGGAAACGTCTCGACCAGCAGATCGTCCGGACCGGGCAATGATGAGCGCACCGCCTGTAGATCGAGCCACTCCCGCACGGGTTCGGGAAAATGCACCCATTGCGCGGGGCTGTGCAGCATCGCGCGCACCCGGTCGGCCAGATTGGTGCTCAGCGGCATCCGCCCGCCGACATAGGTGGGAATTTTCGGCTCGCCGCTTCCGCCATCGGTCACGATCACGCTGGTCTCGCGAATCCCGACGAAGCGCAGCCGCCGCCCGGCGAACAGGAACGTGTCGCCGGGGGTCAGCATCGCGACGAAATATTCCTCGATCTCGCCGAGCGTGATGCCGCCGCCGCGCCCGCCGCCCATCCGCACCTTCAGCACCGGCGCCTCGACGATGGTGCCGATATTCATGCGGAACAGCCGCACGATGCGCGCGTTGCGGACATGGACCATGCCCTCGGAATCGCGGAACAGTTTGCGGTACCGCTCATAGACCGACAGCGCGTAGCCGCCATCCTCGACGTAGCGCACCACATCGTCGAAGTCGCGGCGCGACAGGGCGGCGTAAGGAGCGGCGGTGCGGATTTCGGCGAACAGATTGTCGGGATGGAACGGTCCGGCGCAGGCCCGTCCGAGCACGTGCTGGGCCAGCACATCGAGCGCGCCCTCGCGCGGCGGATCGCCATCGAGGTCCAGCGCCGCCACACCCTCGATCGCGGCGGCGCATTCCAGTACCTCGAATCGGTTGGCCGGTACCAGCAGAGCGCGCGAGGCTTCATCGAGCCGATGGTTGGCGCGGCCGAGCCGCTGCATCAGCCGCGAGACGCCCTTGGGCGCCGCGACCTGAATGACCTGATCCACCGCCGCCCAGTCGATCCCGAGATCGAGCGAGGAGGTCGCCACCACTGCCCGCAGCCGCCCCGCCGCCATCGCCGCCTCGACCTTGCGGCGCTGGTTCACATCGAGACTGCCGTGATGCAGCGCAATCGGCAACGTCTCCTCGTTGTGCCGCCACAAGGCCTCGAACATCAACTCGGCCTGGGCGCGGGTGTTGACGAACACGATGGTCATGCGCGCGGCCCGGATCTGCTGCAGGATCGCCTCAGCCGCCATCAGCCCCATATGACCCGACCACGGCATCCGCCCCGGCGCGATCAGCATGCCGATTTCGGGCGGCGCGCCGGCCTCGCCCAGCACGAGCTGCGTGGCCCCGCCATGGCCGTCCGGCGAAAGCCAGTCGAGCATCGCGCCGGGATGCGCGACGGTCGCGGACAGGCCAATCCGCAGCGCGCGAGGAGCCAGCGCATGGAGGCGGGCGAGGCACAGGGCAAGCTGGTCGCCGCGCTTGGTGCCGGCGAGCGCGTGGATCTCATCGAGCACGATCATCGCGAGATCGGCGAAGTACTCAGCCGCCTCGGGCTGATAGAGCAGCAAGGCAAGGCTTTCCGGCGTGGTCAGCAGGATATGCGGCGGATCGCTCCGCTGGCGCGCCCGCCGGTTGGCCGGGGTGTCGCCGGTGCGGGTCTCGACCCGGATCGGCAGCGCCATCTCGGCGATCGGCGTTTCGAGATTGCGCGCGATATCGGTCGCCAACGCCTTCAGCGGACTGATGTAAAGCGTGTGCAGGCGCGGTTGCGGCGCATCGGCCAACGCAATCAGGCTCGGCAGAAATCCCGCCAGCGTCTTGCCGCCGCCGGTCGGGGCGATCAGCAGGGCGTTATCGCCCGCGATGACCGCACCCAGCACCGCCAGCTGGTGGGGCCGGACCGTCCAGCCCCGCCCCGCGAACCAATTGCGGAACCGCACCGGCAGCGATGTTTTTTGTTTGTTCACGTTTTCAGTCTAACCAGACTGGTTTTTTTCGCAATCACGATCCATCTGAACGCCGTGGCACCTCACCCCGAAACCTGGCTTCAACCCCGCCCCGAAGGCCTGTTCTGTATCCCGGGCGGGTTTCATATCGATGCGACGCGCGCGGTCGATCGCGCGATCATCACCCATGGCCATGCCGATCACGCCCGGCCGGGTCATCGGCATGTGCTCGCCAGTGTCGAAACGCTGGCGATCATGCGCGCGCGGATGGGCGAGGGCAGGGCGGGCATCACCCAGCAGGCGCTCGCGATCGGCGAGGTGCTGCGGATCGGCGATGTCGATGTCAGCCTGGTGCCGGCCGGCCATGTGCTCGGCTCGTGCCAGGTGGTGATGACGTATCAGGGCAGCCGCGCCGTGGTGTCGGGCGATTACAAGCGCCGGGCTGACCCGACCTGTGCGCCGTTCACCCCGGTGGTGTGCGATGTGTTCGTCACCGAAGCGACGTTCGGCCTGCCGGTGTTCCGCCACCCCGACGCGGGATCGGAGATCGCCAAGCTGCTCCATTCGATGACCGTGTTTCCCGAACGACCGCATCTGATCGGCGCCTACGGCCTCGGCAAATCGCAGCGGGTGATCGCGCTCCTGCGGGCTTCCGGCTACGATGTGCCGATTTATCTGCACGGCGCGCTTGCGAAATTATGCACGCTCTACGGCGAACTCGGCATCAACCTCGGTGACCTTCGTCCGGCGACCGTGGCGGATAAAGCGGCGCTACGCGGGGCGGTGGTGTTGGCACCGCCCTCCGCCGTGGCGGATCGCTGGGCGCGACGGCTCGATGATCCGGTCGTCGCGGTCGCCTCGGGCTGGATGCGGGTGCGCCAGCGCGCCAAAGCAAGCGGCGTCGAACTGCCGCTGATCATTTCCGATCACGCCGACTGGAACGAGTTGCTCGCCACCGTCATCGATGTACAGGCACCGGAAATCTGGGTGACCCATGGCAATGAGACTGCGTTAATCTACCAGCTCGGTCTGATGGGGCGGCGCGGACGGGCGCTGAGTTTGATCGGGTATGGTGACGAGGGGGATGATACGTGACGGGCGTAAGGCGAGGGAACCACTTCTTTTTTGTAAAAAAGAAGCAAAAAACTTTTGTTAATCTGGGTCATCGCGGGTTTCACCAGTATGGACCAGATGACAAAAAGTTTTTTTGCTTCTTTTTTTTCAAAAAAAGAAGTGCTTCTCCTGCCTTGTCTTTGCGCGCATGAAGGCCTTCGCCGACCTCCTGGAGCGCCTGCTCTACACCCAGGGCCGCAACGCCAAGATCGCCCTCCTTGCCGATTATTTCGCCACCAGGCCGGACCCCGAACGCGGCTATGCGCTGGCGGCGATTGCCGGCAAGCTCGATTTTCCGGGTGCCAAGCCCGCGGTGTTGCGTGCTTTGGTCGCGACCAAGGCGGACCCCGAATTATTCGCGCTGTCCTATGATTACGTCGGCGATCTGGCCGAGGCGATCGCGCTGATCTGGCCGAAGGCCGAAGTTGAAAGCCCGCCGGAATTGCCGTCTGTGGTGGATCAGTTGCGACGAACGCCGCGCGAGGCAATTCCGGCGCTGATCGCCACTTGGCTCGATGCCAGCGATGTTTCGACCCGGATTGCGCTGATCAAGCTGATTACTGGCGGGTTGCGGGTCGGTGCGTCGCTGCGGCTGGCGAAACTGGCGCTGGCGCAGCGTTTCGTGGTCGAGGTCGATTCGATCGAGGAGATCTGGCACGGTCTGCTACCGCCGTATCCCACCCTGTTCGACTGGCTGGAGCGCCGCACCGCGCGGCCCGATCCGGGCACCACGCCGGTGTTTCGCCCGCCCATGCTGGCTCATCCAATTGAGGACACCGATCGCGCTGGGCTTGATTGGTCGGCCTACCGGGCCGAGTGGAAATGGGATGGCATACGGGTTCAACTGGTCGCGACCCCGGGCGGTAAGCGGCTGTATTCGCGCGGTGCGGATGATATTTCAGCGAGTTTTCCCGAAATCCTCGCCGCGATGGAGTTCAACGCGGTGCTCGATGGCGAATTGCTGGTGATCCGCGATGGCGTGGTGGCGCCGTTCGCCGATCTGCAGCAACGGCTCAACCGTAAAATTGTCAGCGCCAAGGCGCGCGCCGAATATCCGGTTGCCGTGCGGCTCTATGACATGCTGTTCGACGGTGCTGCGGATTTGCGCGGCCTGCCGTTTGATCAACGCCGCGCCAGGCTGGAAGCTTGGTTTGCCGCGACCACCCCGGCACGGATGGATATTTCGCCGCAGATCGACTTCGAAACTGAAGCCGATCTCGCCGGTCTGCGCGCCACCGCGCGCGACGACGGCATCGAAGGGCTGATGCTCAAGGCCGCCGCAAGCCCCTATCTCGCTGGCAGACCGAAAGGGTATTGGTGGAAATGGAAGCGCGACCCGCTCAGCCTCGATTGCGTGTTGATGTATGCCCAGCGCGGCCATGGCAGGCGCAGTTCGTTCTATTCGGATTACACCTTCGGCGTCTGGACCGATGAGGGTCGGCTGGTGCCGATCGGCAAGGCCTATTCCGGCTATACCGATGCCGAGTTGCTGGTGCTGGATAAATGGATCAGGTCGCACACCACGGCGAGCTACGGGCCGGTGCGGGAAGTGGAACCCGGCATCGTGCTGGAAATCGGCTTCGATGCGGCGCAGCGATCGGCGCGGCATAAATCGGGCATCGCGCTGCGCTTTCCCCGAATTCTGCGGCTGCGGCTCGACAAACCCGCGAGCGAGGCGGACACGCTGGAGGCCGCGACACGGCTGATCGGCAAGCTGGCCGCCTGACCGGTTCGTCAGGTCCGCAGGCTCGACAACCCGCGTTCACGCGTGCTGGCGCCGCCGATTTCGCGCAGCCGCCCGCGATCGATCCGGACGACGCGATCGACGAAGCCGAGATTTTCAGGACGATGGGTGATCAGCAGCGTGGTGCGCCCCTGCATGAGTGCGTCGAGCGCTGCCATCACCGCGCGTTCGGAGACCGGATCGAGCCCTTCGGTCGGCTCGTCGAGAATAAGGATCGGGGCGTCTTTCAGCACCGCCCGCGCAATCGCCACCCGCCGCGCCTGACCACCGGACAGGCGGGTGCCGGTTTCGCCCACGATGGTATCGAGCCCCTGCGGCAGGGCGAGAATCTCATCGAGGATATTCGCGCGCCGCAAGGCATCGTGCAGGGCGGCATCGTCGGCGTCCGGGCGGGCCAGCAGCAGATTGCGCCGGATACTGGTGTTGAACAGATGGGTCTGCTGCGCCACCACGGCGCAGACCTGCTGCATGGTTTCGCCCGGGATGTCGCGCAGCGAGACCCCGCCGAGCGTGATGGTGCCGTCCTGAAACTCCCAGAACCGCAGCAGCACGTTGATCAGGCTGGTCTTGCCCGCCCCGGTCGCCCCGATGATCCCGAGATGGGTGCCCTGCGGCACCGCGAGGTCGATACCGTCCAGCGCCCACGGCGCATCCGGCGCGTAACGCATCCGTACCCCGGACAAATCGAGGTCGAAGGTAGTGGGCGCCGGGATGGTCCGCGCCGGTTCGGCGACCGCCGGGACGGTATCGACGATTTCGAAAATCCGCCGCGCCGCCGCCAGGGTTTCGCCGAGCACCTGAAACGCCAGGGGCAACGCCGCGATCGCTTCGAAGCTGCCGAGCACGAAAAACGCGATCATCGCGAAATCGGGCGGCGCCAGCGTGCCAGAGACGATCAGCGGGATCGCGACCACCAGCGCAATCCACATGGTCAGGTGCATCAGCAAGCCGCTGAGCGCCGCCGCAGCACCGCTGAGCCGGACCTGCCGGCGCTGCACGCGGATCAGCGCTTCGCTGGCCTCACCGATCGCCCCCGCCTGCCGTGTGGAGGCCTGATACACGATCAATTCGCCGAGGCCGCGTACACTGTCCGCGACGAGGCCGCGCAACCGCGCCCGCAATTCCACCGCCTGCCCGCCGCCGCGCCGGCCGATCACGCGGGTCGCGAGCGGCAGCGCCACCCCGGCGAGGACCAGCCCGGCGAGATCGATCATCCCGATGCGGGCGGAAAAGATCGAGATGAACCCGATCATCAGCATCGTGGTGACCAGCGCCGCGATGCTCGGGGCGATCACCCGCAGGTAAAGATTGTCGAGACTGTCGATATCCGCGCGGATCCGGCTGAGCAGGTCTCCGCCGCGGTAATATTGCAGCCGCGCCGGGGCCAGCGGTTCGAGGTGCACGTAGAACCACACCCGCAACTGCGAGAGCAGCCGCAGCGTCGCCTCGTGCGTCACGAGGCGTTCGGCATAACGCCCCCCCGCCCTGATCACGGCGAGCGCGCGGATCCCGGCGGCGGGGGTGAAGTATTCGATGAGATTGCCGGTCAGTCCCGAAATCGCCATCGCGGCGATGAACCAGCCGGACAATGCGAGCAGCCCGACATTGGCGAGCACCACCAGAATCGACAGCGCGATTCCCGCGGCCATCCAGAGCGCATAGGGGCGGAACAGCCGGAGCAGGCGCAGCAGATCCTTCACATCCGCACCTGTTCGTGCAGGCGGACCATCGCGGCATAGGCACCATTGCGGGCCATCAGCGCGTCATGATCGCCGGCTTCGACGATGCGCCCCTGTTCGAGCACCATGATCCGGTCGGCCTGCCGGATGGTTTCGAGCCGGTGGGCGATGATCAGCACGGCGCGGTCGCGCGCCAGAACCGCGATCGCACTGGTGATCAGGGACGCCGATTCGGGGTCGAGCCCGGTCACCGCCTCGTCGAGCACTACCAGATCGGCGTCCTTCAGAAAGGCGCGGGCCAGGGCGATCCGGTGGATTTCACCGCCCGACAGGCCCTGACCGGCATCGCCCAGAATGGTGTCGTAGCCCGAAGGCAGCGCGGCGATGAACCCATCGGCATGGGCGAGGGTGGCGGCGTGGCGGATTTCGGCCTCGCCCGCCGCCATCCCGAGGCTGATATTGTCGCGCACGGTGCCGTGAAACAAAGTCGGGCGCTGCGGCAGCCAGGCAATGCGCGCCTGCCAGCCGGCGGTGTCGAGATCGCGCAGGTCGGTGCCGTCGATCGTGATCCGCCCGCTCGTGGGTGTGATGAACCCGAGCAGCAATTGCCCGATCGTGGTCTTGCCCGCGCCGCTGGGGCCGACCAGCGCGATGCTCTCGCCGCGCTTGAGGCCGAACCCGATGCCGTGCAGCACCGGAGCCTCCGGTTCGTAGGCGAAACCGACCTCCTCGAATACGATCCGCAGTTCGGGGTGCGCGGCCAGCGCCGATGAGGCTTGTGACGGTGGGCGCGGCTTCGCATCGAGCAGGCGGACGATCTGCTCGGACGCGCCGATCGCGGTCATCCGCGCGTGGTACTGGGTGCCCATGTTGCGCAGCGGGCGATAGAATTCGGGGGCCAGCAGCAGCACGAAAATCCCCGGCAGGAACGCGATCTCGCGGTAATAGAGGTTGAAGCCGATGAACACCGCGATCAGTGCGACGCTGATGGTCGCGAAAAATTCGAGCACCAGCGAGGACAGGAACGCGACGCGCAGCACCGCGATGGTATCGCGGCGGTATTCGTCGGACACCTGCGCGATCATCGCGGCTTCGGCGCGGCTGGCGTTGAACAGTTTGAGGGTCGTCAGCCCCTCGATCGAGTCGAAGAAATGCGCACTCATCCGCGCCAGTTTGCGCCATTGCCGCTGGTTCAGCCGTTCGGTGCCCTTGCCGATGATGATCATGAACACCGGGATCAGCGGTGCGGTGATGACCATGATCAGCCCGCCGACCCAGTAGGCCGGGAACACGAACACCAGGATCGCGAGCGGAATGAACACGGCGAGGGCCATCTGCGGCAGGTAACTGCCATAGTATGATTCGAGCGCCTCGATGCCGTCGACGATGGTGTTGACGATATCCCCGGTCCGTTCCCGGCGCGCCCAGACCGGTCCGAGCGCTTCGAGCTGGGCATAGACCTTGCGGCGGAGATCGCGCTTGATGATGGCCACGGCCTCGAAGGCGGCGATATCGGTGGCGGCGGTCACGATCGCCCGTGCGGCAAAGATGACGAGCAGGGCGATCAGCCACAGCCGGACCGCCGCGAGACCGAGATGGTCGATGATGACGGCATTGAGGATCAGGGCGAGCAGCCAGGCCTGCGCCACCAGCAGCAGGCCGCCGATCGCGCCGAGCCCGATCGCGACGGCGAGGGGGATGCGCACCTGACGCGCCCGCTGGCGCAGCCAGGCATCGAGGGCCTTGCCGGTCGCACGCGGCATCGGGGCGCCGGGACCGGCCATGATCAGCGCCTGGTCTGGTGGTGACGAAGGATACGATATTCGCCCGATAGCAGGATGCTGAACAACCCGACGGTGAGCACGAACACGCCCACCGCCATCAGTTGCAGATCATGCGCGAGGCCGAAGATCAGCGCGACCAGGATCACGCTGACACCGGGCCCGACGATGAACAGGGCCGCGATCCGCTGGTTCCACAAGGCGCGCAGAAAGAGCGGCATGGCGCACCGCCACTCAATGCCCGTAGGCGGCGAGTTTGGTGACGCGGGCGCGGAACACCCAGATCTGATACCAGTTATAGGCCAGCATCACCGGGAAGAATCCGGCCATCGCCATGGTGAAGGTGATGATCGAGACCTGCGGCGTGGCACCGGCGAAGATCGTCCAGGTGTTCGGCACCATCCAGGGATACATCGTCCACATCATGCCGGTCCCCATCAGGGCGAGGGCGGCGTTGAGCCACAAGATGGCGGCGATGTCGTGCTCGCGGTTCGAGGCCATCCGCATCCGGATCACGGTATAGACCACCACGAGGAAGCCGAGGCCCCAGAGGTAGAAATGCGGCCCGAGCCAGCGGTTTGCGGCCCAGGGAAAAATGATCACGCTCCAGGCCGTGGTGATCACCGCCGCTGCGAGAGCGATGAAGAACACGATATTGGTCCAGGTCGCCGCGTGTTTGCGGATGTCCTCCTGCGGTTCGAACCGGGCGCGGACGAACAGGCCCCCGGCCAGCGCGACGGCGATCACCGCGGCAATCCCGGTCCAGATGCTGAACGGGCTGATGAAGCGCAGGGCACCGCCGACATAGGCCGGCACCTGATCAGGCGTATGGGTGAGGGGAAAGCCTTTGAGGGTGGCACCCACCGCCATACCGGCGAAGAAGGCGGTGGTCAGGCTCGAAACGCCGAAGGCATAGTCGCTGAACCGCTTGTAGCGCGGTTCGGCCAGATGGCGGAATTCGAGCGAGACCGCGCGGGTGATGATGCCCCACAGCGCGAGGGCGAGCGGCACCATCAGATAGCTGAACAGCGAGCCGTAGACGAAGGGGAAGGTGCCGAACAGCACGCCCCCCGCGACGATCAGCCAGGTCTCGTTGGCATCCCAGGTGCCGGCCATGGCGGACATGATCGCGCCGCGGTCGTGTTCGTCCTTGACGAACAGGGAGAACACGCCGGCACCGAGGTCGGCCCCGTCCAGCATGAGGTAGAGCATGATGCTCAGACCGAGCGACATCCACCAGATGATGGTGAGGAAATGCTGGGTCTGGGTGAGGGCGTTCATGGTTTGCATGGTCGGCTCTTCCTTTACGCCGGACGCGGATATTCGGGTTGAGCCGGCTCGTGGTGTTTCGGCTCCTCGATGTGGCCGAGCATCTGGTGGCCTTCCTGAACCACCGGGCTGGTGAGGTCGGGGCCCTTGCGGATCACTTTGGCGAGGAAGTACCAGGTGCCGCCGAACACCATCAGTTCGAACGCCATGTAGCCGACCAGCCAGAATACTTCGAGCGGCACCGACATGTGGCTGACGCCCTGCGCCGTGCGCATCAAACCATAGACCACCCAGGGCTGGCGCGCGACCTCACGGGTCCACCAGCCGGTCCAGACCGAGATATAGGGCAGGAAGGCGCTGAACACGACGACGCGGAGGAATAGCGGGTTCTGCGCGATCCGCGCGGCGGTGAGCCGGCGGCGCAAGGCGAGCCAGCCGCCCCAGAACGCCACCAGCATCATGAACATCCCCGCCGCCACCATCACGCGGAACGAGTAGAACGGTACCACGACGGGCGGGCGATCCTCGGGCTTGATGGTGTCGAGGCCGGGAACCTTGCCGGTCCAGGTATGGGTTTCGAGCAGGCTCAGCACGTGGGGGATGGTGATGGCGAAGGCGTTGCCGTCCCCTTTGGCGTTCGGCCACGCGACGATATGCCAGCCGGTATTGACCGAACCGTCCTTGTTATAGGTGTGGTAGTGGCCTTCCATCGCGGCAAGGGCTGCGGGTTGGTCGTGCGCGACGACCTGGCCCAGACCGTCACCCAGATAGACCTGCAGCGGGGCGACGACGACGAGGGCGAGCAGGGCATAGCGCAGCGGGCGGGCGAAAATCTCGATATGGCGCTTGCGGAGCACGAACCATGCCGAGACACCCGCGACGAAGAACAGTGCCAGTTCGAAACAGGCGACCAGCATGTGGGGAAAGCCGAACATCACATCGGGGTTCAGGATCGCCGAAACCCAGTCGGTCACCTGGAACACGCCGTTCTTCAGGGTTACGCCGGTCGGGGTCTGCATCCACGAATTCGCCACCAGAATCCACATCGCGGAGAAGGAGGACGACAAGGCGACGTTGAACGTCGCGAACAGATGCATCTTTTTGCTGATCTTGCCCCAGCCGAAGATCATCAGGCCGATGAAACCGGCTTCGTACATGAAGGCGGTGATGGTCTCGTAGCCGAGCACCTGGCCGAAGAACGGGCCGGCGGCCTGCGAGAACGGGCCGTAGAGAATTCCGAATGCCATTTCCATCGTGATGCCGGTGGCGACACCGGCACCGAAATTGATGATGAACAGTTTTTCGAAGAACCGGGTCAGCCGGTACCATTTTTCATCATCGGTCTTCATCCAGCGCCATTCGAAAAAGAACAGCAGCGTCGCCAGCCCGACCGTGAGCGGCGGATAGAGAATATGAAAGCTGGTGATCCAGGCGAAATCGATCCGCGACAGGAACACGGATAGTGAATTCTCTAGCATCGAACGCTCCTTATGAACCTCGATCGGCACATCATGACAAAGTCGTCTCTGGTATCTCGTCGTGCCCGGCCCCTGACCGATATGGGGTCGATCCCAGGGCTGTTCAACCCTCTGAACTGATGGTTCACTGGGTCCGATATGCAACAGGACGTCGGAAATTGAGGCGTCGAGCATTTTGCGGATTCCCGCCGGGATCGATCTGGGATTCGTGGGGAGGTAACCGATTCGGAGGTTACCATGGCCACGTTCACCCCGTTGCTCGACATCCTGGCTGATGTCCCTGACCCACGCCGCGCGGAGGGCAAACTCTACAAGTTGCCCCACGTGCTTTTGTTTTCGATCCTCGCGATCGTGAGCGGCAGCGATTCCTATCGCGGTATCGTCACGTTCATCGACACCCATCGCCGCACCCTCAACCGCAGCTTTGGTTTGAAATGGCGCCGCGCACCGTCGCATACCTCGATCCGCTACATCCTCCAGGGGCTCGATCCGATCGGGGTGGAGGCGGTCTTTCGTCGGCATGCAGCACTTCTGCACGCGGCCAACGCCAAGCCCGGTGCTGCCAGCATCGCACTGGACGGCAAGACCCTGCGCGGCAGCTTCGACAAGTTCCACGATCGAACCGCCGCTCACGTGCTCAGCGCCTTCGCCACCGACACCAAACTCGTGCTGGCGCACCTCGATATCGATGCGAAATCCAATGAGATCCCGGCAGCTCAGACACTGCTTGCCGAGCTCGGTATCGCTGAGGACGCCATCGTCACCCTCGATGCGCTGCACTGTCAAAAAAACTCTTCGAGGTCGCCCAGGACGCCAAAATCGGCCTGATCGTTCAGCTCAAGGACAATCAGCCGACCCTGAAAGCCGCGATTGAACACCTGGCCGCGACGGCCGCCTCGCACGATCGCGCCCAAAGCCGCAATCATGGCCGCAATCGCGATGAAACCCGTGCCGTCACTGTCTTCGATCCGGCCGACGCACTCGCCGACACCGATTGGCATCCCCACGTCGCCGCGATCATACAAGTGGAGCGCTCGGTCGTGACACGCAGCCCCGCAACCGGGCTGCTCCACTCGACAACGGAAACCGCCTTCTACATCGCGAACCGCCCGATCACCGCCGCTCGGGCCGGCGTGGCCATCCGCGCGCATTGGAAAATCGAAAACACCTCGCATTACACAAGGGATGTCACTATGGGCGAAGACCGGTCGCGCATCCGAACCAACCCGGGCATCTTCGCCCGCTTACGCAGCTTCGGCTTCAATATCCTGATGGTCAGCAAGACTGGCACCATGAAGCAAGACCGATACCGCGCAGCGCTCGCCGGCATCCAACACCTGCTCTCACTCGTCGCTATATCAAAGCGTTGAACAGCCGTGGGGTCGATCCCGATTTCGCCATCATCAGTGGTTGTGCAATGCACAACCACACGGAGAGTTGACGTGAAGCGGTTGCTCGGCATTGCGGTCACGCAGTGACGGGATGCGGGATCGAACGGTGGAGGCGGCCTCACGGAAACTTATTTATATAGATAAGTATTTAACTGTTGGTATATGACCGATCCAGGCGATTGCGCAAGAGCGCCGGGTGCGGGGGAAATGCACCCGGCCATGTGAAATTTGCGGAACTATCGGTGAGGAGGGGTCGTTACGACATCACGCCGCGCTTGTCCGCCGCGCGGCCATACAGGAAGGTCCACAGCATCAGCAGTCCGATCATGCCGTATCCGACGATCGGGCCGATGATCAGGAACCGTCCGACCGGCAGCGAGAATACCAGCACGCTGCGGATCGCGGTTTCGACGATGAAGCCCACGCCCCATACGATGGTCATCACGGTCATCATGCGCCGGAATGCCGGGTCGTCCTTGAAGGTTTCGAATTCGGCGCTGTCCTCGGCGGACTGGCGCTTGAGACTGGCGCTGGCCAGCACATACATCAGCGGGCGGCCGATGAGGGCCGATGCGACGAACACGATGCCGATCAGCCCGGTGATGAGGGATTCGCGCATCAGCAGCAGTTTCGGCGATCCGCCCAGAGCGAAGCCGAGCAGCGAGAGGCCGATGCCGCCGAGGACCATGATGGAAATGGCGTCCACCCGGCGCTTGCGCGCGAATTCGACGAGGCTCCAGACCGTCGGGGGGGCCGCGGACGCCATGATGGCGTGGATTTCGCCGATATGGGGCTTGGCGATGCGGTAGACGATCCACGGCAGCAGGAAGTTGAAGACGATTTCAAGGGCCAGCATCACCCGCTTGCGGGTGATCAGGGGCGGTTTCGGTTCGCTCGTCATCGAAGTGTGTCGGCGCCTTCCAGGATCTGTGCGGTCGACCGCGAAATTTCGTCCGCACCGATCGGTTCGGCGCGGCCGCCGAGATGGGCGGCGAGAAATTGCTCGGTAATCGCGTTGAACGCAATGTTGTTCTCGGGCCGGGCGAAGCCGTGGCCTTCATCCGGGAACAGGACGTAGGTGACCGGGATGCCCTTGGCTTTCAAGGCGGCGACCATCTGGTCCGATTCCGCCTGTTTTACGCGGGGATCGTTGGCACCCTGACCGATCAACAGTGACCGGGCCAGACGGTCGGCGAGGTGGACCGGCGAGCGGTCGCGCAACAGGGCCAGACCATCTGCGGTATCGGGATTGCCGATGGATCGTTGAAAGATCGTGCGTATGGATTCCCAGTAGGGCGGGATGGTGGCGAGCAGGGTTTCGAGGTTCGAGGGGCCGACGATATCGACGCCGCAGGCGAATTTGGTCGGGTTGCGGGTCATGGAGGCGAGGGTGGCGTAGCCGCCATAGGACCCTCCCATGATCGCGACGCGTGCGGGGTCGGCGATGTTCGCGGTGATCGCCCAATCGACTGCGTCGAGCAGATCGTCGTCCATCGCGCGGGCCCATTCGTTGTTGCCGGCGTTGACGAAGCTTTTGCCGAGGCCGGTCGAGGCGCGGAAATTGACCGACAGCACCGCATAGCCCCGGTTGGTCAGCCATTGATGATAGGGATTGTATCCGAACTCGTCGCGCGCCCAGGGGCCGCCATGCACAAGGAGGATCATGGGCAGCTTGCGGGAGGGACGGCCGGGTGTGGCGGCATCGCTGCCCTTGGGGAGGGTGAGGTAGGAGACCAGTTTCAGCCCGTCCCGCGCTTCGATGATCACCGGGTGCATCGCGGCCAGCGGTGCGTCGGCGAGTTCCGGGCGGGAGTCGTAGAGTTTTTCGAGGGATTTCGCCGTGCGGTCGTAGATGTAGGCGGCGCCGGGCGCGGTATCCGCATTGCTGCCGATCACCCAGAGCTTGTCGTCATCGGTGCGCGATTGTGCCACCCAGTCGCCGATATTCGCGGCATCGAGGTAATCGAGATCGGGCTGGACCGCGGGATCGAGCGCGACATAGCGGTTGCGTTCGTAATTGACGCTGTAGGCGAGTGGCGCCTTGGTGATCTGATCGACCAGCACGCCGCCGATATCGGCGCGATCGTCGGCGGCGATCAGCGTCTGTTCGCCGGTGTCGAGCGCCAGGCGGTAAAGGGCCGAGGTGTCGCGCCCGGCGCTCGACCGGATCAGGGTGGTGCCATCGGGGGCGAAATTCTCCTCGATCCCGGAGATCATCGCATCTTCCGGCGCGAATTGCAGGAAGGGTACCCAGCCGGAAGCGGGGTCCGGGCGGAGTGTGATCTGGCTGCCATCCGGCTGGAACGCGATCGCGCAGCGGACATTGAAATCATCGTCGATCGCGAAAGCGGCGAAGCCGGGGTTTTCGGTGATCATGGTTGCGGCGCCGGTGGTGATGTCGACGCGGTAGAGATCGGGGAATTGTGGATTACGGGCATTGTGGCTGAGGATCACTTCGCCCGGATGCTGAAGCGAGAGTTTGGCGATTTCGGCGCGCACGTTCTCGTGCGGCGTCAGGTCACGGGCGTGGCCGGTGGTGATATCGACGGCGTGGACGTGGAAGTTTTCGTCGCCATCGGTATCGCGCCCGACCAGCACATGACCGGAGTCCTGCGCCCATTGATAGAAGGGAACGCCGCGTTTGGTCTCATGGGTGAGGGGCTTTGCCTGATCGAGCGCGCCGCGCGGGGCGATGAAGACGTTCATCACCCCATCGAGCGGGGCGAGGAAGGTGATGTGCCTGCCATCCGGACTGATCGCGGCACCGCGCCGGCTCGGGTTGCCGAACAGGGCGGCGCGGGGGATCAGGGGCGCCTCGGTCGATACGGTTTCCTGCATTCGGGTCTTGTTCCTGCCATGAGTTCGGTTGATCGATGGTTAACGGGTTTATCGGATCGGTGATACTTGGAAGATCAACTTTCCGTCATGTCGCCGCGCCGGAACCGGCGATTATGCCGAAGTTCGGCGGATTCATCCGCATATGTGCGCGATTTCAGTTATGTCGTTATGATATCGTAACGAGTTAGTCGTGCGAAATCGCGTGGAGTGACGCGGTTTTTTTGCGGAAGGGTGGTTTTGGGGGGCGGAAGTGCGCGCGGTAGCTCGAATTGCGGCGCGGGGTTGGCGTGAATTTGGGTTCGATGCGGAAATTGCGGACGGGACGAAGCCGGATCGCCGTGGGCACTGCCGCAAGGTCGCGGGAGACGGTGGCATCATGATCGGGAGCAGCGGCGGCAATGAAGATCGGCTCGCGTCGCACCGGGCGGCGCAGCCCGGCGCATTCGCGCAGCGCGGGGTTATGCGGCACCGGCGCGTCATCACGCGCCGAGGCGGCAGCCGGTTCGCGGGTGGGCGCGAGCGGGTTGGACAAAGCTGCGACGGCTTTGGCGAGGCTGGCGGCGATGCTGTCGAGCAGGAGGAACAGAAGTTCCATGAACTTCATGATGGCGGGATGATGGTGATCGGCGTCCGCCTCGTAGGCATGGCGGAAGTCTTCAAATATGACTTTGAAGTTTTCGGCCAAGGCTTCACGAGGGGGAGATGCTGGGGTCACATGGGACTATAAGCATAGGATCTGGGGGGTGAGAAAGCAAAGGAAGGGCGAGGAAGGGCTACTTTTTTGAAAAAAAGTAGCAAAAAACTTTTGTTAGCTGGGCTACGGGCGTTGTCAGGGGCACGGGCCCAGATTCAAAAGAGTTTTTTGGTTCTTTTTTGCAAAAAAGAACCCTTTTTGCCTCACCTTCTACGGGGCACGTCGCCAGCGATTGCCCCAGAGCGGGCGGGTTCGAAGCGGTAGGGGGATGTGCTGGTTGTGGCGATATCGAGGTTGAGGCGGTGGGCGAGCGGGGGGAAGGCGCGGGAGCGGCAATCGGGGCGGTCGCAGAGGCGGCAGGACAGGCCGATGCCGACGGTGGCGGGTTCGATTTCGATGCCGTCGGCGTAGACGAATTCGGAGGCGCGGCCGATTTCGCAGCCCATGGCGACGACGCGGGTGGCGGGCGGTTCGCCCCAGTGGGCGGCCGGGGCGACGATGGTGCGGGCGAAGCAGAGGTAGGTTGCGCCGTCGGGGAGTTGGGCGATCTGGACGCGCACGCTGCCGGGGGCAGCGAAGGCGGCGTAGATCACCCAGCGCGGGCAGTTGCCGCCGAAGCGGGCGAAGGGGAAGCCGGCGGCGGAGAAGCGTTTGGAGACGTTGCCGGCGGGATCGACGCGGAGGAAGAACATCGGCACGCCGCGCGCGCCTTTGCGTTGGAGGGTGGAGAGGCGGTGGCAGGCTTGTTCGAAGGAGACGCCGAAGCGCATGGCGAGGTGTTCGACATCGTGGCGCAGGCTGGCGGCGGCGGCGAGGAAGGGGGCGTAGGGCATCAGGATGGCGCCGGCGAAGTAGTTGATCAGGCCGATGCGCAGGAGGGAGGCGGCGTCCGGCGTGGTCATGGCGGCGGCTTTGACGATGGGTTCGATCAGGTCGCGGCCTTCGAGCAGGCCGAGCTGGAAGGCCATTTGGAAGCCCCGGCTTTCGCGCGGCAGGATTTCCGAGAGGCGGAGGTGGCGGGCGGCGGGATCGTAGATGCGGAGTGCGCCGGGCAGGGGGCCGACCGAGACGACGAGGCCGTGTTTCTGGCGCAGGCGTTCGGCGAGCGCGTGGTTCATGCCGAGCGAGGCGGCGGGGAGTTCGGCACCGAGGGCTTCGGCGGCGGCTTCGATTTCGGGGAAGTGATTGGCGTGCTGGTGGAAGAAATCGCGGGTTTCCTCGTTCGGGAGCAGGATTTTGCGGCCTGAGGGGAGGGTGATGCCGCCGGTTTCCTCGCGCACCGCCTGGAATGCGCGGTAGAGGCCGAGGATGGCCTGGGCGGCGGCGGGAGCGGAAGCGGCGAGAAGTTGGGCCTCGGATTCGGGGACCGGGGCGGTGCCGAGCAGCGGGTCGGCGAAGGTTTCGCGCAGGGCCTGTTCGATCTGGCGTTCATCCGAGCCGGAAAGGGCGGCGAGATCGACCTGCAGGATTTCGGTGAGTTTGATCAGCAAGGTGGCGGTGACGCCGCGCTGATCGTGCTCGATCAGGTTGAGATACGAGGTCGAGATGCCGAGGCGCGACGCCAGTTTCTGCTGGGTCATGCCCTGCTCCTGACGGAGGCGGCGGACGATGCGGCCGATCAACGGGTTGGACATGGGTTGGCCTTGAACGAGGGTAAAAAGTTTTCAAGCTTTACAGATTGTAAAACTTTACAGTCAATTCCGCCACTGGTTTCGGTGTTTAATGTCGAGAAACCGCGTGACTTTCGCGGATGCAGCGTAAATATTCCACACATGGCGAATACGCCGGCCGACCAGAAACCGCAAACGTCCAGACTGCAAACCAACAATCGACCTCAATCACATTTACGCACGGCCCGTTTACGCACGGCATCAGGAGACCACCATGACAGACTTTCCGACCCCCACCCATTCCCCCGAAGGCCTGCCCGGCGGGCTCGCCGTGGCACCCGACCGGTTTGCCGGCATCCGGCGCGATTACACCACCGCCGATGTCGAACGGCTTTCCGGCAACTTCCGGGTCCGCCACACAATCGCGGAAATGGGCGCCAACCGCCTGTGGAATCTTTTGAAAAACGGGGATTACGTCAACACCCTCGGCGCCCTCACCGGCAATCAGGCGATGCAGCAGGTCAAGGCCGGACTCAAGGCGATCTACCTCTCCGGCTGGCAGGTCGCGGCGGATGCCAACAACTCCGGCGAAATGTACCCCGATCAGTCGCTCTACCCGGTCAACTCGGTGCCGCAGGTGGTCAAGCGGATCAACGCCACCCTCCGCCGCGCCGATCAGATTTCGCGCATGGAAGGCGATACCAATACCTACTGGATGGCGCCGATCATCGCGGACGCCGAAGCCGGGTTCGGTGGCGCGCTCAATGCCTACGAGTTGATGAAGGCCATGATCGAAGCCGGTGCCGCCGGTGTGCATTTCGAGGATCAGCTCGCCTCGGAGAAAAAATGCGGCCATCTCGGCGGTAAAGTCCTGGTGCCGATTTCCCAGCATATCCGCACCCTCAACGCCGCACGGCTCGCCGCAGACGTCGAAGGCGTCTCGACCGTGCTGCTCTGCCGGACCGACAGCCACGCCGCCCAACTGCTCACCGCCGATGTTGATGAACGCGATCGCCCGTTCCTGACCGGCGAACGCACCCCGGAAGGCTTCTACCGGATCAAACCCGGCCTCGGCGTGGAATACGCCATCGCCCGCAGCCTCGCCTACGCGCCCTACGCCGACCTGCTCTGGTGGGAAACCTCCGAACCCAACCTCGACGAAGCGCGCCAGTTCGCCGAAGCCATCCACAAACAGTTCCCCGGCAAGATGCTTGCCTATAACTGCTCGCCCAGCTTCAACTGGAAAAAGAAACTGAGCCCCGAAAAAATCGCGACGTTCCAACAGGAAATCGCGGCGATGGGCTACAAATTCCAGTTCGTTACCCTCGCGGGCTTCCACTCGCTCAACTACTCGATGTTCCAACTCGCCAAAGGCTATGCCGAACGCGGCATGGCCGCCTACTCCGAATTGCAGCAAGCCGAATTCGCCGCCGAACCCCAAGGCTACACCGCAACCCGCCACCAGCGCGAAGTCGGCACCTCCTACTTCGACGCCGTCGCCGTCGCCGTGTCAGCGGGTAAAGCCTCAACCACAGCCATGGCCGGAAGTACCGAAACCGAACAATTCCACGACGAACCCCCGACCCCCACACACCACCACGATCACGACGACGGATTGGTCCACCACCACAGCTGGGCCGTCAGCGCCCCCGATTATTGATCCTATACGACGGGTAGGATTCGGTGACCCCGCCCCAGGCCTCGTGCCTGGGGCTTTTTTGTGGCGTTGGTTTGGGAAGGTAAGGTTAAGTGAAGGTGAAGCACTTCTTTTTTTGCAAAAAAAGAAGCAAAAAAACTCTTGTTAATTTGGGGCTGTGCTGGTGAAATGCCCGTAGCCAAGAGTAAAAGTCTTTCTTTTTGTGGTTATGAGTTTGGGTTGAGCTTGAGTCTCTTACGTCGAAAGGGTCGGGAACCAGAGTCAAGAAGTTTTTTGGTTCTTTTTTTCAAAAAAGAACGGCTTGCTTGACTTGTTTTATTGGTGACTAGAGAGTGATGGGCTTCGCAAGGGCTCTGCCCATCCTACAAATACTCTTTTGACTTTGGGTCTGTGCTGGTGAAAAACGCCCATGCACCGGATTCACAAAAGTTTTTTGCTTCTTTTTTTCAAAAAAGAAGTCTTCTTGCCCTGTTCTTTACGTCCCCCGGACCTCCCGTCGAGACAGGCTATTCCGGCTTCGACGGCTTTGCGCATCAGGCTGGGCAGGGGGGTTGTGGGGGGGGCGTGTTGGAGAGTGGGGGGGAGGTGGGGGGTGGTGGCGGCCATGATGTGGAGGTGGAGTTCGAAGTGGGTGAAAATGTGGGTGATGGTTCCGGCGTCGTGCCAGTTGGCTTGGGTGGGGGGTGGGGCGGCGGGTTTGGTTGGTTCCCATGCGGTTCCGGGGAGTTCGAGCATGCTGCCGAGGAGTCCGGTGGGGGGGCGGCGGCGGAGGGCGATGGCGCCGGTGGGGTCGCGGAGCAGGAAGGCGGTGCCGTAGCGGATCGGGCGGGGGGATTTCGGGGTTTTGCGGGGGAGGGTTGGGGCGATGCCTTCGGCGTGGGCGGTGCAGGAGGATTGCCAGGGGCAGAGCAGGCAGGAGGGGTTGCGCGGGGTGCAGATGGTGGCGCCGAGGTCGAACAGGGCCTGGACGAAGTCGCCGGGGGCGGCGTGGGCGGCGGGTTGGTTGCCGAGGCGGGCGGCGGCGGCGGCGATGGCGGGTTTGGCGGCGGGGAGGGGGGTCTGGATCGCGAAGATGCGGGCGGTGACGCGTTCGACGTTGCCGTCGATCGGGACGATGGGGAGGTTGAAGGCGATCGCGCCGATGGCGGCGGCGGTGTAGGGGCCGATGCCGGGGAGGGCGCGGAGGGAGTCGAGCGTGTCGGGGAAGCGGCCGGTTGCGGCGATGGCGCGGGCGCAGGCGATCAGGTTGCGGGCGCGGGCGTAGTAGCCGAGGCCGGCCCAGAGGGCGAGGATGTCGTTGTCGGGGGCGTTGGCGAGGGTTTCGATGGTCGGGAAGCGGGTGATGAAGCGGTTGAAATAGGGTATGACGGTGGCGACCACGGTTTGCTGGAGCATGATTTCGCTGAGCCAGACGTGGTAGGGGTTGGGGCTGCGGTCGGTCGCGCGCCAGGGCAGGGCGCGGCGATGGGCGCGATACCAGCGGAGCAGGGCGGCGGCGGATGGCAGAGCAGGGTTCACGGAAGCGGTCAATGGGGGCAAAGCTGCCGCCTGTCGAGCCGCCGCGGCATTTTGCGCCGCGCGGGATTGCGGCGCTGGTGGCGCCGATTTTGCGCCCGGCGTTGCGCCGGCGGGGGGCATCGCTCGCGACGTTGATCGAGGATTGGCCTGCGATTGTCGGGGTGGCGATTGCGGCGCGGAGTGTGCCGGTGAAGTGTGCGGCGGGGACGTTGACGCTGGGGTGTGCGGGGCCGGATGCGCTGGAGTTGCAGCATCAGGTTCCGGCGCTGATGGCGCGGATCAATCTGGCGTTGGGTGGGGCGCCGGTGGCGCGGGTGCGGTTCGTGGATCTGCCGCCCGGGGGCGATGGGGGAAAGCCTGTGGCGCGGGGTGGGCGGCGGCGGGCGGTGGGGGTGGCCGAGCCTTGCGAGGGGTTGCCGGAGGGGCCGATCGGCGAGGCGTTGGCGCGGTTGCGGCGGGGGATGGGGCGGCGCGATCGGGCGTGAGTGCGGGTGCTGCGATGTGCGCGCGGGGGTTGCCCTGCGGGGATGGCGGCGACAATATCGGGGCCGATCAAACCGGGGGGACGCCATGAAATCGCACGGTCATTTCATCGACAATCAGCGGATCGAGGGGGCGGGGACGCGGCATCTGCCGGTGTTCGACCCGGCGCTGGGGGTGCAGACCGGGGTGGTGAGCGTGGCGACGCCCGATGAGGTGGAGCGGGCGATCGCCGGGGCGGTGGCGGCGTTTCCGGCCTGGGCGGCGACTCCGGCGCTGCGGCGGGCGCGGGTGATGTTCAAGTTCAAGGACTTGATCGAGGCGCACAAGGACGAGCTGGCGGCGCTGATCACCGGCGAGCATGGCAAGGTGATCACGGATGCGGCGGGCGAGGTGGTGCGCGGCATGGAGGTGGTGGAGTTCGCCTGCGGAATTCCCGATGCGTTGAAGGGCGAGTATTCGCGCAATGTGGGGACCAATGTGGATAGTTATTCGATCCGCATGCCGCTGGGGGTGGTTGCCGGGATCACGCCGTTCAATTTTCCGGCGATGGTGCCGCTGTGGATGTTTCCGGTCGCGATTGCGTGCGGGAATTGTTTTATTCTGAAGGTTTCCGAGAAGGTGCCGTCGGCGGCGCTGCTGCTGGCGGAGTTGCTGAAGGAGGCGGGATTGCCTGCCGGGGTGTTCAGCGTGGTCAATGGCGATCGGGAGGTGGTGGATGCGCTGCTGACCGACCGGCGGATTGCGGCGATCAGTTTTGTGGGATCGACGCCGATTGCCGAGCATATTTTCACGACCGCCTCGGCGCATGGCAAGCGGGTTCAGGCGTTGGGCGGGGCGAAGAACCACATGGTGGTGATGCCGGATGCCGATCTGGATCAGACCGTCGATGCGCTGATGGGCGCGGCCTATGGTTCGGCGGGCGAGCGGTGCATGGCGATTTCGGTGGCGGTTGCGGTGGGCGATATCGCCGATCCGCTGGTGGAGCGGCTGGCCAGGGCGGCGCGGGCGTTGAAGATCGGGCCGGGGGTGGACCGTGAGGCGGAGATGGGGCCGCTGGTGTCGAAGGAGCACAAGGCGAAGGTGTTGTCCTATATCGATCTCGGCGTGACCGAGGGGGCGACGCTGGTGGTGGATGGGCGGGGCCTGACGTTGCAGGGGCATGAGGACGGGTATTTCGTCGGGCCGACGCTGTTCGATCATGTCAGGCCGGGGATGCGGATTCATTCCGAGGAGATTTTCGGGCCGGTGCTGTCGGTGGTGCGGGAGAAGAGTTTCGACGATGCGGTTGCGATCATCAATGCGCACGAGTTCGGCAACGGCACCTCGATTTTCACCCGCGATGGCGATGCGGCGCGGAGTTTCGCCGATCAGATCGAGGTCGGGATGGTGGGGATCAATGTGCCGATTCCGGTGCCGATGGCGTTTCATTCGTTCGGCGGGTGGAAGCGGTCGATTTTCGGCGATCATGGCATGCATGGGCGCGAGGGCGTGCATTTCTACACGAAGCTGAAAACGATGACGACGCGCTGGCCGACCGGGATTCGTGCCGGGGCGGAGTTCGCCATGCCGACGATGAAATAACGATAAAGGGGATACGATGTCACTGAACCGGATCTGGGCGGAAAATCGGGCGGCGTTGAACGGGTGGCTCGCGATACCGGATGGTTTTGCGAGCGAGATCATGGCGCATCAGGGCTGGGACAGCCTGACGGTGGATTTGCAGCATGGCGTGGTCGATTACGCGGCTGCGGTGCGGATGCTGACGGCGATCGGGACGACGGATGTGGTGCCGGTCGTGCGGGTGCCGTGGCTCGACCCGGGGATTATCATGAAATCGCTCGATGCCGGGGCGCTCGCGGTGATCTGCCCGATGATCAATACCGCCGCGGATGCGCGCGTGCTTGCCGATGCGATGCGGTATGCGCCGCAGGGCGGGCGGAGTTATGGGCCGATCCGGGCGAGTTTCGCGCATGGGGCGGATTATCCGAAGCGGGCGAACGAGATTGTGACGGCGTTCGCGATGATCGAGACCAAGCAGGCGATGGCGGTGCTTGATGATATTCTGGCGACGCCGGGGATCGACGGGGTTTATGTCGGGCCGAACGATCTGGCGCTGACGCTGGGGTTGGCGCCGCAATTCGACCCGACGCATCGGACCATGCTCGATGCGTTCGATCATATTCTGGCGCGGGCGAAGCATCACGGCAAGCGCGCCGCGATCCATACCGGGTCGGCGGGGTATGCGAAGACGATGGCGACCAAAGGGTTCGATCTGGTCACGGTGGGGTCGGATGCGCGGTTCATCGCCGCCGGGGCGGCGGCGGAGGTGGCGGCGTTCCGGGCGCGGGACTGACCCATGGCCGTTCCGCATTTCGATGTTGTCGTGGTCGGGGCCGGGCTTTCGGGGATCGGGGCGGCGTGTCATCTCGCGCGGGATTGCCCGGATCGGAGCTATGTGGTGCTCGAAGCGCGCGATGCGATCGGCGGGACGTGGGATTTGTTCCGTTATCCGGGCATCCGGTCCGATTCGGATATGTACACGCTGGGTTATTCGTTCCGGCCCTGGCTCGATTCGCGGGCGATCGCGCCGGGGGCGGCGATTCTGGACTATGTGCGGGAGACGGCCTCGGCCTTCGGGGTGGACCGGCATATCCGGTTCGGGCATCGGGTGACGCAGGCGGAGTGGGATTCGGGCCGGGCGTGCTGGACGGTTTCGGTTTCGCGCGGGGACGGGATCGAGCGGTTCACCTGCTCCTTTCTGTTCATGTGCAGCGGCTATTACGATTACGAGGGCGGGTATCTGCCGGAATTTCCAGGGGCTGAGGCGTTTGCCGGGCGGATTGTGCATCCGCAATCGTGGCCGGACGATCTGGATTACGCGGGCAAGAGGGTCGTGGTGATCGGCAGTGGTGCCACGGCGGTGACGCTGGTGCCGGCGATGGCGAAATCGGCCGCGCATGTCACGATGTTGCAGCGTTCGCCGACCTATATCGTGGCGCGGCCTTCGGAGGATGGGTTTGCGAACCGGGTGCGCCGCCGGTTGCCGAAGCGGCTGGCCTACAGCGTCGTGCGGTGGCGGAATGTGCTGCTGGGGATGGTGTTTTATAATCTGGCACGGCGGCGGCCTGAGCGGATCAAGGCCTGGATCATCGATATGGCGCGGCGTGCGTTGGGGGCGGATTACGATGTCGCGACCCATTTCACGCCGCGTTACCAGCCGTGGGATCAGCGCCTGTGCCTGGTGCCCGATGGCGATTTGTTCGCGGCGCTCAGATCGGGCCGCGCCGAGATCGTGACCGATCGGATTGCGTCGTTCACGCCGTCCGGCATCCGGCTGGAGTCGGGGCGGGACCTCGCGGCGGACCTGATCGTTGCGGCAACCGGGTTGAAGCTCAAGCTGATGGGCGGGTTGCGGGTGGTGGTGGATGGCAGGACGGTCGATTTCGCGAAGACGCTGAGCTACAAAGGGATGATGATCAGCGACGTGCCGAATTTCGCGGTCGCGTTCGGCTATACCAATGCGTCCTGGACCCTCAAATCGGACCCGACATCGGTGTATGTCTGCCGATTGCTCAACCATATGAAGCGGCGCGGGTTCACGACCTGCACGCCGCTGCGGAACGATCCGACCGTGGCGGAGGAGCCGTTCGTCGATTTCAGTTCGGGGTATATTCAACGGGCGATCGCCTCGTTTCCGCGTCAGGGATCGAAGAAGCCGTGGCGGCTCTATCAGAATTATATCCGCGATCTGGCGATGCTGCGCTGGGGACGGCTTGCCGACGGGACGATGTCGTTCAGCCATGCGGGCAAGTGACGGCGCGGCGGGCGGAGGCCGGAACCGGGCGCTGCCGCCGCCTTTTCGCCTGGGTCGATGCCGCTGCGATGCAACCGGGGCACGATAAATTGTACGTGTTATGATAAATGTCATCTTTTTAAGATTGAATTGAACCTTAAAGTAGTATTACATCCAAAAAACATTAATTTTGGATGAAAAAAATGACGGTATCTGACCATTATCTTCCACTTACGGTTGCGCAGCGGGGATTGTGGATCGGACAGAAGATCGCGCCTGCCGGCACGATCTTCAACATTGCGGAATCGATCGAAATTCCGGGGGCGATCGATCCCGACCGGTTCATCGCCGCCCTGCGCGCGGTCGCGGCCGAAACCGACACCATCCGGGTGCGGATCGTCGAGACCAAGGCCGGGCCGCGCCAGATCATCCGGCCTGATTATACCGATGAGTTTCCGGTGTTCGATGTCTCGGGCGAGGCCGATCCGCGCGCGGCGGCGGAAGGCTGGATGTGGCAGGAGCTTTCGGCACCGGTCGATCTCGCGGACGGGCGGCTCTGGATGGGCGCGCTGTTCAAGGCCGGTCCGCAACGCTGGTTCTGGTATCACCGCGCGCATCATATCATGTTCGATGGATTTACCGGGGGACTGGTCGCGCGGCGGGTGGCCGAGACCTACACGGCGCTGGTGCGCGGGCACGAGGTGCCGCCCTGCCCGTTCGGCAGCCTCGATACGCTGATCGCGCATGATCAGGCCTATCGCGAGTCGCCGCGTTTCGCGCGCGACCGGGCGTTCTGGCTGGAGCATCTGGCCGATCTGCCGCCCGCGATGTCGCTCGCGCGCCGCCGGGTGACGGGCGGGGGCGGGTTGCGGCGGCGCACCGCGCATATCGATGCCGCGCAGACCGGGGCGATGCGCGCGCTCGCGAAATCGCTCGGCGCGAGCCTGCCGCAATTCCTGATCGCGCTGGTCGCCGCCTATTATCACCGGGTCACCGGCGCCGATGACCTCGTGATCGGCATGCCGGTGACCGGCCGCCCCTCGGCGCTGCTGCGCTCGATACCGGGCATGATCGCCAATGCCGCGCCGATGCGGCTGCGGTTCGGGGCGGGGATGGATTTCGCGGCGCTGGTCGGGGAGGCGGGCCGCGCGCTGCTGCGGGCGCTGCGCCACCAGCAATTCCGCTACGAGGAGCTGCGGCGCGACCTCGGCCTGTTCGGGGCGGATCAGCAGGTGTCGTTCCTCGGCGTGAATATCGAACCGTTCGACTATGTGCTCGACTTCGCGGGCCACGCCGCGATCACCCATAATCTGTCGAACGGGTCGGTCGAGGATATGATGATCTTTATTTACGACCGGTCCGACGAGCGGGGGTTGCGGATCGATTTCGATGCGAATCCGGTGCTTTATGAAGATGCCGATCTGGTTCGGCACGAAACGCGGCTGCTGCGGGTGATCGAGCAGGTCATGGCCGACCCCCATGCGGAACTCGCGCGGCTCGATCTGTTTGCGACGGGCGAGCGGGCGCTGATGCTCGCGGACTGGAACGCGACCGCGCGCCCGGTGCCCCCCGGCGATGTCGCGGCGTGGATCGCGGCGCGCGCCGTGCAGACGCCCGATGCCGTGGCGGTGATCGCGGCTGAGGGGGCTTTGTCCTATCGCGACCTGATGCGGCAGGCCGACGATCTGGCCGCGCGGCTCACATCCGCCGGGATCGGGCCCGGCGATCTGGTTGCCCTGTTGGTGCCGCGCGGGATCGGGGTGCTCGCCGCCAGCCTTGGGATCATGCGGAGCGGGGCGGCCTATCTGCCGCTGGACCCCGGACTTCCCGAGGCGCGACGGGGGATGATTCTGGCCGATGCGAAACCCTCTATTGTTCTGACCACGACCGGACTGGCCGGTACCCTGCGCGCGGACGCGCCGGTGCTGTGCCTCGATGCGCCGGACCGGGCACCGCAGGGGATCGTTGCGAGCGGAACGCGGGTACCGCGTGATACGATGACGCGGGTACCGCGTGATACGGCCTATGTGATCTTTACCTCGGGTTCGACCGGCCGGCCCAAAGGCGTCGTGATCCCGAAGCCCGCGCTCGCCAATCTCTGCCATGAGTTCGTGCAGCGTCTGCGGCTGACGCCCGCCGACCGGATGCTCGCGGTCACCACGATCGGGTTCGACATCGCGGCGCTGGAACTTCTGGTGCCGCTGATCGCCGGGGCGGCGGTCGTGCTCGCGCCGGGGGATGCCGCGCGCGATCCCGCGAAACTCGCGGCCATGATCCGCGATCGGGCGGTGACCGCGATGCAGGCGACCCCCTCGCTCTATCGCGCCGTGCTGCACCCGCATCCGGACGCCTTCGCCGGTTTGACCCTGCTGGTCGGCGGGGAAGCCCTGCCGCCGCCCATCGCCACCTCGTTGCAGCGTCAGGCCGCACGGCTGATCAATGTGTATGGCCCGACCGAGACGACGATCTGGTCGACCTTTCACGAAATGACCGAGGCCGATTGCGCCGCCCCGCCGATCGGCCGGGCGATCGCCAACACCACGCTCTATGTGCTCGATCAGGCCGGCGAGCCGGTGCCTCCGTGCGTGGCGGGCGAACTCCATATCGGCGGGGCGGGGCTGGCGATCGGGTATCTGGATCGGCCCGATCTCACCGAGGCACGGTTCATCGCCGACCGGTTCGGCGGCAGCGGCTCCCGCCTGTACCGGACCGGGGATATCGCGCGGTTCAACGAAAGCGGGGTTCTGGAATATCTCGGCCGCGGCGACGATCAGATCAAGATACGCGGGTTCCGGGTCGAACTCGGCGAGGTCGAGGCGGTGCTTGCGGGATTGCCGGAGGTCGCCGCCGCCGCGGTCGCGCTGCGCGACACCAGGGGGCAGGCCCAACTGGTTGGGTATGTCGTGCCGCAGGGCGTCACCTGGCCGGACCCGGCGGCGCTGCGGCGGCGGATGGGCGAGATTCTGCCGGATTACATGGTGCCCGCCGCCTTCGTGGTCCTGTCGACCTTGCCGGTGAACCCGAACGGCAAGCTCGACCGCAACGCCCTTCCGGCCCCCGAGGCGGTGCGGGCGGCTTCGGTCAGCGGGGAGTATGTCGCACCGGCCACGCATGGCGAGGAGGTGCTGGCGGCGCTGTGGGCCGAAACCTTCGGGCTCGACAGGGTTTCAGTGCATGATAATTTCTTTGCCCTCGGCGGCGATTCGCTGACGGCGGCCCGGATGGTCGCGGATCTGGCCGGGCGGTTCTCGGCGGACCTGCCGATCGGGGCGCTGTTCCAGGACGCGACGATCGCCAATCTCGCGCCGTATCTCGATGAGGCGCGGGCGAGCGATCCGCTGGCGATGATGGTGACGCTGCGGCGGGGTCACGCGGCCTCCGCGCTGTTCTGCATCCATCCCGTTGCCGGGTTGTCGTGGGGTTATGCCGGGCTGACGCGGTATTTGCCGGAGTCGCTGGCGATTCACGGCCTGCAGTCGCTCGGGTTCAGCGAGCCGTTGCCCGGCTCGATCGAGGCGATCGCCGATCATTACATCGCGATCATCCGGCGGGTGCAGCCCTGCGGGCCGTATAACCTGCTCGGCTGGTCGCTCGGCGGGTTGATCGCCCATGCGATCGCGGAACGCCTGACGGCGGCGGGCGAGGTGGTGAAGACGCTGGCGATGCTCGATTCCTATCCGTTCCGGACCCGCAGCCTGCCGGGGGATGAGCGGGCGATGGTCGCGGCCTCGCTCGGGTTTCTCGGCTATGCCCCCGACCGGCTCGGCACCGGCTCGGACATGGAGGCGCTGGTCGGGCTGCTGATCGCCGATTACGCGCTCGACGAGATCCCGATGCCCGCCGGGCTGGTGCGCGAGACCGTGATGCGGCGGGTGCGCCATGTCGCGGAGACCACGCTCACGCTGGCGCAGCGCTTCGTTCCCGGCACGATCGCCGGTGATCTGCTGTTCCTGCGCGCGGGGCGGCGGCCGGCGCTGGCGGCGGATGATTTCGTCGAGGACGATCCCAATGCCTGGCGGCGTCATGTCAACGGCAACCTCATTCTTCACGATATCGACTGCCGCCATCAGGACATGCTCGGGGCCGCCGCCCTGCGCGATATCGGGCCGATCATCGCGCGCGCCTTCGCCTGACCATGCGCGTTGCGATTTTCTGCGTCGGCACGCGCGGCGACGTTCAGCCCTTTCTCGCGCTCGGGGCGGGGTTGCGGGCGCGCGGCCATGAGGTGGTGATCTGTGCCGCGACGAATTTCGCGGCGATGATCCGCGATGCCGGGCTCGACCATGCCCCGTTGACGGCGGATTACGACCGGCTGATGCGCCGGGCGCCGGAGATGATCGAGAACGGGATGAACGTGGTCCGGGGCGGGCGGATCATGGCGCGGTATCTGGCCGAGATGGCGGCGCACTGGCCGGCGGAGGGGCGTGCTGCGGCGTCGGGTGCGGATCTGCTGATCGGTCAGGGGCCGGCGACGGTGCTGGCCGGATCGTTGTCGCAGGCGCTCGGGATTCCGGTGGTTCAGGCGCAGTTGCAGCCGATGACGCCGTGCCGCGACATTCCGCCCATGGTGCTGCCGCCGCTGCCGGTGCGGCTGCCCGGTGCGGTCAATCGGGGCCTCTATCATGCGTTGCGCTGGTTCATGTGGTCGCTGGTGTGCGGGCCGGTCAACCGGCATTTGCGGGCGCCGCTCGGCCTTGCCGATTACGCGTGGCAGGGGCCGCAGCACGATGCGCCGCGCGCCCATCGCCGCACGCTCTATGCCTACAGCCCGGCGATCCTGCCGCGTTCGCGCGACTGGACCGATGATATCGCCGTGACGGGCTACTGGTTTCACGACCGCGCGCGGACGTGGACGCCGCCGGAGCCGCTCGTGCGGTTTCTCGAAGCCGGGCCGAAGCCGATCTATATCGGGTTCGGCAGCATGTTCGCGCGCGATGCCGAACCCCTTGCCGCCGCCGTGATCGCGTCGGTCAGGCAGGCGGGGCAGCGGGCGGTGATCGCGCGCGGCTGGGGCGGCATCGCGGTCGATGAGGGCCGGGACGATCCATTGATCCATGTGATCGGCGAAGCGCCGCATGACTGGCTGCTGCCGCGCATGGCCGCCGCCGTGCATCATGGCGGGGCGGGCACCACCGCCGCCGCGATCCGTGCGGGCATCCCTTCGCTGATTTTGCCGTTCATCACCGAACAGGCGTTCTGGTCGGTCCAGCTCGAACGGGCGGGCGTGGCCGTGCTCCGGATCGCGCGGAAGGCGGTGACGCCGGATCGTCTGGCGCAGGGTTACCGGCACCTGCTCGCCCCGGCGATCGCGGCAAGGGCGCGGGCGCTGGGGGAGCGCATCGCCGCCGAGGACGGGGTCGGCACCGCCATCGCGCAGCTCGAAGCTTGGGGATTGCTGCGCGCGCCGGTGCGCCAGCCGGTATCAGCCGCGATGATCGCCGATTGAAAAGGCCGGGATCAGCGCGCCGAGCAGCAGGGTACCGGCGAGCAGCAAGGCCAGACCGCCCGCCCAGGGGTGCGCCGGCGACAGGCTGATGGTGGCGGCGTAGATCGAGGTGAACAACAGTGGCCCGATCAGGGCGGCGAGGCTCGAAATGCTCGACAGCATGCCTTGCAGCCCGCCCTGGTCCTCCGCACCGATCCGGCGCGCCATGATCCCCTGCAGAGAGGGCAATGACAGCGCCCAGATCGCGATCACCGGCAGGGCGAACCAGATGTCGTGGCCGTGCGGTGCGAAGGCGAACATCGCGAAGCCCGCGGCACCTCCGATCAGGCCGAGCCGCAGGGTCACCGCTTCGCCGAAGCGCCGCACGCAGGGCCGGACCAGACCGCCCGCGACCACCACGAACCCGACACCGGCCCCGGCGAGGGCAGCCCCGATCAGGGCGGGGCGCCAGCCGAACCGGTTTTCCAGATACAGCACCAGGATCGCCGGGATCGCCTGCTGGGCGAGGATGCCGAGCGCATAGATGATCGCGGGCCGGGTGAGACCGGGGCGTGCGAACAGGCGCAGCGGCGCGAGCGGGTTGAGCCGGCGGCGCGATAAGGGCGGCGGCGGGGTGGAGGATTGCCGCGCCGGTTCGCGCAGCACGAACAGGCCGACCGCTGCATTGAGCACCGCCAGCGCGGCGGCACACCAGAAGGGCAGTCGCAGGCCAATCCCGCCCAGGGCGCCGCCGACCGCCGGGCCGAGGACGAACCCGAGCGCCGCCGCGCCGCCCGTGAGGCCGAACGCGGCGGCGCGGCGCTCGGGGGGCGTGATATCCGCGACGTAGGCGTTCGCGACGGCGATATTGGCCGATGAGATGCCCGAGAGAATGCGGCCCACAAACAGCCACGCGACCGAGGGCGCCATCGCCATGATCGCGAAATCCACCGCCTGACCGAAACAGGACCACAGGATTACCGGACGGCGGCCGATCCGGTCCGACAGGGCGCCGAGCAGCGGGGCGGCGAAGAACTGCATGATCGCCCATGAGGCACCGAACCAGCCGAACACCAGCGCGATCCGCGCCCGATCGCCCGGCATCAGCGTGCCGACCAGCCGGGGCAGGACGGGCAGCACGATCGCCACCGCCATCATATCGAGACAGACGACCGCCATGATCACCCCGAGTGCTGCGGAACCGGTCGTTGGGGTGCGGCGGCGGGCGATTTCGTTTCGGCCTTTGCGATCGTTGACCGGCGGCATCGACGAGGCACCGCAGGACGGGAAATAGGATTCTTCTAAAAAAGTAGCGGATGCGTTGTAGCCATGTCGATGGCACCGCCACAAGCACGACTCGAAATCCACAAGAGTTTTTTGGTTCTTTTTTGCAAAAAAGAACCCTTGATATTTCCTGCGTATCGCCCGACGCAACGAGCCGGTGAGCGCTATATGCCGTGATCCGGGCGCTACTCCGCCATCCACTCCTCGATCAATCGCCGCGCGATCGAATCGCGTGGGGGCAGGTTGAAGCCGGCCTCCTTGCGGTGTGCGAGGTCGGAACGGGTGAACCAGGCGGCGGCGCGCATTTCCTCGGGGTCCAGCGTGATGGTCTCGGTGAGGGCTTCGGCGCGGTAGCCGAGCATCAGGGAGGCGGGGAACGGCCAGGGCTGGCTGCCGATGTAGCTGACATCGCCGACCGTTACGCCGACTTCCTCAAGGGTTTCGCGGCGCACGGCGTCTTCCAGGCTTTCGCCGGGTTCGACGAAGCCGGCCAGGGTCGAGAAAAAATTGCGGTCGACCGGAAATTTATGCGACTGGCCGAGCAGGACGCGGTCGCCCCGGGCGATCAGCATGATCACCGCCGGGTCGGTGCGGGGGAAATGCTCGGTGGCGCAGGCGGTGCACAGCATGGTGTGGCCGGCCCGCGCGAGGCGGCAGGGCGCGCCGCACAGGCTGCAGAATTTGGTGCGGGATTGCCAGTAGAGCAGGGCTTTGGCGGTTGCGAGCAGCCCGGCCTGAGTGGCGGGCAGGGTTGCGGTGAGGCCCCGCAGGTCGAGGAATTCGCCTTCGGGCGAGGCCAGTGCATCGAGCGGCGCATCATCGGCGGAGAGATCGACGGCGAAGACCGGGCGATGGTCGATCAGACCGAGAAAACTGGCTTCGCCCTCGTCGTCGCGGGGGCGCGCGGTGAGGATCGCATGGGGCGAGGGGGTTGCGCCGATCAGCAGCCGGCCCCGCCAATAGGGCACGAACAGCGCATCGGGCCGGGCGCGCGCGGCAGCGATCCATGCGGCATCGGTGCGCCGGTGGCCGGCGCGGTCGAGCGCCGCCGAACTGTAGAGGAGCGCGCTGGTCGGATGGATATCGGGCATCGGGCCAGACTGGCGCACGGGGGCATGCTTGCCAACCCCACCCAAAAATCCGATAACCGCTCCGGGAGATCGGCCACGGACGGGCGCCTCGCCAACCCGGTCAGGGCCGGAAGGCAGCAGCCGCAACGAGTTTCCGCACGGGTCGCGGATCCGGTCTCCCACCTCATTCCTGTCGCAAGCATCGGAGAATCATGGCTGGGTTGTTCGACGACGATGACCAGCCGCCACCGCCTGCGGGACCGTCCCTGTTCGGGGACGACGCCCCGGCGCTGCCGGTGGTCCATGCCCAGGCCTACCGCGTTCTTGCCCGGAAATATCGCCCCGCCACGTTCGATGATCTGATCGGGCAGGACGGGCTGGTCCGCACCCTGCGCAATGCCTTCGCCATGGGGCGGATCGCGCACGCCTTTATGCTGACCGGGGTGCGCGGGGTGGGAAAAACCACCACCGCGCGTATTCTTGCCCGGGCGCTGAACTGCACCGGGGCGGATGGTGCGGGCGGGCCGACGCCCGATCCCTGCGGCGTGTGCGATAATTGCGTCGCGATCCTGGCCGACCGGCACCCCGATGTGGTGGAAATGGACGCGGCTTCGAATACCGGCGTCGATGACGTGCGGGAAATCATCGAGGCGACGCGGTTCCGCCCGATGATTGCGCGGACCAAGGTGTTCATCATCGATGAAGTCCATATGCTGTCGCGCAATGCCTTCAACGCTTTGTTGAAAACGCTCGAAGAACCGCCGCCGCATGTGAAATTCGTGTTCGCCACCACCGAAATCCGCAAGGTGCCGGTCACGGTGCTGTCGCGCTGCCAGCGGTTCGACCTCAAGCGGGTTCCGGTCGATGTCCTTGCCGCCCATTTCGGCAAGGTCGCCGCCGCCGAGGCCATTACGATCGAGGCGGCGGCGGTCGAGGCGATCGCGCGCGCCGCCGATGGCTCGGTGCGCGATGGGCTTTCGCTGCTCGATCAGGCGATCGCCCGCGCCGACGACGGCAGCGCCGTCACCGCCACGCTGGTCGGCGATATGCTCGGCCTCGCGGACCGCAGCTTCGTGTTCGATCTGATGGAGGCGGTGGCGGGTGGCCGCATCGCCGAGGCGCTGGGCGTGATGGACCGCGCCCACGCCCAGGGGGCCGACGCGGTGGTGCTGATGCAGGACCTGCTCGGCCTCGCCCATACCCTCTCGCGCCTGAAGACGATCCCCGACCTCGCCACCGGCAATACCCTCCCCGAACTTGAACGGACCCGGGGGGCCGCACTCGCCGCGTCGCTCTCGGTGCCCTGGCTCGGCCGGCTCTGGCAGATGCTGCTCAAAGGCATCGGCGAGGTCGAACAGGCCAGCGACCGGCGGGCCGCCGCCGAAATGATCCTGATCCGGCTGTGCTTCGTCGCCGATCTGCCGCCGCCCGGCGATCTGGTCCGCCGCCTCGCAAGCGAGCCCGCAGCCCCCCGCGCCATCTTGCCGCGCGACACCCCGGAGCCGGGGCCGCGCGCGGTGGTCAATGGACCGCCCGCCGTCAGCGCCGCACCACGCCTCGCGCGGTTCGAGGACGTCATCGCGCTCGCCGAAGAGCGGCGGGACGCCCTGCTCACCAGCCAGCTCAAGCACGATGCGCGGATCGTGAAATTCGCCCCGCCGGTGATCGAACTCAACCTCTCCCCCGGCGCGCCGCGCGATCTTTCCGCCCGGCTCGCACGATTCCTCGAAGCCGAAACCGGGCACCGCTGGACCATCGCCCTCTCGCGCGAAGCCGGTGCGCCGAGCATGGTGGAAGCGCGCGAGACCGCGCGCGACGCGGCACGGGAAGACGCGCTCGCCCACCCGCTGGTCCAGGCGATCTTTGCAACCTTCCCCGGCGCCAAAATCGCCAGCGTCGAACCGGAAGACCCGGCACCCCTTGCCGACGCGCCGGGGATGCCCCCATACATCGGCGATGACGCCCCCCCGATGTCCGATCAGGATATCGCCGACGCTATGGAGATCGACCCATGAAAAACCTCGCCGGCCTGATGAAACAAGCCCAGGCCATGCAACAGAATATGCAGGATATGAACGCCCGGCTCGAAACCCTCGAAATTCAGGGCGAATCCGGCGCTGGCCTCGTGCAGCTCACGCTCACCGGCAAGGGCGTGCTGAAATCGACGAAAATCGACCCCAAACTGCTCGACCCCAACGATGCCGAAATGCTCCAGGACCTCATCGTTGCCGCCCACCACGACGCCAAAACCAAACTGGAAACCATCGCCGCCGAAGAAATGCAGAAAGCCACCGGCGGCATCTCCCTGCCCCCCGGCATGAAACTGCCGTTCTGAGGGCGATCATGGGGGGTGTGAGCAAGGCTGGGGCGCGGCCCCAGGCCCCGGCAAGGGGGCTTTGCCCCCCTGCACCCCCCACTAAGGACTTAGTCCTTAGAACCCGGTTTTTTCGGGTGAGGGGCCGGAGGGTATGCGCCGGACGCAGGACCATCGCGCGGGCGCGAGGACCGTGGCCGGCGCATACCCTCCGGCCACTCACCCGAACCAATGGATTCCAAAGACTAAGTCTTTGGCGGGGATGCAAGGGGCAGAGCCCCTTGCCGGGGTCCGGGGCCGCGCCCCGGCTTTGCCGACGCCTCCCATGATGGGCCCTGAGATCGAGGGTTTGGTGGCGCAGGTGGCGCGGTTGCCGGGGTTGGGGCCGCGGAGTGCGCGGCGGATTGTGTTGCGGTTATTGAGTGAGCGTGAGGGTCGGTTGATGCCGTTGATGGCGGCGTTGTCGGCGGCGGCGCAGCGTGTGGTGGTTTGTTCGGTGTGTGGCGGGCTGGACAGTGTCGATCCGTGTTCGGTGTGTGGCGATGCGGCGCGGGAGCCGATGATTTGCGTGGTGGAGTCGGTGGCGGATCAATGGGCGTTGGAGCGGGCTTCGGTGTATCGGGGCCGGTATCATGTGTTGGGTGGGTTGTTATCGGCGATTGGCGGGCGCGGGCCGGAGGAGTTGGGGGTGGGGCGGTTGCTGGCGCGGATTGATGGTTCGGTGCGCGAGGTTGTTCTGGCGTTGCCCGCGACGGTGGATGGTCAATCGACCGCGCATTATCTGGCGGAGCGGCTGGCGGGGCGCGGGATTGCGGTCACGCGGCTGGCGCAGGGTGTGCCGGTGGGGGGGAGCATCGAGATTCTCGACGAGGGCACGCTGGCGATGGCGATGTCGGCGCGGCGATCCGCCGAATGACCTCTGCCCGATGAGGCTGGTACGCGGCGGGCGGGATCTGCGGGTCGATTTTTTCCGCGGTATCGCGTTGTTCTGCATTTTTCTCGATCACATTCCGCATGATACGCTGGCGCGGTTTACCGTGCGCAATCTGGCGCTGAACGATGCGACCGAGATTTTCATTCTGCTGGCGGGGTATGCGGCGGCCCTGGTGTATGGGCGCAAGCTGGACCGGGCGGGGCCGGTCCATGCTGCTGCGGATATGTGGAAGCGGACATGGACGCTGTATATTGCGCATATATTCCTGTTCGTGGTGTTCGGCGCGGAGGTGATTGCGGCTTCGCATTGGTTCGACCGGCCGGATTACATCGGCAATATCGGGTTCGATCATTTGCGGCAGACGCCGCTGGCGGCGTTGGTGCAGGTGGTGCCGATGCTGTATCAGCCCTCGTTTCTGAACGTGCTGCCGTTGTATGTTGTGATCATGGGCGGGGTGGCGCCGTTTGTCGGTCTGTTGCGCCGGCCCTGGGTGCTGCTGGGGCTGAGTTTCGCGTTGTATGCGGCGGCGCGGCAGTTCGGGTGGAATTTACCGACCTATGGCGGGCATGGCTGGTTCTTCAACCCGCTGACATGGCAGTTGCTGTTCGTGCTTGGCATGTTGTTCTCGCGGTATGGCCGCCCGGCGCTGCCGTTGATCGCGACCGACATCGTGGCCGTGGTGCTGTTGGTGGTGGGATTTCTGATCCTGTTGACGACCTGGCTGGAACCCTCGCTCGCGCGCCATGTGCCGCCGCTGATCGATCCGTTGATCCGGGGCATCGACAAATCGGGGCTGCATCCCTACCGGCTGGCCTCGATCCTTGCGCTGGCGTGGCTTGCCTCGCGCTATGTGCCGGCGGGGGCGGCGTTCATCGAATCGCGGATCGGCTCGATTTTCGTGCTGATCGGGCAGCATGGGCTGAATACGTATTGCGCCAGCATTCTGTTGTCGTTCGCCGGGCGGGTCGCGCTCGGGATCGACAAGGGGTGGATGATGCAGGTGATCGTCAATCTGGCCGGTCTCGGCGCTCTGTGGGGCGTTGCCGCGATCGGCGCGTGGTACAAGGTGAAAGATGCAAAACCGGCGGTTGCTTAGGCTCCTGTTCCTATTCGCTCTGATCCCCGGGGGGGCTTTGGCGGCTCAGCCAGCGTGTCCGGTCGTGCCGGTGCAGCATCTGGTTCTGCCGCATCTCAGGGCCGCGTTGAAATCGGGCGCGCCGGTGGTGATTGCGGCGCTCGGATCGTCCTCGACCTGGGGGGCGATGGCGCGCGACATCGCGGATTCCTATCCTGCGGAATTGCAGGACGATCTGGCGGCACTGCTGCCGGATGCCGAGATCAGCGTGATCAATCGCGGCATCGGCGGCGAGGATGCCGGGCGGGAAGATGCGCGGATGGCAAGCGACGTGCTGGCCCTGCGGCCTGCCGTGGTGATCTGGCAGGTCGGCGCGAATGCGGCGGCGCGGGCGGAAAGCATCGGGCATTTCAGTGCGCTGGTCCGCAAAGGGCTGCGGACGCTGCGGGGCGCGCATGCCGATGTGATCCTGATGGACAACCAGCGCTCGGCGCGGCTGCTCGCCTCGCCCGACAATGCGCGGATCAATGCGGCGTTGGCACGGCTCGCCCGGCAATCGGGCGTCAGCCTGTTCTCGCGCGATGCGCTGATGCGCGGCTGGGCGCGGACCGGCGCGCCGCTCGATGGGTTTCTGGCCAAAGACGGGCTGCATATGAACGATCATGGCTACGCCTGCACGGCGGCGGCGTTGGCGGCGGCGATGGTGCGGGCGGTTAAGTAAAGGGGAGGGAAGTACTTCTTTTTTTGTAAAAAAAGAAGCAAAAAAACTTTCGTTCCATTGGGACTGTGCTGCTGAAAAGGTCCATGCCCCAGAATAAAAAAGTTTTTTGCTTCTTTTTTACAAAAAAGAAGCGCTTCCTTCCTATCCCCGCTCCCGCCACCACCCCGCCACCAGCAGCAGCGCCGCCAGCAAGGCGGCGGGAATCGCGGGCGGCACCGGGATGTCGCGCGCACCGGTGACCAGGGCGGCGTGGCGGCGGTGCAGCAGGCCGGACCAGCCGGGTTGCGGCGTATGGCCGAGCCAGACGATCCTGCCGCCGGACCGGTCGGCGAGGGGGGCGAATATCCGGTCGGTCGCGGCGAGGTCGGCCTGTTCGGCGGGGTCGTCATTGGCGGCACCGGCATAGGCGGTCATGCCCCTGGCCTTGACCTGCCAGACGCCGGGGGCCGGGGCGGGCAGGGTTGCGGTGTAGCGCCCCGGTCCGGCGTGGTGGAGCGCGATTTTGGTGGTGGCTCCGGCGGGATCGACGATCGTTGCCTGACCGGGCGGTCCGCCGTGCAGCGAGCGGCGTTCGATGGTGAGGGTGGTGCCCTTGAAATGGGCGGTGAGTTGGCGGGCGTCGAGCGAGGGTTCGCCGAGCAGCCAGTGGACGGTGCGGCGGAGCAGGGGTTCGGCGGGTCCGGCCATCGATGTGTCGCCGGCCAGCGCGCCGCGCGCCCAGAGCCAGAACTGATCGGACAGCAGCAGGGCGACGCGGCCTTTCCCGGCATGGGCGAGGATCAGCAGCGGGGCTTTGGCCGGTCCCGATGTGCGCAGCAGGCTGACCCCGGCGGTCTGCTGCACGCTCTCGTAGCGGTACCACGGGCCGGGGTGGTCGTGCGCGAGCGGTGCGGTGACCGGATCGCGCTGCCCCTCGCGGGTCAGGGTGGGGGTGAAGCGGCCGGTAACGGTGCCGGCACCGTAGGGGCGCGCGGGCAGGATCGGCTCAAGGGGCGAGCGGTCGAGCGAATCGATCGTTTCGAATTCGGACCCGGCCTCGATGAGCAGCGCTCCCCCGGCGCGGACATGGCCCGTGATGTTGGCGAGGTAGGGCGGCAGCAGCAGGTCGTCATTGGCGAACTGGTCGAGAATGATCAGGTCGAACTTGCCGAGGTCACGCCCGAACAGCTGGTTCACCGGAAACGGGATCAGCGACATGTCGTGGACCGGGGCGGCGAGCGGCTCGGTGGGCAGGCGCAGGATGGTGAAATTCACCAGGCGCACGGCGGGATCGGCCTTGAGCAGCAGGCGCCAGGTGCGCAGGCCGGGGTTGGGCGCGCCGGCGATCAGCAGCACCGTGAGGCGGCGGCGGACCCCGGCGAGATCGAACACCGCCTGATCGTTGGCGACAGAAACCTCGCCGGGAAGCGGCTGCGCCGCGACCGCGACGACCGAGGTTCCGGCATGGGCGATCCGGAGCTTGACGTTCATGGGCGTGCCGACCGGCGCCATGACGCGCGATGCGGTTTTGCCGTCGACCGTGATGGTGACCGGGACTTTGGTGCCGCGATCGTCCACCCCGTGATCGCGGATGATGAACCGGAGGTCGGCGTGATGGCCGACGAGGCCGTAGCGCGGGGCGGAAATCAGGGTGAGGGCGCGGTCGGTCTGGTTGCCGCGCGCCGCGAGCAGGGCCGAGACCGGAACACCCGGCGGGATCGGGATGGGGGCGTCGGTCGCTTCGCCATCGGTGATCGCGACGATCCCGGCGAGGCGATCGGGCGGGATGGCGGCGAGGGCGTCGTGCAGGGCGGCGAAGAGCGGGGTGCCGTCATTGGCGGCACCGGTCACGGTGACGACGCGCAGCCTCGTGGCGGGCGGCAGGGTGCGCACGAGGTGGTGGAACGCGGCATCGGCGAGGCGGGTGCGATGACCGATCGCCATCGAGGGGGATTTATCGCGCAGGATCACCACGATGTCGGGCAGCGGTGTGGTGGTGCGGATCTGCCAGCGCGGGCCGGCGAGCACGGCGAGCAGCAGGATGAATCCGAGCGCGCGCAGAATTGCCCCCCGCGCGCGGCGGATCAGCCCGGTCAGGACGATCACCAGAGCGAGGAGTCCGAGCGCGATCAGGACGGGCACCGGGAGCAGCGGCGTAAAAATCAGCGGCAGGCCGGTCATTGCGCGAGCCGCCGCAGGATTGCGGGGATCTGGACCTGATCGGATTTATAGGTGCCGGTGAGCGCGTACATCACGAGGTTGACGCCGAACCAGTTGGCCGCCTGACGCTGGCCGGGGGAGCCGGGCAGCAGGGCGCGCATCGGCATGCCCGCGCCATCGAGCGCCCAGGCTCCGGCCCAGTCGTTCGAGCCGATCACCACCGGGCTCACCCCGTCGGCATCGCGCGCGCCTTTGGCCGCGATATAGACCGGCGCACCGTCGAACCGGCCGGGAAAGCTGCGGTTCAGAAAGAAGGTGTGGGCGAGGGTGTCGCGGTCGGTCAGGCGTTCGAGCGGCGGAATCGCGAGGCAGGCGGTGGCGCGGCGCAGGGCGGCGGTGGCGCCGGGATCGAACCCGGCCCCGGAGCCGGGCAGGTCGCTGCCGCCGCCATCGGTGTCGATCACCAGCAACCCGCCCCCGGCCATGAAGGCATCGAGCGCGTGGCAGGCGGGCTTGCCGGGGGGCGTGGTGGTCGCGGTGATCGGCCAGTAGAGCAGCGGGTAGAGGTTGAGGTTGTCGATCCCCGGCGTGACGCCGCGTGGGGCGGCGAGATGGGCGGCGGTTTCCTGATCGACCTGATCCGAGATCGCGGCGAGACCGGCGCGGCTGATTGCATCGGTGTTGGCATCGCCGGTGCGGACGTAGGCGAGCATGGGCGCGAGGGCGCCGGGCGGGACATCGTGCGCGCTGTTATGCGCGTCGTTACTCTGGGCGTGGGCGGGCGGCGGCATTACGAACCACATGAGGCCCGCGAGCAGCAGGGCCGCGCCGCGCAGGCGGATCGCCCCGCGCAGCAGGAGCGTGATGGCGGCATCCGCGATCAGCAGGGCGAGCGCCAAGCCGAGAATATCCGGGCCGAACCTGCGGGCGCGGGGGATCGAGTCGAGGTTGGTGACCGGCACGCCCGCCGGGAGAGGCGCGCGGGCGAGGGGAGGGACGTGATCGCCCAGATTAAGGGCGATGGTGCCGTGCGCATCGCCCCACAATCCCGGCGGATGGGCAGGTGAGATCAGGGCATGGGCAAATCCGCTCGCCTCCAGCGGGCGCACCCCCGACCCAGGCAGGACCAGCGCGCCCGAGCCATCGAGCACCCGGATGGCGTGGAGTCGCCCCGATTTCGGTACGGCCCCTTTGCCGAGATGAACCAGCCGGTCGATCAGGGCCGGGAAATCGGCGCTGATCGGCCAGGTCGACCAGGCGGCGTTGGCGGTGGTGAGGATGGAGACCAGCATGCCGCGCCCCTGCCGCGCGCCGATCACGATCGGGGTGCCGTCCGACAGGCGGGCCCAGACGGTGGCGGGGTCGAGCGTGGCGGGGTTGACCAGGATCTGGCGGGAGACCGTCGCCGATGCCGGAAGCGGCAGGCCGGCCAGCGGCGATCCCCGGTCGAACGCCGCGATGGCTTCGGGCTTGCCCGCCGCCAGCGCGCTGCCGAGCGCGCGAACCCCCGGCAGCAGCGGATCGGGCGTCAGCGCGTCCTTTGTGGCGGCGGTGAGCGGCCCGGCGAAGCGGATCGCGACGCCGCCTGCGGCCATGAAATGATGGAGGCGGGCGATGTCCGCCGGGTTGAGCGGCAGATCGGCCATGATGAGGGCGTTGGCACCCGAGGCGATCAGATCGTCCAGCGAGCCGGTGCGGATCGTGGTGCCGGGCGGCAAGGCGCGGCGCACGTAATAGAGTGTGCCGAGCAGGCGCTGCTCGGGGTTGGCGGTGCCGCCCGAAACCAGCCCGACCACGACGCGGCTTGTGGCACCGTCGAGCAGCGCGACGCCGCCGGGTGCCGCCATGCCGGGCAGGGCCAACCGGGCGATCTTGCCGGCGAGGGCGACCGGCAGATCGAAGGATGCCGAACCCTGGGCCCGGCCCGGCCCGATTTTTACCGTGGCGCGCGCGAGCGCCACGCCGGAGGCGGTTTCGGCGAGCACCGGCTGGTCGATGCGGCCCGGATGCGGCAGGGTCAGGACGGTTGCGACCAGCGCGCCGTTCGCCGCGAGATGCGGGGGCGCGAGCAGGCGGAGGTCGGCGGTATCGCCGGTGATCAGCCGTGCCGGTGCGAGCGCGGCCACGAAGGACGCCGATCCGGGTTCCGCGAGGCCATCGGTCAGGTAGACGCCGGTAAGATCGGCGATATGCCGGCGGATGGCGTCGATCGCCCGGGTATCGGCGGCGCGGTCCGACGGCCAGGGTTCGGCGTGAAGCGCACCGAGCGCGGCGAGTGCGGCGGCACGGGTGAGCACATCGCTGGCGCGCGGCTGCTGGCCGGTTGCGGTTGCGGCGGTCGGGAGCAGCACCACGCCGCGCGTGCCGGCCTGATCGACCAGATGCCGCGCGGCGGTCAGTCGTGCCGGGAAATCCTGCGCGGCACCCCAGCCATTGTCGATCGCGAGCAGGATCGGGCCATGACCGGGGAGCAGCGGCGGCGGCACGATTTCGGGACCGGCGAAACCGATGATGACGAGGGCGGCGGCGAGCAGGCGCAGGAGCAGCAGCCACCACGGCATCCGCACCGGGCTGCGCTCGGTGGGCAGGATATCGTGGAGCAGGCGCAGCGGCGGGAAGACCTGACGGCGCGGCGCGGGCGGGGTCGCGCGCAGCATGAAATAGAGCGCGGGCAGCAGGGCCAGCCCGGTAAGGATCGCGGGTGCGGCGAAGCTGAGCGGCCCGATCATCCGCGCGGGTCCAGCGCGGCGCGGATCGCGGCGAGGGCCGGGCCGGGCGGCGCATCGGTGCGGTGAAACAGAGGGACCAGCCCGACCGCCTCGGCGGCGGCGGCGACCATGGCGCGCTGGGCGGCAATCCGGTCGCGATAGGCGGCGGCGACCTCTTCGGCGCGCGCGACATCCTCGCGCGCGGCACCCCCCGGCTGCTCGAACAGCACGCGGCCATGGAACGGAAAATCGCACTCCGCGCCATCGAGCACCTGAACCAGCACGCCGCCCCGCGTTGCGGCACCGCGCGCGGCGAGGCTGGCGCGGATATCTTCGGGTGGATCGAGCCAATCGCCGATCACGGCGAGGCGGCCGGTGCAGGGCGTGGCGGTCGGCGGGAGCAGGAACCCGGCGGCGAGGCGGTCGAGCGCGCCCGGACCGGCGAGGGACGGGGTGCGCCCGAACAAGGCGATCCGCTCGCCGCCGTCGAGCGCAAGGGCGGCGAGGGCCAGAGCGAGGATCAGGGCGCGGTCGTGCTTGGTCTCGCGCCCGGGTTTCGATGCGAATTCCATGCCGGGGTGGTCATCCACGTCGATCACCAGGGTCTCGACCGCTTCCCATTCCCGCTCGCGGATATAGAGCCGTTCGCCCCGGGCGCTGCGCCGCCAGTCGATGCTGCGCGGCGCATCGCCATCCCGCAGATCGCGGTATTGCCAGAACTGCTCGCCCGATCCGGCGCGGCGGCGGCCATGGCGGCCCGACGCCGCCCCGGCGGCGAGGCGTTGCGCGGCGAGCAGCAGGCCGGGCAGCCGCGCGGCGAGAGCCTCGGCGGCGGCGACGCGCTTTCGGGTAGCGGCGGGGGATCGGTCAGCCAAGCGCTCTGGTCACCACCCGGCCGATCAGGGTTTCGAGATCGGCACCTTCGGCCCGTGCCGTGAAGGACAGGCCCATCCGATGGCGGAGCACCGGCGCAGCGAGGGCGGCGATATCATCGAGGCTCGGGGCCTCGCGGCCATCGAGCAGGGCGCGGGCGCGGCAGGCGAGCATCAGCGATTGCGCCGCGCGCGGCCCCGGTCCCCAGACCAGAGCGTCGCGCAATTCGGGCAGGATGGCGGTTTCCGGGCGCGCGCCGCGCACCAGGCGCAGGATCGCTTCGAGCACGCTTTCACCGACCGGCATGGCGCGAACCAGAAGCTGGGCGTCGCGCAGGGTGGCGGGGTCGAGCGTTGCGCGAATCGCGGCCTCGGCGGTGCCGGTGGTGGCGAGCAGCATCGCCCGCTCATCGGCCAGGGCGGGATAATCGATCCGGATTTCGAACAGGAACCGGTCGAGCTGCGCCTCCGGCAACGGGTAGGTGCCTTCCTGTTCGAGCGGGTTCTGGGTGGCGAGCACGTGAAAGGGCGAGGGCAGCGCGCGGTTCAACCCGGCGACCGCGACGCGGTTTTCGGCCATGGCCTGAAGCAGCGCGGACTGGGTGCGCGGCGAGGCGCGGTTGATTTCATCGGCCATCAGCAATTCGGTGAAGACCGGCCCTTCGATGAACCGGAAGCTGCGGCTCCCGGTGGCGTCGGTTTCCAGGACCTCGCTGCCGAGGATATCGCCGGGCATCAGGTCCGGGGTGCACTGGATTCGGCGGCTGGCGAGGCCAAGGGCGGCGGCGAGGGTTTCGACCAGCCTGGTCTTGCCGAGACCGGGCACGCCGACGATCAGCGCGTGTCCCCCGGCAAGGATGGCGGCGAGGCACTGGTCGATCACCTCGTCCTGCCCGAGGATCACGCGGCGGATCTGGGCGCGTGCGTCGCCGAGGCGTGAGGTGGTCGCGGCGAAACGGGCCAGAACGGCGGTATCAACGGCGGTATCAGGGGTGCCGGGTGCTGCCCGATCCTTTTCGGCAGGGACATCTTTTTGCAACATGCTGGTCATTTGTGATCGCCTTGTAGTTTTACCTGAGGGTCCGCCTGCCTATATCAGCATGTATGAACGATCAGGTCGAAGGATAGAGGCTAGGATTGTGAACGATTTCCAGCGAAGCGCCGACGGTTCGTCTCTCCCGCCAACGAGGATGAGCATGGCCCAGAACCATGGCCGCGACAATTCCGCCGATCGTTTCGGCACCGTGCTGCCTGATGAAAAGACGGCCGAAGATAGCGTGATTCCCATGCGGGCTGACCATACGCTCACCAAACGCGGCAAGCGAACGCCGGTCGATTGCGGCGATCTGCCGTTTCTGATCCGCCGCGACGGGACATGGCTCTACCGGGGATCGCCGATCGGGCGGAAATCGATGGTTTGCCTGTTCGCGAGCGTGCTCAAGCGCGATGCGGAAGGGCAGTTTCTATTGGAAACCCCCGCCGAACGCGGGCGGATCGATGTCGAGGATGCGCCGTTCGTCGCGGTCGAGGTCGATTGGGTCGGGGTCGGCCGCGATCAGGTCCTGAATTTCCGGATCAACACCGATCAGACCATCGCCGCCGGAGCCGAGCATCCGCTCCGCATCGCGCATGACATGCTGACCTGCGAGCCGACTCCTTATCTGCTGGTACGCAACGGCGACGGGATGTTTCCGATCGAGGCGCGGATCAGCCGGTCGGTCTATTACGAGCTGGTCGCGCTCGCCGAGCCGGGGATCAAATTCGGCAAGAACGTGCTCGGCGTGTGGAGCCAGGGGGTGTTTTTCTCTCTCGGCGAATTGTCACCCTGTGGTGACTGAAGCGGTCTGACGATTGATCCTGACCGCTGGCGCGCCCACAACGCTGCCGATCATGAACGAAGACGAAATTCGCTACCGGCTGAACCGGCCTGTCTCCTGTGCCTCGGTTGCATGCGCGTCCGGAACGCGGGCGGCGGCGGTGCTCGTGGCGATCGAGCCGGCCCGGGGCGTGTGGCTGACGAGGCGGGCGACCGGTCTCGCCCATCATGCGGGGCAGGTCGCCCTTCCGGGCGGCACGGTCGACCCGTGCGATGCGTCGCCGGAAGCGGCGGCGTTGCGTGAGGCGTGGGAGGAGATCGGCCTCGACCCCGCCACGGTCGATCTGCTCGGGCGCCTCGATGAATTCGCGACCGGCACCGGGTTCCACATCACGCCCGTCATCGGGCTGATCCGCGGTGCGCCCCGGTTCGTGGCCTCTCCGGGTGAAGTCGCGGCGATTTTTCCGCTCCCCCTCGCGGATCTGCTCGATCCCGCCTTGCCCGAATGGCGCCGTGGCACGTGGCACGGCGACACCAGGGAGTTTCCGGTCTGGCCGCATCCGGATCACGTGATCTGGGGCGCGACGGCGTGGATATTGTACCGGCTGGCGCTTCGGTTGCGCGATCAGCCGCCCGCTTCAGTCGACCGGCTGGGTGGATGAGCCATTGGCCGAACTGGACCCCGGCGATGCCGTCGCGGTTTGCACCGGATTCATGGGAACGGTGATCAGCTTCGGATAGTTATAGGCCGCGCCATCGCTCATATCGACACCCGCACCGATGATGCCGCCGAACAGGAGGTTGCCGAACGCCATGCCTTTCGTGGTCGAGGCGACGGATTGTATCGCGGGCTGGTAGCCTGCCTTGGTGCATTTGACGTTCAGGGCATCATAGCCGCGATGGACGCTGACGGTTCCAGGCGTCCTGACGAACCACGAGCCCTTGTTGCTGGTAAGCGCGCACTCGGCCCCCGCCACGGACTCGCCGTTCGCCTGGGTCTGGACCGAAAGAACCTGGTTGGTACCATCCACGATCGACGCGCAGCCCGCCGCAGGCAAAATGAACAGCATCGGCAGGACGATGCGGCCAGCTAGATTTTTCATTGAGACTCCCTCAGATCCTTGTTTCCAGGCGATAACAGATCGCCTTCGGCAAATTGCACGACATCGCAATAATTACAATATAGTTATTACTATTCGGTTAACATTTTTTCATGGAAAGATCGACCGACGCCAATGGTTTCCGACCGGGGCGAAACTGGGCCATAGAGCGGCATGATCAGCGAGTCCCTGTCGCAGCTTTGGCGCTTCATCCCGGAAGCTCGCATCGTCGGCGGCGCGGTACGCGATCGCCTCGCTGGATTGCCGGTCAGTGACATTGATCTTGCCAGTCCGCTGACGCCCGAGGCCGTGATCGCCCGGCTTGAAGCGGCGGGCGTGCGCGTCATTCCCACCGGTCTCGCGCACGGCACCGTCACCGCCCTGCTCGGCGCGCAGACATTCGAAATTACCACTCTGCGCCATGATCGGGCGACCGATGGCCGCCATGCCGAGGTCATCTTTATCGATGACTGGCAGGCCGATGCCGCACGGCGGGATTTCACCATCAACGCGATGTCGATGGACCGCGACGGCACGATCCACGATTATTTCGGCGGCAAGGACGATCTGGCGGCGGGCCGGGTGCGGTTCGTCGGCGATCCGGCGCGGCGGATCACCGAGGATTATCTCCGTATTCTACGGTTTTTCCGGTTCTTCGCCCGATACGGGCATGGCGGCGCGGATCAAGCGGCAATTGCCGCCATCACGGCCCTGCGCGGCGGGTTGGCGCGCCTGTCCGCCGAGCGGGTGTGGCAGGAGATCGGGAAGATCCTCGCCGCCGAACACCCGCAGGCGGCCCTGCATCTGATGCGCGATACCGGCGTGCTTGCGCAAATTCTTCCCGAAGCCGGATCGCTCGATGCGCTCGACCGGTTGATCGCGCGCGAGGCTCCGGCGGACCGGCTGTTGCGCTTCGCGGCCCTGACGCCGGATGATCCCGGCATCGCGGAGCGGCTGAAACTTTCGGAGGTCGAGCGGACCACGCTCGCCTCGCTCCATCGCGCCCCGCTGCTTGACGCGGATGCCGATGATGCCGCGCTGCGGCGCGCTCTGGCCGACTGGCCGCACGAGGCGCTGATCGGTCGCAGCTGGATGGCGGACGGGCGCGGGGCCATCCGGGCGCGGCTCGCAGCGATGACGCGCCCGGAATTTCCGCTGAAAGGGCGCGATGCGCTGGCGCTGGGTGGCGCGCCCGGCCCGCGGATCGGGCAGGCGCTCGCGGCGACGCGGGCGTGGTGGCGGGAGGGTGGTTGCGTGGCGGATCGCGCCGCCTGCCGCGCGGAACTCGCGCGGCTGATGGCGGTTCAGGACGGATCGGGCCGGTAACCGGTCGCGACGAGATAGAGTTCGCGGCTGTCCTTGCGGCTGGCTGCCGGTTTGGCATGGCGGACCAGTTCGAACCGGCGTTTCAGCAGCGCCAGCATGCCGCCCTGCGCGCCGCCCTGAAACAGCTTGGTCACGAACCCGCCACCTGGTTCGAGCGTCTTGAACGCGAAATCGAGCGCCAGTTCGGCGAGGCCCATGATGCGGAGGTGATCGGTCGCCATGTGGCCGGTGGTGTTGGGCGCCATGTCCGACAACACCAGATCGGCGCGTCCGCCCAGCGCCTCGCGCAGCGCGGTTTCCATCGCCTCGGCCTGAAAATCCCCCTGCAGCAAGGTCGCTCCCGGAATCGGGTCGATCGCCAGCAGGTCGATCCCGACGACGCGCGCCGCCCCCCGCGCCAGCGCGATCTGGGTCCAGCCGCCGGGGGCCGCACCGAGATCGACCACGCGGCTCGATTTGCCGATCAGGCTGAACTTGTCATCGAGCTCGACCAGTTTGAACGCGGCGCGCGAGCGATAGCCCTTGGCCCTGGCCGCCTCGACATAGGGATCGTTCAACTGGCGGGTCAGCCATTTCTGCGACGAGGGCTTGTGCTTGCGCGCGGATTTCAGCCGGACCGTGGTGCGGCGGCCGGGCGAGATGTCATCGGTCATCGGGGTCAGTTCTGGTTGGGGTGGATCAGGCCTGGAAGCGGCGGGGTTTGGCGCGGGCGTTGCGGATCAGGCGCATCAGCATGCCCTCCCGCAGCCCGCGATCGGCGACCGCGAGTTCGCTCGCCGGCCACATGTCTTCGATGGCGGCGAAAATCGCGCAGCCGGGCAGCACGAAATCGACCCGGTCGGGGCCGATGCAGGGGTGTTCTGCGAGGCCGGACGGCCCCATGGCGCGAATCGCCGCAAGACCGCCGGCGACCTGTTCGCGCGCAAGCACCGCCCCGTCGATCGCGCCGCGCCGATACCGGTCGAGATTGAGCGCGATGCCGGCGATGGTGGTGACGGTGCCGCTGGTGCCGATCAGACGCACCCCGCCCTGGCGGATTTCCTGACCGATCCGGTGGATCTGCTCGAACGGCCGCAGCAGGGATTTGATTTCCTCGACCACGGCGGTGAAGCCCATTTCACTTTCGCAACACCCGGCGCAACGCTCCGAAAGCGTCACCACCCCGACCGGAATCGTATGATAGCCGATCAATTGCGGCAATGAGCGGTCGGTGTCGCCGTGCGGGCCGGGCACCCGGACCCAGGCGATCTCGGTCGAGCCGCCGCCGATGTCGAACAGCAGGGCGCGGCGCTCCGCCTGATTGATCAGCGAGGCGCAACTTTCCATCGCGAGGCCGACTTCCTCGCGCGGCGAAATGGTTTCGATCGGCAGGCCGGTGGCGGCGCGGGCGCGGGCAACGAAGGCGGCGCCGTTTTCCGCCTGGCGGCAGGCTTCCGTCGCGATCGCGCGGATATCGCTGACCTGCCAGCGGTGCAGGCGCTCGGCACAGGCGGAGAGCGCACCGATCGCGCGGTCCATCGCATCGTCCGAGAGCGTGCCGGTCCGGTACAGGCCTTCGCCGAGCCGGACCACGCGGCTGAAACTATCCAGAACGTGAAACCCGCCGCCGCTCGGCACGCCCACCAGCATCCGGCAATTATTGGTCCCGAGATCGATCGCGGCGAAGGCCGGAGGCCGGGCACGCCGTTCCACCGCAGCGACGCCGATGGTGGTGCGTCGCTCGGCTGGGCCCCGGATCGGCAGGGGGACGTTCGGCAGTACATAGTCGCTTGCCATGACGTTTATATAATGAGCCCACCTATGGCCGCAGAGCAAGCCAGAATTGCATATCGCATGGATTTGATTGCGTGATGGTGCCGTTTGCTTCGCGGTGTTCGGGATGCTAGGGACATTCCGCACAGGTTTCCGCCTGGGGGATAGTTTAGCGGTAGAACTTCCGGCTCTGACCCGGACAGCCCTGGTTCGAATCCAGGTCCCCCAGCCAGTCAGCGACATTTCACGGTTTCACTGGTGCCCATCCCCCCGAGTCAAAAATTTGTCAGGCGGGAAAAACAATGCCGCAATCCGCGCCGATCGCGCTATAGGTCGGTCAACGCGACATAAACGGCGAAATAAACGGGAGGATGGTTCATGATCGAAGACTGGCCGGAAATGGCAGCGACGCTCGACGCCTCGATTCTCAAACTGCGCGAAGCCAACCCGCAGATCATGAACGCCTTTGGCATGATGGGGCGGTGGGCCCACACCAGTGGCGCGCTGGATCGCAAGACCAAGGAACTCATCGCCCTCGCGATCGGCGTGGTGACGCGGTGCCAGCCCTGCATCGCCTATCACGGGCGGGATGCGGCGCGGGCCGGGGCGACGCGTGAGGAGGTTTCGGACATGTTGGGGGTGGCGATTTTCATGGGCGGTGGCCCGGCAACCATGTACGCCGCGCAGGCGCTGGAGGCGTTCGATCAGGCCGACGCCTAGCAGGTGCGCCCGCCGGCCTCGCTTGACTTTATTTGAATTGACCCGGAAAACTGGAAAAATTACTGACCACGCATAAGTTTACTTAAAACGAGCGTCAGCGAGGATCGCATGACCACGGCTTCACTATCCGACCAAGTCAAATGGGCCGACGAAACCCGACCGGCCGGCTCCACCGGCATCGATGTCCACGCCACACGGCTGTTCAACGCTTTGATATAGCGACGAGTGAGAGCAGGTGTTGGATGCCGGCGAGCGCTGCGCGGTATCGGTCTTGCTTCATGGTGCCAGTCTTGCTGACCATCAGGATATTGAAGCCGAAGCTGCGTAAGCGGGCGAAGATGCCCGGGTTGGTTCGGATGCGCGACCGGTCTTCGCCCATAGTGACATCCCTTGTGTAATGCGAGGTGTTTTCGATTTTCCAATGCGCGCGGATGGCCACGCCGGCCCGAGCGGCGGTGATCGGGCGGTTCGCGATGTAGAAGGCGGTTTCCGTTGTCGAGTGGAGCAGCCCGGTTGCGGGGCTGCGTGTCACGACCGAGCGCTCCACTTGTATGATCGCGGCGACGTGGGGATGCCAATCGGTGTCGGCGAGTGCGTCGGCCGGATCGAAGACAGTGACGGCACGGGTTTCATCGCGATTGCGGCCATGATTGCGGCTTTGGGCGCGATCGTGCGAGGCGGCCGTCGCGGCCAGGTGTTCAATCGCGGCTTTCAGGGTCGGCTGATTGTCCTTGAGCTGAACGATCAGGCCGATTTTGGCGTCCTGGGCGACCTCGAAGAGTTTTTTTGACAGTGCAGCGCATCGAGGGTGACGATGGCGTCCTCAGCGATACCGAGCTCGGCAAGCAGTGTCTGAGCTGCCGGGATCTCATTGGATTTCGCATCGATATCGAGGTGCGCCAGCACGAGTTTGGTGTCGGTGGCGAAGGCGCTGAGCACGTGAGCGGCGGTTCGATCGTGGAACTTGTCGAAGCTGCCGCGCAGGGTCTTGCCGTCCAGTGCGATGCTGGCAGCACCGGGCTTGGCGTTGGCCGCGTGCAGAAGTGCTGCATGCCGACGAAAGACCGCCTCCACCCCGATCGGATCGAGCCCCTGGAGGATGTAGCGGATCGAGGTATGCGACGGTGCGCGGCGCCATTTCAAACCAAAGCTGCGGTTGAGGGTGCGGCGATGGGTGTCGATGAACGTGACGATACCGCGATAGGAATCGCTGCCGCTCACGATCGCGAGGATCGAAAACAAAAGCACGTGGGGCAACTTGTAGAGTTTGCCCTCCGCGCGGCGTGGGTCAGGGACATCAGCCAGGATGTCGAGCAACGGGGTGAACGTGGCCATGGTAACCTCCGAATCGGTTACCTCCCCACGAATCCCAGATCGATCCCGGCGGGAATCCGCAAAATGCTCGACGCCTCAATTTCCGACGTCCTGTTGCATATCGGACCCAGTGAACCATCAGTTCAGAGGGTTGAACAGCCCTGGTCCACGCCATGATGGCAAAGGCTAGTCAGGTTTCGCACTTCCTCAGCATCATGGCCAATCCCCATCGGATCATGATTCTCTGCCACCTGACCTATGGCGAGTTCACTGTAAACGAACTGGAAGAGAAGATAAAAATCCGCCAGTCGCATTTGTCGCAGCAATTGAAGATATTGCGTGCCGAGGGTGTGGTGAAATGCCGCCGCGTATCGCGCTCCATCTATTACTCGCTCGACAGCGATGCGGCACATCAACTGGTCAAGGTGATCTACAAGAATTTCTGCCAGCAATCGTAGTTCGATCCCTGGTTTTCAGCACAACAACCCGAATAACTGCTCATCGAGCATGAATGATTCGAGTTCTTCGAAACCTTCCTCGCTCAGCGAATAGGTTCCACCCCCGCCACAACCACCGGTCTGCATGGCGACGAGCCCCGCTTTCACGAACCCATGCAGAAGGGCACGAATGTCGCTATCCGCCGCAAAACCGTGTTCATCACCAAACCGTGACCGAACCGTCTGTGCGATATCAATAAACCGCAGCGCCTCATCAGAACAACAGGCAAGGATCGCGAACTGAAGTTTGCGGTGGATCATGTCGATCTGCCTTTGGACGTTTTTCCCTTCCGTATGGTGTAGCGTGACTGTTCCCGTCGCTCAACCGATAAACACCGGCACGATTTATTTAGATGGACATATTCTTACCGCTTGATATATCAAAGTCGGCAGAGTAATAAGACTGTGACGTCTAAGAATTCCGCTGCGCTGCACAATAATAATTAAGTTCAAGAGGAGGACGTAAGTGGCTGAAATCGTTGTTATGGGTGCCGGACTTGGCGGAAGCTTGATGGCCTATGAACTCGTGCCCGAATTGCGGGCGGGGGATCGTATAACCGTCATCGGCAGCAGCCCGTCTTATCAGTTCTACCCCTCGAACCCCTGGGTGGCGGTGGGATGGCGGACCCGGAAAGACGTCGAAGTCGATCTCACTGCCGTGATGAAGAAGAAAAAGATCAATTTCATCCCCCACCCGGCGCAGCGGGTCGATCCGGCCAATAACAGCATCACCCTGCATGACGGCAGCGCGTTCAAATACGATTATCTCGTGATCGCGACCGGGCCTGATCTTGCGTTCGATGAAATTCCCGGCCTCGGCCCCGACGCGCACACGTTTTCGATTTGCGAAACCGGGCATGCCGTCCAGGCCTATGAAGGCTTCGAGGAATTGTGCCGCAATCCCGGCCCGGTCGTCATCGGTGCCGCGCAGGGCGTCTCCTGCTTCGGACCGGCCTATGAATTCGCCCTGATCCTCGACACCGAACTCCGCAAGCGCAAGCTGCGCAGCAAGGTGCCGATGACCTACGTTACCCCGGAACCGTATATCGGGCATCTCGGGCTCGATGGGGTGGGCGACACCAAGGGTCTGCTGGAAAGCGAGTTGCGCAACCGGCACATCAAGTGGATCACCAATGCGCGGGTCAAGGAAATCACCGCCGGTAAAATGGTCTCCGAAGAAGTCGGCACTGATGGCAGCGTGATCAAAACCCACGAGTTGCCCTTCAAGTTTTCGATGATGATGCCGCCGTTCCGTGGTGTCGCCGCGATCAAGGGCATCGAGGGGCTGGTCAATCCGCGCGGCTTCGTGCTGATCGACGAGTATCAGCGCAACCCGACCTTTCAGAACGTGTTCTCGGTCGGCGTCTGCGTCGCGATCCCGCCGATCGGGCCGACTCCGGTGCCGGTCGGCGTGCCGAAAACCGGTTTCATGATCGAATCGATGGTCACCGCGACGGCGCATAATATCGGCGCGCTGCTGCGCAACCGCGCACCCGACACCAAGCCGACCTGGAATGCCGTGTGCATCGCCGATTTCGGCGATGGCGGCGTGGTGTTCGTCGCCCAGCCGCAATTGCCGCCGCGCGACGTCAACTGGTCCGCCGACGGCAAATGGGTCCATCTCGCCAAGATCGGCTTCGAGAAATACTTCATCCGGAAAATCAAGGGCGGCACCAGCGAGCCGGTCTATGAGTCCATCCGGGATCATTTTGTTTCCTTACAGAGTTTTCGTACCATCAGCCGGATGGATGCCCAGCGTAGAAATGCAAGTCCGTTTTGGTTGAGGCATTCCCAATCCTTGGCCAACCGGCGACAACGGTTGAGCCAGCCGATGGTTCGCTCAACGATCCAGCGCTTGGGCACAACGACGAACTTTCCGATATCGGAGCGCTTGACGATCTCGACATTGATCTGAGCGCACACGCGGCCCAGCCCTTCCTGGAATTTCGGCCCTTGATAGCCACCGTCGGCATAAAGCTTGAGCAGAAAGGGAAACAGACCGAACAGCGTTCCCATCAGCATCACGCCGCCGTCCCGATCCTGGATGTCGGCGGCGTGGACGATGGCGCAAAGCAGCAGGCCTTGCGTGTCTACCAGGACATGGCGCTTCTTGCCGTTGATCTTCTTGCCCGCATCGAACCCTGACGGATCGATATGACCCCCCCTTTTTCCGCGCTCTTGACGCTCTGGCTGTCAATGATCGCAGCCGTCGGACTGGCCGCGCGGTCAACCTGTTCGCGACATCTGACGTACAGCGCATGATGAATGCGATCGAGCGTGCCATCCTCGTTCCAACGGCGAAAATAGTCGTTCACCGTGCTCCGTGGAGGCAGATCTTTCGGCAGCGACGCCCATTGGCAACCGGTACTCAGGATGAACATCAGCCCGTTGATCACCTGCCGCTCATTCACCGTACGCTTGTTGCCGCCACGCTTGGCGGGCGGGATCAGCGGGCCGATGATCGCCCACTCGTCATCCGTCAAATCGCTCGGATAGCGCAGCTTGCTGCGATCATACCGGGCGCGGTTCTCGTTCGTCCACATCAGGCTGCTCCTGCGAATCGGGCCGCCGCTATGGAATCACAAGTGACTCCAAAGTTTCAAGGTGTTCCCGGATGGACACTATGAGAAATTCATGATGAAGACCATGAAAATCCACAAGTTGAAGCAGAAAGCGACCCAGACCCGCCACGCCGCCGAATAATGGCACGGGCCGGACCTTCAATCCGGCCCGGTTCGCCAAAATTCTGATAGACGAAAGAGTTCAAGATGCTGCTTCCCGTTCCTCCCGCGACCAGTTTCACCCCGGTTTTCTCCCTCTTCGGCGGCGCGCTGATCGGCCTCGGCGCCGCAACCCTGTGGATCGGCAACGGCAGGGTCGCGGGCGTCAGCGGTGTCCTCGGCGGCCTGATCGAGCCGAAGGAGCGGGACTGGAAACTTGCGTTCATCGCGGGAATGTTGCTGACCGGCCTGATCGCCCGGGTGCTCGGGATCGACCCGTCATTCCAACTTTCGGGGCCGCGCCTGCTGCTGGTTCCTGCGGGATTGCTGGTCGGGCTCGGTGCCGCGCTGGCCGGCGGGTGCGGGTCCGGGCACGGTATCTGCGGCCTGTCGCGACTGTCACCGCGCTCCATCGCCGCCACCGCGACGTTCATGGGCGTCGCCTTCGTCGCGGTCTTTCTTACCCGCGTCATCGGCGGGATGTTCTGATGCGAGTGCTCATCGCCTTGGTCGCGGGTGTATTGTTCAGCGCCGGCCTGTTGATTTCCGGAATGGGCGATCCGGCGAAGCTGCTGAATTTCCTGTCGATCGGCCCCCGCTGGGACCCCAGCGTCGCCGTGGTCATGGGCGCGGGAGCAGCGGTGATGGCGTTGGGGTTCCTCACGGCGCGGTCATTGAGAAAACCCTTGTTCACCGATGCGTTTGCGGTGCTGCCGCGCCACGGGATCAACCTGCGTCTGGTCGGCGGGGCCGCGATGTTCGGCCTCGGCTGGGGATTGATGGGCCTGTGTCCCGGCCCGGCGGTGGCGGATCTGGTGCTCCATCCGGGGCCGGTCGGTCTGTTCATCGTGCCGATGATCATCGGCATCTGGGGCTACCGGCTGTTCAACAAGTCGAAATCGGCGGCGGCAGCGCGGGTTGGCGTGTCGGCGTAGGCGGCGAGGCAGAGGGCGCGGTCAGACCCGCGCATCACGAAGTATCGAAACGAACCAAAAGCGGACGGGGCGGAATGAAGCGAAATGGCAGGCAAATCGAAAACAGGGCGGAGACCGGAAATGCATAGATCGACCCTGCGTGCGCTTCTGCTGACCCTCGGCGGGGTTGTGCTGGTCGGCACCGGAGTTCCCGCCCATGCCGCCGGTGCGCCGATCTCGACCATTGCACCGAACTCGGCGAAATCGGCCAATCAGATCAGCCTCGGCGGCGTCGTCGTGCCGCTGCGAACCATCGATGCGGTCTCGCTGGTTTCTGGCCGGGTCAATTTCGTGCTCGGCTCGATCGGCACCCGCGTCACCGCCGGGCAGGTCGTCGTCGCGGTCAACAATTCCGCGCAGATGGCCAATCTTCAGGAAGCCCAGGCCGAACTGCTCTCGGCGCAGATCGGCTGGCAGACCGCGAACATCCAGTATACCCGCCAGCTCTACTCGCCGCGCTCGAACAATGTTGCGAGCCCGATGTCGATCGGCCCGTCCGGCCTGTTCAATCATTACTTCACCGGGCCGTTCGCGCAGATGGCCGGACTCCAGGATCCGGGCCTCGACCGCTATGCGGATACGGTGCAGTCGAAAGACGAGCTTCTGCTGGCCGAACAGCAGATCCGCGTCGCCCAGGCCAGGGTCGCGAACGCGCAGAGTGCGCTGTCCGATACCGATACCTACGCCCCGTTCGATGGCGTGATCATGTCCAAACAGGTCGAGGTCGGCGGCACGGTGCAGCCCGGTTCGCCGCTGCTGGTCCTCGCCGATGTATCGCGGATGCTGGTCAAGGTGGATGTGCCCGAGGATCTGGTTCCCAGCATGCGCCTCGGCCAACCCGTGCCGATCACGATCGGGCGGACCGAGCTGCCCGGAATCATCTATCAGATCTATCCGCTCGCCGCTCCGTCCACCCATACCGTGCCGATCAAGATCATGCTGCCGCCCGGTGCGCCGGTCGCTTCCGGCATGTACGCGACCATCACCCTGCCGGGGAACGGCGCGGATGGGGTCAGCCAGAGCCCGCAGGTCGCGGTGCCGGAAACCGCGCTGATCAAGGGATATTACCTGCCGTGCGTGCTGGTGGTGAACCCGCACACGCACAAGACCGAAATCCATGTTCTGCGCCTCGGTGAAACCCTGCCGCACGGCATGGTCGTGGTGCTGGCCGGGCTGAAATCGGGCGATCAGGTCGTGCTGCATCCGCCGGCCCACGCGGCGAGCGGCTGGGAGCCGGGCCACACGCCGCACACCGTGGCCGACCGTTCAGGCGCGTCCTCCCGTGGATGATTACCCCGGCCCACCGCCGCCTGCGGCGCCGGACGATGGCCGCAATGCCGGCGGTGCGGGCGTGAACCCGCAATCGCCACCCGCCGCGCGGGACACCACCGGCGATCCACGCGGCGAGCGCCACGGCCCGCGCGGTGCGTCCCCGCAAACGCCGAAATCGCCCGGCCTCGCCGGTGGCATCGCGCGGATGTTCGTCCGCTCGCCGGTCACGCCGCTGCTCTACATCATGGCTTTCTTCTTCGGCCTGATCGGCTTCTTTCAGATCCCGTATCAGCAGAATCCGCAGATTTCGGTGCCTTTCGTCGATATCTTCGTGAGCTATCCCGGCGCCTCGCCCAACCAGGTCGAGCGGCTGGTGACCGATCCGCTCGAACTGCTGATGACCAGCCTTCAGGGCGTCCGACATGTCTATGGCGTGTCCGAGCCGGGCCGCTCGATGGTCACGGTGAGGTTCGCGGTCGGTCAGCACGCGACCGACGCGTTGCAGCGCCTCTACACCAAGATTTTCAGCCATCTCAACGCCATGCCGGCGGGCGCCTCGCAGCCGCTGGTGGTGCCGAAGGGGGTGAACAGCGTTCCGTTCTTCAACGTCACGCTCTGGTCCAAAACGATGGGCCCGGCCCGGCTCGACGATATCGGGCAGGTGGTGCTGCAGGAACTGATGACGATCCCCGGCACGGCGGACGGATTCACCGTCCACGGCCAGCGCGAGGAAGTGCAGATCCACGTGCTGCCGAGCCGGCTCAACGCCTACGATATTCCCCTGACCAAAATCGCCGAGGTCATTCGCACCGCGAATTTGTCGGCCGAGGTCGGGCACATCACCCAGTCCAATCATTATCTCAAGGTCTATACCGGCAAGTTCCTCTCCAATCCGCAGGAGATCGAAAACCTCGTGGTCGGCGTCTATCACGGCTCGCCGGTCTATCTCGATCAGGTCGCCAAGGTCACGTTCGGTGCCGGCGCGCCCAACAAGATGGTGCAGTTCTTCGCCCCCGGCGGCGTCCACCACACGGCGGTGAACGGGGCCCCGGCGGTGACCATCGCGATCGCGAAAAAATCGGGCGCGAACACCGTGGTCATGGCGCATCAGATCCTCGCGAACCTCAAGAGTTTCGAAGGCACGATCATCCCGAACGACGTGCATGTCACGGTCAGCCGCAACGAGGGCAAATCGGCTGAAGGCAAGGTCAACGAGCTGCTGTTCAAGCTGGTTCTGGAAACCTCGCTGGTCGCCTTCCTGGTGTTCCTGGTCCTCGGCTGGCGACCGGCCTTCGTGACCCTGCTGATCATCCCGGTGGTGATCCTGTTCACGATCTTCCTCGCCCAGCACCTCGGCTACACCCTCAACCGGGTCAGCCTGTTCGCGTTGATCCTGACCATCGCCATCCTGGTCGACGACGCGATCGTGGTGGTCGAGAACATCTATCGCCGCTGGCTGGAGGCCGGGCGCGTCACGGCGGCGATCACGATCGACGCCGTGCGCGAAGTCGGCAACCCGACCATCGTGGCGACCCTCACCGTCGTGGTCGCCCTGCTGCCGATGGCCTTCGTGCGCGGCATGATGGGGCCGTACATGATCGCGATCCCGATCCTCGGATCGGCCGCGATGATCTTCTCGCTGTTCGCCGCCTTCGTGTTTACCCCCTATCTGATCCAGAAAATTCCGCCCAACTTGGCGCGGATGCGCCGCGCGGGCGAGCGCGAGCACCGCCAGAGCCGCAAACTGGCCGGCTTTTACAAATGGATGATGGACGGGTTGCTGGCCAAAGCGTGGCGGCGCGGGGCGCTGATCGGGCTTATCGTGATGGGCCTCGCCGGGGTCGGCGCGCTGTTCTATTTCGATGGCGTCATCATGACAATGCTGCCGGAGGACAACGTCAATCATTTCGACGTGGTGCTGAGCATGCGCGCGGGCACGCCGGTCGAGGAGACCTATAATACCGCCCGTGCGATGATCGAGCGGATCGACCGGATGCGCTACGTCAAGAACAGCCAGCTCTATGTCGGCGCGCCCGAGCCGTTTTCGTTCAACGGCATGGTGCGGCACTACTACCTGCGCGACAAGCCGTGGCAGGCGATGATCCATGTCGAGCTGAACGACCGCCGCCCGATGCAGAGCCACGCCATTGCCCTGCGCGCCGTGGCCAATCTCGATGCGCTGGCCAAAACGCTCAAGACGCCGATCAAATCGGTTCAGGTGGTGGAATCGCCGCCCGGCCCGCCGGTCCGTCGCAGCGTGGTCGCCGTGGTGTACGGCCCGGACCAGCAGGCCCGCGACAAATTCGCGACCGTGCTCGCGCATGATTTCGGCAAGGCGCGCAGCATCGGCGAGGTCGATAGTTCGATCGAATACGCCTACCCGGTCTGGCACTTCAAGATCGACCAGCTCAAGGCCGCGATCGCCGGGGTCGATGATCGCTCGATCAAGCGCAGCCTCGAACTCGCCCTGAACGATGAAACCATCGCCTCGCTGCCCCAGGGCGGCACGTTCAAAACCGTGCCGGTCAAGCTGAGCGTGCCGATGGGCACCCGCGCCGAAGCCGGCAAGCTGCTGCAACTCCCGGTCTCGACCGATCAGGGCAGCGCGGTCCCGCTCAGCGAGGTCGGCACACCCAAGCTCAGCCATGAGGAACCGACCCTGCTGCAACGCGATCTCCGCTCGGTCGCCTACGTCACCGGTGCCTCGATCGGCCAGCTCGCCGCCCCGATCTACGGGATGCTCGAAGTCGATACCATGCTGCAGAAGGCGAAATACCCCACCTGCACCTACACGGCCCCCCCGACCGACGTGAACAAGGTGGGCTGTTACTGGACCGGCAGCTGGACCGTGACGTTCGAGACCTTCCTCGACATGGGAATCGCCTTCGGTGTCGCGTTCTTCCTGATCTACATGGTGCTCGCCGCTGAATTCCGTGGCCTCGTGATGCCGGTGGTGATCATGGTGCCGATCTTCCTGACCATGCTCGGGATCGTTCCCGGCCACTGGCTGTTCGGCGCGCCCTTCACTGCAACCTCGATGATCGGCTTCATCGCGCTCATGGGCATCATCGTGCGCAACTCGATCCTGCTGGTCGATTTCGCCCAGCACGCGGTGATCGAGGGGGCGACCGTGCGCGAGGCCGTGGTTGCCGCCTGCGCGGCGCGCACCCGCCCGATCCTGATCACCGCGGCGGTGCTGATGATCGGCTCGATGTTCATCATCAGCTCGCCGATTTTCCAGGGCATGGGCCTGTCGCTGCTGTTCGGCACCTTGGTCTCGACCTTGCTGACCCTGATCGTGGTGCCGCTCGGCATCAACATTGCGGGCAATTACCTGCTGCCGCACGAAATGCGGCGTCAGGCCGATGATGAAGGCGAGCCCGAGGCGCCCCCGGCACAGCCAGTCCCGGCCGGACCCGCGACGGTGCCCTACGGCACATACGAAGGTTAGACGATGCGACACGAGAAAGGTGGAGGAGAAATCGAAATGAAACGTAAAATCAGTCTGTTGAAATGGAGCCTGATCGGCGGGGTCGCCTATCTCGCGCTCGGCGCGGCCTATGCGGGGCCGATTGCCGCGGCACCCGCCGCTGCCACGCCGCCGACCCAGCAGGTGCCGCCGCCACCCGGCCCGTTCGTCGCGCAGCCGCAGGCGACCGCGCCCCGGATGGCCCCGGCTCAGGGCTATTATCCGGCACCCGGTTACGTCGCGATGCCGCCTTACGGATACATGCGGCCGCAATACCCGATGGTCGCGCCGCAACAGGGCTATTATCCGCCGCCGGGCTACGACCGCCCGATGCCGTATGGCTACCCGCCGCAGCCTCAGCAGATGCAGCAGCGGCCCCAGCCGATGATGGCCAAGCCGCAGCCCCAGGCAGAGCAGCAACACCCGATGGCGGCGCCGCCACACCCGATGCCGATGCAGCCGGGCTATTATCCGCGTCCCTATTATCCGATGCCCTACGGCTATCCGCCGCAAATGGCGCAGCCACAACCGCAGCAGCCCCAGCCCCAGCCCCAGCCCCAGCCCCAGCAGGCAGCGAAGCCTCAGCCGCAACAGCAGGCTGCACAGCCGCATCCCGCGCCGCAACCGCAACAGCCGATGCAGCCGGGCTATTATCCCCACCCCTATTATCCGCAGATGCCCTATGGCTGGGCTCCGCCCGGCTATTATCCGCTGCCCTATGGCTACCCTGCCTATGGCGCGCAGCCGATGATGGCCCGACCGCAGCAGAACGCGCCGCAACAGAATAACCAGACGGCACCGCAGCACGCCGCAGCTGCGCCGAACGGGGCGAAGTCCGATCCCGGCAAACCCGCGCAGCAGAAAACGGCTCAGCCGCAACAGACCCAACCGCCGCAACAGCCGCAGATGCGCCCGATGATGGCGCCCCCCGGCTATTATCCCCCGCCTTACGGCTACGCGATGCCGCAGAACAACGCGGTCATGGCGCCGCAGGCCTATTATCGGCCCCAGCCGCAGCCCTATTACGCGCAACGGGTCTGGTACGCGCAGCCGCGCTACGCAGCGCCACCGCAATACTATTACCCGGCAATGCCGGTGGCCTATCCGGTCGCGCGCTGGCCGGTGAATGTTCAGCCGAGGCCCTATGCCGCCCCTTACGGATATCCGCAGGCGGAACCGGCCTATCGCGCACCGCAATATCGATATCCAGCGCCCCAGGTCTGGTCGCGCCCGGTGATGTATCAATATGGAGCAACCATCGGCGGCTACGTCCCGCAGGCCTATGTACCGCGGGCCTACGTCACTCCCTACGCGCCGTTCGCGAGGGCAGAAAACACGGCCGCCCCGGCCCCGATTCCGGCTTTGGCACCGGCAGCACCCGTCGCGGCAAGTCCGGCCTCAACTGGTGCCACGCCGCTCAAGACCCGTCCGAACACGGTCTGGGCCTCCTACGGCACCGGCTCCGCGCCGCAGGCACCGGCTGGTGCCTCCGCGCCATCGAATTCGCCATCCCCCGGCTTCTGGATGGCCCCGTCTCAGCAGGTCCAGAAATGAACCTGGTGATCCCGCCGGCAACGGGTCGTTGGGGGGCTTGTCATGCCCCGTTTGCCGAATGCGGTCCGGCACAGCGAGGGTTCGCCCCCGCTGCCGCCACGGCCTGACCATCGCAGATGCGGAATTCCTCCGCCTCTGCCGAAAAGCGATGCAAGTGAATCGAAACACCGAAGGAGAGTGACGTGCAAGAGAGTAAGAGACGATTGATCCTGACCACCGGGATCGGCTGTATCGCCGCAATGGGCCTGATGGCGGGGTCGGCCCTGGCACAAGGCGCACCGGCCAAATCGACCCCGGCGGCCACCACGCCGGCAGCCGCACCGCCGACCTACGCGCCGCCGCCGTATTACTACGGCTACCCGAGCGCCCCGGCCCAGAACGGCCCGGGTCCCATGATGGGCAACAGCGGCACCTATGGCGGCAGCACCGGTCCGATGTCCGGCAGCACCGGCCCGATGGACATGGGCAGCATGGACATGAACTTCCCGAAGGGCGGCCCGATGTCCGGCAGCACCGGCCCGATGAGCGGCTATGGCGGACCGATGACCGGCGGCTATCAGGGAACCGGCGCGCAGCCGGGTTATGCCCCGCCGCCGCCGCAATACTACGCGCCGCCGCCGGTTGCCTATCAGCAGCCTCCGATGCCGCAGCAGCCGCAAATGCAGCCCGCTCCGCAGATGCAGCCGGCGCCGGGCTATTACCCGCCCCCGCCGCCGCAATACTACGCGCCGCAGCCTTATCCGGCGCCGTATTACGGCACGTCCAACGGGCCCGGCCCGATGAGCGGATCGAGCGGTCCGTTCGGCGGCAGCACCGGTCCGATGTCCGGCAGCTCCGGCCCGATGAACATGGGCAGCATGGACATGAACTTCCCCAAGGGCGGGCCGTTCACCACCAGCGGTGGCCCGGTCAGCGGCTATGGCGGCCCGATGACGGGTGGCTACAACGGGTCGGGCTACTGACGCCCCGCTCGATCTGACGATGTCGGGCACCCGCAGCGGACGTGAAGCTGCGGGTGCCACGGGACAAGACCGTTGATGTGACCTGCCGGATGACGCGCTTGTCCAATGTCTGTTCACGCCTGATGGTTTTACGGAGGTAAAAGTGATGTTGTTTTTCAATCCAAAGCGTTTCGCGATTGTCGCCGGTCTCATCGGCACGATGTGTGCAGTCGGACCGTGTCTGACCGCGGCCCATGCCGACTGGCCGATGCCGTGGAACAACGGCTACAATAACGGCTATAATAACGGCTGGAGCACCCCGTGGGGCGGCAACGGCGGCAATCCGTTCTCGACGATGATGAATGGTGGCCCGTGGTCCGGCAACAGCGGCCCGTTCTCGGGCAATTCCGGCCCCTGGAACATGGGCAGCCTGAACATGAACATGCCCCATGGCGGCCCGATCAGCGGCTATGGCGGTCCGGTCTCCGGTTATGGCGGCCCCATTTCAGGCTATGCCAGTACCGGCAATGGCTATGGCTACGGCTATGGCGGCGTGCCGAACTATGCGCCGCCGAGCTACGCACCGCCAAGCTATGCACCGGCCCCGGCCTATGGCGTCCCCCCCTATGGCGGCATGCAGCCACCGCCCTACGGCACTTATGGCTACGGCAACCCGTAATGCGGAAACCCGTGCCCGGTCAGGCACGGGTCTCTGCGCCTTGAAGTACTGATCCTGAAAGAACAAATCCAATGAAGCGTTTTCTTGTCTGGTTGATTGTTGTCGTGGTCGTGGTCGGTGGCGGTTTCGTCGTCTGGCGGCACGAGGAGGCGCGCAACGACCGCCTCGTCGCAACCAACGATACCCCCCTGCCGGCGACCTCATCCTCCACCACCGCGACAGCGACCGACCAGACCGGAACCACCGGTGGCGCGACCGACCATGCGACGTCGGATAACGATACGACCACCACCACGCATCAGCCGAAAACCTACACGATCAAGCCGGTCCCCAAGCCCACACCGGACTCATCCTCCACCGCGGCGACCACGCCGGCAGTTCCGGGAACCGCCACCACCACACCCAGGGATGACGCCACCGCGCCCTCCACCGCCACAACCGCCACAACCACCACGACGACAACACCCAAGCCGTCGTCCACGACCGCGACCCCGACTCAGGCGACCACTCCGGCGACCACCCCGGCGCCGGCTGAAACGCCCAAGCCCGCGCCCGCCACGCCGGCCGTCACGCCCTCAACCCAACCCGCCGCGCCGAAACCAACCGATGCCGCGCTCGACGCCCAGTTCCAGAAAGCGCGCACCGCCTTCTGGCAGCGCCAATACCCCGCCGCGATCGACGATTACGCCGCGATCGAGAAAGACCACCCCGACAACGCCACCGCCTGGGGCGAACAGGGCAACGTCTACCTCGCGGGCGGCGATCGCCCGATGGCGGCAAAAGCATTCGAACATGCCGCCCGCCTCCGCGTGAAACAGGGGGCCGATTGCGCTCAGATCGAGCCGATGCTGCCATGGATCGCCGCATCGGATGCCAAGGCTGCCCACGAGATCGCGACCTCGGCGCATTGCCCCGGCACCTGAAGCGCCGCAGCGTGCCAAGCAGCGCGCGCCGTGGCTGGCCGGTTGACGGCCCGGCCACGGCGCGCCTCCCCGACCCTCGTGCAGCCTCGGAGGCGACCGTCCAGCCATGAAATACAATATCGATCTCACCAAACGCATCCAGGAACTCCGGGATCATCTCGCGCGCGAGAACCGCACGATGCTGGGCGCGGTCGATCAGTTCGAAGAACTCGACCGCATCGCCTGGCGCATGGGCATGCTCGACCAGCACCATTCCTTCGTCACCCAGATCCAGTGGTGGCCGATGATCGCCTGCCTCGGCACCTTCTCGGCCGGGAAATCCACCTTCATCAACGACTATCTCGGCTGCAAGGTGCAGGCGACCGGCAATCAGGCGGTGGATGACCGTTTCACCGTGATCTGCAGCGGCCCGGAATCCGATGCCCGCGTCCTTCCCGGGCGTGCGCTCGATGCCGATCCAAGGTTTCCGTTCTACCAGATCAGCCTCGATCTGGAGACCATCGGCGCGGGCGAGGGCAAGCGGATCGACCGCTACCTGCAACTCAAGAGCGTGAAGGTCGATCGCCTGAAAGGCCGCATCCTGATCGACTCTCCCGGCTTCGATGCCGATGTCACCCGCAGCGGCATCCTGAAAATCTCCCAGCTCATCATCGACCGGGCCGATCTCGTGCTGGTCTTCTTCGATGCCCGTCACGCCGAGCCCGGCGCCATGCAGGAAACCCTGCGGCATCTGGTCGCGGGCACGGTCAACCGCCCGGATTCCAACAAATTCCTCTTCATCCTCAACCAGATCGACGCGACCTCGCATGAGGACAATCTTGAGGAAGTCACCGGCGCCTGGCAGCGCGCGGTCGCCACGCAGGGGCTCAACAGCGGGCAGTTCTTCCTGATCTATTCCGAGGAAGCGGCAACCGGTTTCGAAAGCGAAGACCAGCATCACCGCTACCAGCGCAAGCGCGATCGCGATCTGGAGGGCATCAACAAGCGGATCGACAAAGTCACGGTCGAACGAACCTACCGCGTGGTCGGCAACCTCGAAGTCATCGCGGACCGCATGGTGGAACAATGGGTTCCCACGCTCAACCAGTATATCCGGCGGTGGCGGCGCGCGGTGACGCTGAGCGATATCGCCGCCGTCATCGTCGTGATCGCGGCCCTGGCGTTCGCCTTCATCCGCCTGTTCGTGCGCGATGGCCGTCTTTCACAGCCGATCGGCCAGATCGTGACCGATCACCAACCGGCCCTCGCGATCATCGCGGGCGGCATCGCGGTGTTTCTGATCGCGGTGCACATGTCCGCCAAAAACGCCGCGAGCCGCCGGCTCGTCAAACGCATCCCGGCGGATGACATGGTCGATCTCCGCGCCGCGTTCCGCAAGCACACCGCCCATTGGCTGTTCCCCTTGTGGCGGCGTCATCCGGTCGGCTGGCGCGGCAGCGTCCGGACCCGGCTCGAAAACGTCAAGCGCGCGGCCCGCGACCTGATGCGCCAGACCAACGATCTCTACGCCCGGCCCGCCGGCACGGAACCCCTGGTGGCCGACGCAGCGAGCCGGCCCGCCCGCTCGGTCGAAAGCCCGGCGAGCTGACCGCGATGAACGACCCCGAAGTCACCAACCGGCGTGGTCGCAGTGCAGGCGGACCACCTCCGCCATGCTGAACAATAATCACGAGCGGAACGCGACTTTTATCAAAGACACCACACCGCCGCCGCGATTTTTCGTTGAAAAATTGCGACATCCCGGCTAGAACGAAGCTGCAAAAATAAGGAGGAATGGTCATGCCGGCACTGTTTTCAGATCAATGGGTCTCACTCTATGGCGATGCCTGGAACAGCGATCCGGAGCTGAGCGGCGCGCTCGCCAAAATCGGCTTCAATTCGACCATCGCCTATGGTTTTCAGGGCGAGGATAACCCGCGTTGCTACATCAAGGTCGAAGGCGGTTCCGTGACGGAGTCCGGGGCTTATTCCGGCCAACCCCTGAGCTGGGATCTGCGCGCCAGCCCGGCGGACTGGGATAAATGGATGTCCAAAGGCCTCGGCATGATGTCGCTCGGCATCGCCTACACCACCGGAAAGCTGAAATTCAAGGTGGGCGACTACACCGCGATGGTCAAAAACCCCGCAATGGCCGGCCCCTTCATCAAGAGCTTTTCGGCGATGGGTCGAGTTCCGAGGGATTGATGCGTTGGGTGTGATGTCAGCCGTCACGAAACCTCTCGATCCGGCAGGGCGCAGCATCATGGGCTCCATGATCTGCGCCCTGCTGAACGATCGAACCAGTTCCCGCACCATCCTCGGTGCCGCGGATCAACTGGCCGATCTGGTGGGGCACCTGCAGATCTCGGCCCTCGCCATCCGCGCCGAACCGAGCGACGTCATCGGCTCGACCGAAGACATGCTCTCCGAAGACGACGAGCAGAAGATCAGGGCGGAGGAAGACCGCCGGGTCCGGTCTCTGCACTGGGCGTTCAAGACCTGGCTGGCCAATGCCGACCGGGCCGATACCCCGTGCTGGATCGACCGGGAAGGCAACATCAAAACCCTGATCAAGGGCTACGGCAAAACCGCCGCGTATTTCGTCGCCGGCCAGCCCGGCGGAACCATCAACTGCGCCGAAAAAAAACAGATCTGCGCCGCCCTGTTCCAATGCGGCAAGCCGGTGCTGGTCACCCCCCCCCGCGCGCAGGCCGGGTTCGGACGTTCGGTGGCCATGATATGGCGCGGCTACCGCAACGCGAGAGACATAATTTCAGCCGCGATGCCGATTTTCTCCCAGGCCGACGAGATCCACGTGCTGGTCGATTCGATCCGCCCGACACCCGATATCCTGATCGCGGAGTTGTTCGCGACCCACCGCGCCCGACTCCACATCCACCGCCCCAGAGCAGGATTTTCCCTCCGCAACGCCGGAGCGACCGTGCTCGATATCGTGCGCAAGGCCGATGCCGACCTTCTGGTCATGAACGCCTGCGCCAAACCGACCTGGCCGATGCCGTTCCTCTACGGCAGCGCGACGGAATTCATCCTGAAGAACAGCACCATCCCGATCCTGCTCGGCCGCTGATTCCACCCGGGCTCGCCCCGCATTCCGCAAAACGCGCCGAGGTGATAGAGCGGCCCCAGTCGCCGTCCCGGAGCCTCGCATGACCGTCCTGACCAACGCCGAAATCGTCCTCGCGGACCGTGTCATCACCGGCACGCTGGTGATCGCGAACGGCCTGATCACCGAAATCACCCCCGGAACGCACCCAACCGGCATCGATTGCGCGGGCGACTACCTGATCCCCGGCATCGTCGATCTCCATACCGACAATCTCGAACGCCAGGTCCTGCCCCGCAGCAACGCCCGCTGGCCCTCCCGTTCGGCCCTGCTCGCGCATGACGCCCAATGCGCCATCGCCGGCGTCACCACCGTGTTCGATGCGCTCTGCCTCGGCGACAGCCTCGACAACCAGCGCCACCAGACCTTCGTGGACGGAATGCGCGATCTGCGCGACCTCGCGGATACCGGCGCGCTCAAGGCCGAGCACTTCCTCCATCTCCGCTGCGAACTCCCCGCCGCCGACCTGCCCGCCCTGCTCGACAGCGCGATCGGCGACCCCCGCACCCGCCTGCTCAGCGTGATGGACCACAGCCCCGGCGTCGGCCAGTTCGCCGACCTCGAAAAATACCGCGCCATGCGCCGCCATGACGGCCACACCGAGGACGCGATCACCGCGATGATCGAGCGCCTGACCCACGCCCAGTCCCGCTTCACCCGCCCCAACCGCGCCGCCGTGCTCGAACGCGCCCGCACAAGCGCCGTCCCGATCGCCTCGCACGACGACCGCACCACCGGGGAGATTGCCCGCAACCACGATGAAGGCATCGCCATCGCCGAATTTCCGGTCACCCGCGAAGCCGCCGCCGCCGCCCGCGCCTGCGGCATGAGCATCATCGCCGGCGCCCCCAACATCGTGCGCGGCGGCTCGCACTCCGGCAACGTCGCTGCGATCGACCTGATCCGCGACAGGCTGGTCGACGCCCTGGCCTCCGACTACGTCCCCGCCGCCATGCTCGAAGCCGCCTTCGCCTGCGCCCATATTGGCGCCTGCACCCTGCCCGAAGCCATCGCCCTGATCACCGCCAACCCCGCCGCCATGGTCGGCCTGACCGATCGCGGCCGCCTCGCGCCCGGCCAGCGCGCCGACCTCATCCGCGTCCACCTCCACGAAACCCACCCCATCGTCCGCGCGGTCTGGCGCGCCGGCGACCGCGTGGCCTGACCCCGCCGCGCCGGCCCGGCGATACATCCCGGTTACAGCCGGCAAGTTGAAAGTTCCGTCACGATTCCGTTATATGCCTCCCACACGTCTCCGTGATGGTTCGAGGAAGGATGCCCGCCAGCCAATGATCATTTCCCACCAGGACCGCTTTGTGTTCATCCATAATCCCAAATGCGCCGGCTCAAGTTTCCGCCACCAGATCGCCCATCTTCACGACGACGCCACGACCTTCTGGGACATCCACTTCAACCACCATCTCGGCCTGCACCTCGACCATGCCCATTTGCGGGTCTGGGAACTCCGCGCGTTCCATGGCGATCTGCTCGAACGGTTGCGGGGATACCGCTCGGTCGTCTTCGTCCGCAACCCGATCCGCCGCCTCGCCTCGGCCATCGTGCATCACATCGGCGCCTACCGCCCCGAACTGCAATTCGCCGATTGCGACCGTCGGGACCAGATCGCGATCGTCGACCGCATCCTCGATGAATTGACGATCGAGCGCATCATCACCGACTACCGCTATGTGCATTTCTCGCCGCAACGCTGGTTCTTCATGCACCCGGATGACACACTCGCCTGGAATGTCCTTCCCCTGTCCAACGATGCGGAGTCGATCCTGCCAGGGTTCGACGCGCTCGGATTGCCACGCGCCGCGCCCGAACCGATCAACACCGCCCCGATCGACTACAGCCACCTGCTCAATCATCCGCGCCTGCTTCTGTTCGGCGTCGATTTCTACGCAGGCGATTTCGAGGCATTCCACCGGCTCGACCTGCCGACCTCGCTGACCACCCTGCCTTAGCCCGCGGCCGCCGGATTTCCCTGAGCGACCCTTGCGAGTCCAACCCCGCCGCAAACCTCAGGCGGTTTCCTTGAACAATTCCCGCCCGATCAGCATCCGCCTGATCTCCGAAGTCCCCGCCCCGATCTCATACAATTTGGCATCGCGCAGCAGCCGCCCGGTCGGGTAATCGTTGATATACCCGTTGCCGCCGAGGCACTGGATCGCCTCCAGCGCCATCCAGGTCGCCCGTTCGGCGGCATACAAAATCGCCCCGGCGGCATCCTTGCGGCTGGTCATCCCCCGGTCGCACGCCCGCAGCACCGCATAAACATAGGCGCGCGCCGCCGAATGTGTCACGTACATATCCGCGAGCTTGCCCTGGATCAGCTGGAACTCCCCGATCTTCCGCCCGAACTGCTCGCGCTCATGAACATACGGCACCACGATATCCAGCGCCGCCTGCATGATCCCGAGCGGCCCGGCCGCCAGCACCGCGCGCTCGTAATCGAGCCCGCTCATCAGCACGTTCACCCCGCGCCCCAGCCCGCCGAGAATATTCGCCTCCGGCACCGCGCAGTCCTCGAACACCAGCTCCCCGGTATTCGAGCCGCGCATCCCGAGCTTGTCGAGCTTCTGCGCGCAGGAAAACCCCTTCATGGTCTTCTCGACGATGAACGCGGTGATCCCGCGCGCCCCCGCCGCCGGATCGGTCTTGGCATAGACCACCAGCGTATCGGCATCCGGCCCGTTGGTGATCCACATCTTGGTCCCGTTGAGCACGTAATCGCCGCCCCGCCGGTCCGCCCGCAACCGCATCGAAACCACGTCCGACCCCGCGCCCGGCTCGCTCATCGCCAGCGCCCCCACCGCCGAGCCATCGATCAGCCCCGGCAGATACCGCCGCTTCTGGGCCTCGGTCCCGTTCAGATTGATCTGGTTGACGCATAAATTGGAATGCGCCCCGTAGGACAGCCCGACCGAGGCGGACGCCCGCGAAATCTCCTCCATCGCCACCGCATGCGCGAGATACCCCATCCCCGCCCCGCCATACGCTTCCGGCACCGTCACCCCGAGCAGCCCCATCGCCCCGAATTTCGGCCATAATTCGGCGGGAAATTCATTCTCCCGGTCGATCGCGGCGGCGCGCGGCGCAATCTCGGCGGCGGCGAACCGCCGCACCGAGTCCCGCAGCGCGTCGATCTCCTCGCCGAGGTCGAAATCGAGCGTGGTCCGGTCATTGGCGAGCATGGTGCGTTTCCCCCTTGGTCGTGGCAGCTTCCAGCCATGCCCACAGCCCGAGCGATGCGCCGATGATGCCTTCGGTGCCGTTGTAATTCACCGTGGCGACAATGCCCACCGCCAGCGCCGCAACCCCGAGGCTCCGGCGCGCGAAAGCGAACCCCACAACCCCCAGCAGCAGGGCAGCCATGCCGAACCAGCGTTCATACTGCGCCCACAGCACCGCCTGGCGCACCACACAGACCAGCGGCGGATGCGCCGCCGCGCAAATCCCGACATAGGCGCGCGGCACGATGGTCAATTCCCGAAACAGGATCGCCGCCGCCGCCCAACCCGCGACCACCGCGATTCCCACCCCGTCCGCCCGCTGCAATCTTGCCCTCATCCGATCCGCCCCGTAATGGTGCGTCGCGGAAATGCCCGGCGACACACGGAATTTGTACCACGAAATCATGAACGATCAGAAGTCACTCAGTTTCCAGGATATGATCCTCGCCCTGCACCGGTTCTGGGCGGCGCAGGGCTGCGTCATCCTGCAACCCTACGACATCGAAATGGGCGCCGGCACCTTCCACCCCGCCACCACCCTGCGCGCCCTCGGCCCCAAACCCTGGGCCGCCGCCTACGTCCAGCCCTCGCGCCGCCCGTCCGATGGCCGCTACGGCGAAAACCCCAACCGGCTCCAGCATTATTACCAGTATCAGGTCATCATCAAACCCAGCCCGGAAAACGCGCAGGACCTGCTGCTCGACAGTTACCGCGCCATCGGGCTCGACCCGCTGCTGCACGATTTCCGCTTCGTCGAGGACGATTGGGAAAGCCCCACCCTCGGCGCCTGGGGCCTCGGCTGGGAAATCTGGTGCGACGGGATGGAGGTTGGCCAGTTCACCTATTTCCAGCAGGTCGGCGGCATCGCGGTCGATCTGCCGAGCTTCGAAATGACCTACGGGCTGGAACGCCTCGCCATGTACGTCCAGGGCGTCGAAAACGTGTTCGACCTTGCCTTCAACCCGCCCGGCACCCCCCGCTCGCTGAGCTATGGCGATGTCTTCCGCCGCGCCGAGCGCGATTACTCGACCCATAATTTCGAGGTCGCGAACACCGACATGCTGATCCGCCACTTCGCGGATGCCGAGGCCGAATGCGCGGCCCTGATCGCCCGCAGCCTCGCCCAACCGGCCTATGATTATTGCATCAAGGCGAGCCATCTGTTCAACCTGCTCGACGCGCGCGGCGTCATCTCGGTCGCCGAACGCGCCAGCTACATCGGCCGCGTCCGAGCCCTCGCCAAATCCTGCGCCGAAGCCTGGGTTGCCGGAGAGCGGGTCTGATGGCCGAATTTTTCCTCGAATTATTCTCCGAAGAAATCCCGGCGCGGATGCAGGCGCAGGCCGCCGATCATCTCGCGAAAATCGCGGGACAGGCGCTGGCCCCGTTGCAGCCGCATGATATCGTCACCTTCCACGGCCCCCGGCGGATCGCGCTCGGTGCCACGATGTCTCCCGAAACGCCATCGGGCGAGACCGAGTTGCGCGGCCCGAAACGCGGCGCGCCCGCGCAGGCGCTCGAAGGGTTCCTGCGCAAAAACAACGCCGACCGTGCCGATCTTGTCGAGGAGGGCGAACATGTCCTGCTCCGCCGCACCATCGCCGCGCGCCCCGCCGCCGATGTCATCCTGACCGATCTCGCCCGCGCGCTGGCCGCCTTCCCGTGGCCGAAATCGATGCGCTGGGGCCAGAGCGGCGGCTTCACCTGGGTGCGCCCCCTGCGCCGGATCGTCTGCCTGCTCGATGGCGAGATCGTGCCGATCGTCCTCGGTCCCGTCACCGCCTCGAACCTCTCCGAAGGCCACCGCTTCCTCGTCCCCGGCGCGTTCGAGGTTTCCGATGCCGCGCAATGGCATGCCGAACTGACACGGCGCTGCGTCGTCGCCGATGCCGGCAAGCGCCGCGCGATGATCGCGATGCGCCTCGACCATGAAGCGCAGGCGCGCGGCCTCGCCATCGTCCGGGACGACGCCTTGCTCGATGAAGTCACCGGGCTGGTCGAATACCCGGTGCCGATGATCGGCTCGATCGAGCAGCGCTTCATGACGCTGCCCCCGGAAGTGCGCGAACTCTCCATGAAAGTGAACCAGCGCTATTTCGCGACCCGCGATGCAACCGGCGCGCCCGCCCCGCATTTCGCCTTCATCGCCAATATCACCGCAAGCGATCGCGGTGCCACGATCATCGCCGGCAACGAACGCGTCCTGCGCGCCCGCCTCGCCGACGCCGAACATTTCTGGACCCAGGACCGCCAGCACAAGCTCGAAGACTATCTGCCGAAACTGAAATCGGTGGTCTTTCACGCCAAACTCGGCACCCAGTTCGAACGCGCCGAACGGATCGCCAGACTGGCGCGGGAAATCGCACAACAGCTTGGCGCGGATAGCCAGTCCATCGATGATGCCGAACGCGCAGGATTGCTCTGCAAAGCCGATCTCGTCACCGGCATGGTCGGCGAGTTCCCCGAATTACAGGGCATCATGGGCGGGTATTATGCTGGCGGGGCGGTCGGTGCCGCGATCCGCACGCATTATCAGCCCAAAGGACCATCAGATGATGTGCCGCAGGGAATTGTGCCTTGCGCCGTGGCGCTGGCGGATAAACTCGATACGCTACGGGAATTTTTCAGGATCGGTGAGACGCCGACGGGTTCGGGCGATCCCTACGCGCTGCGGCGCGCAGCACTCGGTGTGGTTCGCATCATTCTCGAAAACGACTTGCAACTGCATTTGAGGTCGTTGCTCGATGATGCGGTGTTTGACTTCATCATCGAGCGGTTCCGGGTCAAGCTGCGCGGTGAAGGCAAGCGATTTGACGTCGTCAACGCCATTCTCGCGAATACGGCCGACGACGATCTCTTCCGCGTTCAACAATGTGGCGATGCGCTCGAATCATTCATCAAGACCGATGATGGCGCGAACCTGCTGGTGGCCTACCGGCGCGGGGTTAACATACTGCGGATCGAAAACGAGAAGGATGGCCCGCATACCGGCGAAGTTGACGAGTCGGCTCTCGTCGAGGGCGCGGAGATCAACCTAGCGATCGCGACCCATACGCTTGAGGCAAGACTCAGTCACGCGCCTCATTTGGACGGACCCGGCGTTCTGGATCAGCGAAATTTCGATGTGGCGCTCAAAGGACTGGCCTCGCTGCGAAGCCCGGTCGATGCCTTTTTCAACGACGTCACCGTCAACGCCGAAGACCCCGCTCTCCGCCGCAACCGCCTCCGCCTGCTCGCCAAACTCCGCGATGTGATGCATCGCGTCGCCGATTTCTCGAAACTGGAAGGGTAACCCCGCCATGAGCAAATACGTCTACAGCTTCGGCCCCGGCGCCAGCGATGGCAGCGCCGCGCTCAAAAACCTGCTCGGCGGCAAAGGGGCCAACCTCGCGGAAATGGCCAGTATCGGCCTGCCGGTCCCGCCCGGCTTCACCATCACCACCGAAGTCTGCACCGAATTCTACGATAACGACCGCCAGTATCCGCAGGCCCTGCGCGGCGAGGTCGCCGCCGCCCTCGCCAAGGTCGAAGCCGAAGTCGGCCGCAAATTCGGCGACCCGGCCAAGCCTCTGCTGGTCTCGGTCCGCTCCGGCGCCCGCGTCTCGATGCCCGGCATGATGGACACGGTGCTGAACCTCGGCCTCAACGATGCCACGGTCGAGGGCCTCGCCACCGAATCGGGCGATGCCCGCTTCGCCTGGGATTCCTACCGCCGCTTCATCCAGATGTACGGCTCGGTCGTCCTCGGCGTCGCCCATCACCGCTTCGAGGAAATCATCGAAACCACCAAGATGGACGCCGGCACCATCGAGGACACCCAACTCACCGCCGAAGACTGGAAACTGGTCGTCGCCGCCTATCAGGACGTGGTTGCCCACGAAACCGGCAAGCCCTTCCCGCAGGACCCGCACGACCAGATGTGGGGCGCGATCGGCGCCGTGTTCGGCTCGTGGATGAACCAGCGCGCCATCACCTACCGCCGCCTGCACGAAATCCCGGCAAGCTGGGGCACCGCCGTCAACGTCCAGGCCATGGTGTTCGGCAACATGGGCGACGATTGCGCCACCGGCGTCTGCTTCACCCGCGACCCCTCGACCGGCCTCAACGAATTCTACGGCGAATACCTCCCCAACGCCCAGGGCGAAGACGTCGTCGCCGGCATCCGCACCCCGCGCCCGCTCTCCAAATCCTACGCCAAACCGGGCGAAATCAGCATGGAGGAGGCGCTGCCCGAAGCCTATGCCGAGCTTGCCCGCGTCCGCGACGTGCTGGAACGTCACTACCACGACATGCAGGACATCGAGTTCACCATCCAGCGCAACAAACTCTATATGTTGCAAACCCGCAACGGCAAACGCACCGCCAATGCCAGTGTCCGCATCGCGGTCGAAATGGCCGAATCCGGCCTGATCGACCAGCGCGAGGCGGTCATGCGGGTCAACCCGCAATCGCTCGACCAGTTGCTCCACCCCACGCTCGACCCCAAGGCCACCCGCACCCTGCTCGCCCGTGGCCTGCCCGCCTCGCCGGGTGCCGCATCCGGCCTCGTGGTGTTCTCCGCCGATGAAGCCGAAATGCGCGCCCAGAAAGGCGAGGCCGTCATTCTGGTGCGGATCGAAACCAGCCCGGAAGACATCCACGGCATGCACGCCGCCCGCGGCATCCTCACCACCCGCGGCGGCATGACCAGCCACGCCGCCGTGGTCGCGCGGGGCATGGGCCGCCCCTGCGTCGCCGGGGCCGGCGGCATCCATGTCGATTACGGGGCCAAAACCCTCACCGCCGGCGGCGTCACCGTCCGCGCGGGCGAAACCATCACCCTCGATGGCGCGACCGGCGAAATTTTCGCGGGCTTCGTCCCCATGATCGAACCGGCCCTGTCCGGCGATTTCGCGAAACTGATGGACTGGGCGGACCAGAACCGCCGCCTCGGCGTCCGCGCCAACGCCGAAACCCCGCTCGATGCCGAAACCGCCCGCAAATTCGGTGCCGAAGGCATCGGCCTCTCGCGCACCGAGCACATGTTCTTCGACCCCGAGCGGATCGGCGCGGTCCGCCAGATGATCATGGCGAACGACGAGGCGGGCCGCCGCACCGCGCTCGCCAAACTCCTGCCCTACCAGCGTCAGGATTTCATCGAACTCTTCCGCATCATGGCCGGCCTGCCGGTCACCATCCGCCTGCTCGATCCGCCGCTCCACGAATTTCTCCCCCACGCCGAGGAGGAACTCGAAGAGGTCGCCGAGGCCCTCGGCGTCGGCATCGAAGCCATGCGCCAGCGCGCCGGCGAACTCGCCGAAGCCAACCCCATGCTCGGCCATCGCGGCTGCCGCCTCGGCATCTCCTTCCCCGAAATCTACGAAATGCAGGCCCGCGCGATCTTCGAGGCCGCGCTCGACGTCGCGCGCGAAACCGGCGCCGCCCCGGTCCCCGAAATCATGATCCCCCTGGTCGGCATGAAGCGCGAGCTCGACATCACCCGCGCCCAGATCGACGAGGTCGCGAAATCCGTCTTCGCCACCGCCGGCCGCACCCTCGACTACAGCGTCGGCACCATGATCGAACTGCCCCGCGCCGCCCTCACAGCGGACACCATCGCCCAATCCGCCGATTTCTTCTCCTTCGGCACCAACGACCTGACCCAGACGGTCTTCGGCCTCTCGCGTGACGACGCCGGCAAATTCCTCCCGAAATACGTCGAATCCGGCATTCTGCCGAAAGACCCGTTCGTCTCGATCGATGTCGAAGGCGTCGGTGCCATGGTCCGCATCGCCGCCGAAAAAGGCCGCGCCACCAAGCCCGGCCTCAAACTCGGCATCTGTGGCGAACACGGCGGCGACCCCGCCTCGATCACCTTCTGCGAGGAAATCGGGCTCGACTACGTCTCCTGCAGCCCCTACCGCGTCCCGGTCGCCCGCCTCGCCGCCGCCCAGGCAGCGATTGGTGCCGCGATCGGTGCCGCGAGCGACCGCACCGCCTAACCCACCGCTTCGGGCGCGGGCGCGATCACCTCATCGCGCCACCCCCCGTCGCCCAGCAGCCGCAGGCGACGGGTATGGTATTTCACGATGGTCGAACGATGCCCCACGCTGATGATCGTGGCATGGGGCAGCGCCATGGTCAGCGTCCGATACATCAGCGCCTCGTAATCCTCATCGAGCGCCGAGGTCGCCTCATCGAGAATGATCACATCCGGCCTCAGCAGCACGCACCGCGCAAACGCAATCCGCTGCTGCTCCCCCGGCGACAACTCCCGATCCCACGGCTCGACCGTCTCCAGCTTGGCGGTGAGCCGCCCAAGCCCGACGCTGGTCAGCGTATCGCCCACCAGCGCGCGATCGAGCGGCTCGTCATACGGAAACATCAGGCTCTGGATCAGCGCCCCGTTCGGCAGGTAGGGACGCTGCGGAATGAACAGCACCCGCCCGCCCGGTGTCTGGACCGTCCCCGCCCCGAACGGCCATATCCCCGCAATCGCGCGGATCAATGTGCTCTTGCCCGAACCGGTCGGGCCGCTGACGAGCAGGCGTTCACCGGGCGGGACATCGAGATTCAAATCATTGAGCAGAACCCGATGATCGGGCAGCGCGAGCGTCAGCCCGTCTATGACAAGGGCAGACGTGGTTCCGGCTCGATAGACGATTTCCGGTGCCGTGATCTCCTGCTCATGATGGCGCAGGCTCACTTCCAGCGTGTAAAGTCGGTCGATCACCGCGCGCCATTCCGTGATCGACAAATAGCCGGAACCCAATGTACTGAAATTATTGATGATGAACGCAAAGGCCGATTGCGTCTGATTGAACGCACCGAAGGTCTGCGACACGGTCCCGATCAATACGCGTTTCGCAAGATAGGACGGCAGCACAAGAAGAAACGGTAGAATCCCGGAGGCGCCCGTGTAGGAAAAGGAGAACAGATTGACCAGAACTGTCCGGCGGATGCGCCGGTAGAAGATCTCGACAACAGGAGCGAAGCGGGTGCTCAGACGCGTCGATTCCGCCGCACCGCTATGGGCGGTAGCGATCGTCTCCGAGTTGTCCCGAACGCGGATGAGTTCGAAGCGAAAATCGCCTACCGCACGCTGCTGGATGTTGTTCAGATAGAAGAGAGGCCGCCCGATCCTGACGAGCAGATAAGTCCCTCCAACCGCATAGATCAGATTGAACCACACAAGCATACCCGGAATATAGACACCGAACATCCGCAGCTTTTCAGAAAGCACCCAGAGCATGAAGCCGAACGAGGCAATCGTAACGACCGACTGGAGCGCGCTGATCGGAAGATTGACGCTTTGTCCCGCAAAGAAATCGACATCGTCGGAGATGCGCTGATCCGGATTATCGACTTTGGTTGCGTCGATCTGCATCCTGTAATGGACCTGATTATGCATCCACCGTCCCAGCAGATAGTTGGTGAACCAGCCACGCCATTCGATTTGCAGCTTCTGGATCGTATATTGCTGGACTGTGGAAATAACTGTTATCACAGCCACGATTGCAAAAAAAATGAACCCGAGGAACCATAACTGGTTCACGTCGTATTTCTGCATCGCGTTGTAGAAACGTCCGTTCCAGACAACGATGGCGTAATTCGCAGCCACGACGAGCAGCGTCAGCACAATGTTGACGATCGTGAGGAGCCAGGCCGCTCTCTTGCGTTCGGAGCGGAAGAAAGGCGTCACCAGATACCGCAACCGGTAAAAAAACCCGGTCTTCGCAAGCTGTTCGTCCATCAATATCTCCGCCAGGGCATCATCATCGTCTCAGGGAAACAAACTTCGCGGCCCTCCACAAGCCCCCCACCCAACCTACCGCTCCATGATAATCAGCGTCGACGTCGCGGACGCATAGAGCCGTCCGTCGCCATCGGTCAGCCGCGCCTCGGCGAACGCCGCCCGCCGCCCCATTGAAACCACGCTGCCCACCGCCCGCACCACCCCGGTGCTCGCGGTCAACGCCTTGTGATACGCCACCTTCAACTCCAGCGTCGAATACCCCTGCGCCGCGCTCAGCCGGGAATGCACCGCGCAGCCGCACGCGGAGTCGAGCAGCGCCGCCGCGTACCCGCCATGCACCGTCCCGATCGGATTATACACATCGATGCCCGGCTCCCCCTCGAACACCGCCCGCCCGTCCTCGATTTCCACCAGCCGGAACCGCAGCGTCTCGCCAATCCCCATCCCCCTGCCGGACTCCATCAACGCCCGCAACTCTTCCAGCCCGCTCCGCAACGCCTGATCGGCCATAATGCCCCCTCCATGCTGTCCCCCGGTATCCCGCAACCGGGCCGGGGCGACAACCGGCCTACCCGCTGTTGCGCAACGCCGCCGCAATCCCGTTGATCGAAATATGCACCCCCCGCCGCACCCGCTCCCGGGGCTCGTCCGCCAGCCCGTCGCTCGCGCGAAACCGCCGCAGCATCTCGACCTGAACATGGTTCAGCGGGTCCAGATAGGGAAACCGGTTGATGATCGAGCGGCGCATCACCGGGTTGCGGTCCAGCAGCGCCCGCTGCCCGGTAATCGCCAGCAACTGCGCGCAGGTCCGCCGGTATTCCGCCTCGATCCGTGGAAAAATGCTCTCCCGCAACGCCGCATCCTCCACCAGCCCGGCATACCGCGCCGCAATCCGCATATCCGCCTTGGCCAGCACCATGTCCATGTTGAGCAGCAGGGTCGAAAACACCGGCCATTCCTGAAACATCGACTGCAACAGCCGCATCCCGCGATACCCGCGCTTGGCCACCACCGCCTCCACCGCGGTGCCGAACCCATACCATCCCGGCAGCATCACCCGGCACTGCGCCCAGGAAAACACCCACGGAATCGCCCGCAAATCCTCGATCGACCGCCCCTTCGCCCGCGAAGCCGGCCGACTCCCGAGGTTCAAACTCGAAATCTCGGTAATCACGGTCGACTGCCAGAAATAATCCTCGAACCCCGGCGTCTCGTAAACTAGGCCGCGATACGCCGCATAAGCCGCGTCGCTCAACTCGCCCAGCACCACCGGAAACCCCGGCTCCAGCGGTTCCGCCGCCGCCGGTTCGGCGGTCGCCGCCAGCGTCGCCGAAACCAGCACCTCCAGATTCCGCTTGCCCACTTCCGGATTGCCATATTTCGCGGCAATCACCTCGCCCTGCTCGGTCAGCCGGATCTGCCCGTCCACCGCCCCCTTCGGCTGCGCCAGAATCGCCTGGAAACTCGGCCCGCCACCGCGCCCCACCGAGCCGCCCCGTCCATGAAACAGCCGCAGCCGCACCCCGTGCCGCGCGAACACCTCGACCAGCCCGACCTCGGCGCGATACAACTCCCAGCCCGAGGTCAGAAACCCGCCATCCTTGTTGCTGTCGGAATAGCCGAGCATCACCTCCTGCGTCCCGCCCCGGCTCGCCAGCAGCGCCCGATACCCCGGCAGCGCGAACAGCCGGTCCATGATTTCCGGTGCCGCCCGCAAATCCTCGATCGTCTCGAACAACGGCACGAGGTTGACATCGAGCCGCCCGGTATCCGGGTGCAGCAGCCCGGCCTCCTTCAACAGCACCGCGAGTTCGAGCAGGTCCGAAACGCTCGCCGCCTTGGAAATGATCGCCGTGCGCAGCGCCCGCGCCCCGTAGCGCGCATGGGCCATCGCGGCGGCATCGAAAATCGCGAGTTCCTTCGTGGTCTCCGCCCCGTAGCGGATATGGCGCGACACCAGCGGGCGGCTGGTCGCGAGTTCGGCGAGCAACACCGCCACCCGCCCGGCCTCATCCAGCGCGAGGTATCCCGCACAGGTCCCGGCCCGTTCGAGCAGTTCGGCAATGGTCCGCTCATGAACATCCGAGTTCTGCCGCAGATCGATCGGCGCCAGCGTCCAGCCGAACGCCCGCGCCGCCTGCACCAGATGGCCGAGCCGCCCGTGGGTGAGCAGCGCCGAGCCGTTCTCCCGCAACGACTCCACGATCACCCCAAGCTCCGCGACGAACGCCTCCGGCGTCTCATAGGGCAGCGCGTCCCCCTCGCTCACCCCGCCGAACAACACCGCATGGGTCGCCGCGAGGCGTGCCTGAATCGTCGCCAGCGCCAGCCGGTAAGGCTCGTCCGCCTGATGCTCGATATGCCCGGCCGACTGCGCCGCCAGCGCCTGCAAGGCCGGCGTCGTCCGCACATGCAGCGAGGCGAGCGTGAGTTCCCGCCGCAACTGCCGCACCTCCCCGCTATAGAACCCGAACGCCCGTTCCGCCTGCCGCGCCAGCGCCCCGCGCAGCACCTCGGCATCCGCGAACGGATTGCCATCCCGATCCCCGCCGATCCAGCTCCCGATCTCCAGAAACACCGGCACTTCCCCCACCGAAGCCCCGAGTTCCCGCTCCACCGCCGCATAGAGTTTCGGCACCTCGGCAAAGAACGTCGCATCGAAAAACGCGAGCGCGTTCTCCACCTCGTCGAGCACCGAAAGCTTGGTCGGCCGCAGCATCCGGGTCTGCCACAGCGTCAGCACCAGCCGGCGCATCGCAATATCGATCTCGGCGCGCTCCTCCATCGTCCCGGCCTGCCGGTCGCGCCGGACCAGCAGTGCCGCGATCGCATCGAGCGTATCGAGAATGCTCCGCCGCTGCACCTCGGTCGGGTGCGCGGTCAGCACCGGTGAAATCGAGGCGGTGCTGAAAAACTGCCGCAGCGCCCCGGTATCGAACCCGAGTTCCCGCGCCCGCGCGAACCCCGCCGCAAGGCTGCCCTCGCGCGGCGGCGACCCCGCCACCAGATGCGTCCGCCACCGCCTGGTATGATGATGATCCTCGGCGATATTGGCGAGGATCGAAAAATACCCGAACGCGCGGGTGATGCTGTTGATCTGCCCGCCGGGCCGCTCCTTGAGCAGCGCTTCGAGTTCGGCCTCCGCCGCCTGATCCCCGTCCCGATGAAACCGCAGCGCCAACTGGCGGATCGATTCGATCAGATCATAGGTTTCCGCCCCATCCACCTCGCGAATAGTATCGCCCAATATCCGCCCGAGCAGGCGGATATCCTCGCGCAACGCCTCGTCCATGGTGCCGGGGCGAAATTTTTGCATGTGCTCAATGTCCATGGCGCAATCAAACCATGTCCTTGGCCCGGAAGGAAATGTTTTCTGCCGAAATGAACGCACCCGCAACATGAACCGTCCGGCACCCCAGGTCGAAAGGGCAAGGGGGGGGTCGAAAGGGGAGGGGGGCTTGAGTGGAGCCACCGGACATCACATATCCGTGTGCACCTCTCTCACCACAGGAACCTCCGCATGCGAACACGCCTCACCCTCGCCGCGCTTACCGGCCTGATGCTCGCCGGACTCGCATCGCCCGTCCACGCGGGCCAGTCTCCGGGTATGTCCGTCCACGCCACCCGAAGCGCCCTGCCGATCATCGAGGCCGATCACCGCTGCGGCCCCGGCCATCATTTCGTGCCGCGCCATCGCTGGCATGGTCGCTGGGTCCACGCCTATTGCGCCCGCAACCTGCGTCGCCATCCGCCGGGCTACTGATCCTTGACTCAACGCAGCCGGACCCTGACAGCAGCGCTCGCCCTCGTGGCCCCTGCGCTCCTGCTTTCCGGCTGCACCCCGAGCGGCCCGCCGCCCACGCCCACCGCCCTCTGCGCCGCCTTCGGCTACACCCAGGGAACCCCGGCCTACGCCGACTGCGTCCAAACCCAGGCCGAACGCGCCACCGACCGCACAAAACAGGACGCCATCATGAAACGCCTGTTCTCCGGCGCCCCCTGACCGCCGCAACCTGACCGCCCCCCCTGACCACCGATCCAACCGCGTCCCTCACGCCGCCCCCGCGCGATCCTCCGCCCCGATCCCGAGCTGCTTGAGCTTGCGGTGCAGCGCGCTGCGCTCCATCCCGACGAAATTCGCGGTCCGGCTGATATTGCCGCCGAACCGCAGCAACTGCGCCTGCAAATACTGCGTCTCGAACACATCCCGCGCCTCACGCAGCGGCAGCGCCATGATATCCGCGAGCGGATCGATCGCGAGCGCGCGCGGCGCATGCGCCCCGATTTCCACCGGCAGATGCTCGGCGCGAAACGCCTCGCCCGCCTCGCCGGGATGCATGATCATCAGCCAGTCCATCACGTTGCGAAGCTGGCGCACATTCCCCGGCCAGTCATGCACCTGCAGCGCCGCCAGCGCCTCGGACGACAAATTGCGCGGCGGCAGGCCCGAGGTCTCCGCCGCCCGCCGCAGAAAATAGGCGGCGAGTTCGGGAATATCCTCGCGCCGCTCGCGCAGCGAGGGCACCCGCAGCGGCACCACCGCCAGCCGGTAATACAGATCTTGGCGGAATTTTCCCGCCGCGATCGCCGCCTGCAAATCCCGCGCCGAGCTGGCGATCGTCCGCACATCGACCTTCACCCGCGCCGACCCGCCGATCCGCTCGAAACTCTGGTCCTGCAACACCCGCACGATCTTGCCCTGGGTCTCCAGCGGCATGTCGGCAATCTCATCGAGCAGCAAAGTCCCGCCATGGGCGCGTTCCAGCACCCCGGCCCGGCGCGGCTGCACGTCGGGATCGGCCCCGGCCTCGGTGCCGAACAATTCGATCTCGACCCGCTCAGGCGCCAGAATCGCGCAATTCAGCACCACGAAAGGCTGGTCGGCGCGCTTCGACTGGGCGTGGATCATCCGCGCCACCACCTCCTTGCCCGCGCCCGCCGCCCCCGAGAGCAGCACCCGCGATCCGGTCGGCGCGACCTTCTCGATCGCGTGGCGCAACCCGGTGATCGCGGCGCTGCTGCCGGTCAGGTCGGAAATCGCCCCCATCCGCAGCCGCAACTCGGCATTTTCGGCGGCCAGCTTCGCCGCCTCCAGCGCCCGCTGGATGATCAGCAGCAACCGGTCGGACTTGAACGGCTTCTCGATGAAATCATAAGCGCCGTACTGGATCGCATTGACCGCCATCTCGATCGTGCCATGGCCGGAAATCATCACCACCGGCACTTCCGGCGCCTCAGCCTTCATGATCTGCAAAATCCCGATCCCGTCGAGCGGCGAGTTCTGCAACCACACATCGAGCACCACCATCGAGGGCCTGCGATCGCGGAACGCCGCCACCGCGTCGTCCGACGTGCCGGCATTGCGCGTGGCATAGCCCTCGTCGCGCAGGATCGCATCGATCAGCAGCCTGATATCCGGCTCGTCGTCGATGATGAGTATTTCGGACATTTGCCTCCTAATCCGCCTTCTGCGCCACTCGCCCGGCTCCCGCCGTATCGACCGGCCGCTCGTTCATCGGTGTCTCCGCCGCCAGCGTCAATGTCACGACCGATCCGGGCCCGTCCGGGCGATCCTCCAGTTCCAGCCCGCCGCCGTGATCCTCCATGATCTTGCGCACGATGGCGAGCCCCAGGCCGGTCCCCTTGGTCTTATGCGTTATATAGGGCTCGACCAGCCGTGCGCGATCCTGCACCGGCAATCCGATCCCATCATCGCTCACCGCGATATGATGGGTCGCGCCCACCGTCGAGATCCGCAGGGTCACCTTCCCGTGAGCCGCACCCGCCGCCACGTTATCGGGCCGCATCGCAATCGCATCCGCCGCGTTCTGCAACAAATTGGTCAGCGCCTGGCCGATCAGCCGCGCATCGCAGCGCGCGCGCGGCGCCGGATCGGGGCAATCGACCACCCAGTCGATCCCGGGATGCGCGCTCCGCTGCAAAATCACGGCCTCGCGCGCGATCCGCCCGAGATCCTCGGATTTGATGATCGGCTGCGGCATCCGTGCAAACGCCGAAAACTCATCGACCATCCGCCCGATATCGCCGACATGCCGCACGATGGTATCGGCGCATTGCGCGAAACTCTCGGGGTCGGAGGTAATCTCGCGGGTGAACCGCCGCTTCAGCCGCTCCGCCGAAAGCTGGATCGGGGTGAGCGGGTTCTTGATCTCATGCGCGATCCGCCGCGCCACATCCGCCCAGGCCGCCTTGCGCTGCGCCGATTGCAGTTCCGTGATGTCGTCGAACGTCACGACAAACCCGGTCGCCCGCTCGCCCTTCCGATCCGCGCCGATCCGCACCAGAAACACCCGCTTGGCGCTCGCGCTGCCATATTCCACCTCGCCGGTTGCCGGTTTCTCCGGCGTCTCGCGCGCCTGCGCGACCAGCGGCGCGAAATCCGGCAGCAACTCCACCAGCGGCGTGCCGAGATGCGCCAGCAGATCGAGGCTGAGCAGCACCGAAGCCGCCCGGTTCGGCAACTCGATCCGCCCCTTGGGATCGAGCCCGATCACCCCGGCCGAAACCCCGGCCAGCACCGTCTCGGTAAACCGCCGCCGCTCGTCGATCTGGCCATAGGCGTTCATCAGCTCCGCCCGCTGCTCGGCGATCTGCCCGGTCATCCGGTTGAACGCGCGCGACAGCCCCGCAACATCGTCCCCGGAATCGCCCTCCGGCACCCGCACCAGATAATCCCCCGCCCGCACCCGCTCCGCCGCCTCGATCAGGTATGAAATCGGCCGCGCGATCTGATTGGCGAACACAAGCCCGATCAGCGACGCACCGGAGAGCACCAGCAACGCCACCGTGGTGAAAATCAGCGCGAAAAACAGCTCGAACTGCGCCCGGTGATGCTCCAGCCGGTTATATTCCGCGAGCGCCTGCCGGGTCCGATCGACATGGGCAAGAATACTCGGGTCGATCGGCCGCTCCACCATCAGCATCAGCGTCGGCGTCGCCTCAAGCTCCACCACCGCACTTTCCAGCGTCGAATTCGGCGTGTTCCACACCGCGACCTGATGCTTCTCCGCCTCCGCCACCACGCTCTCCGGCGGCAGCGTCACCCCGGCCCCCGCGAACAACCCCGCCGAGGCCACCACCTTGTCGGTCAGCGGCTCGAAAATCGCCGACTGGGTCAGCCCGTGCAGCTCGGTCTGCGCGACCAGCACATTGAGAAACCCCTGATTGAAAAAATTCTGGGGATCGCCGTAGAAAATCGGCCCGTTCTGGTTCAGCGCATTGGCGATCGCCAGCGCATCGAGCCGGATGCTGTTCTTCTTGGCATCCAGATACCCCACCGCCACCTGCTGGCTCTCCGCCAGCGCCGTCCGCACCCGCTGATTGAACCAGGCCTGAATCCCGAGGTTAAAGAACACCGCGGCAAAAATCGCGACCAGTATCGCGGGCACCGCCGCCACCCCGCCGAACAGCAGCACCAGCCGCACATGCAGCCGCGCCCCCGCCGCACCCCGCCGGCTCTCCATCACCACCCGCGTCACCCGCGCCACCAGCACGGTGATCAGCAGCAGCAATATCGCAATATCCCCGATCGCCAGCCCGAACGCCGCCCCGGTATGCAGCTCCAGCTTGATCCCGCCCGCGAGATACGCAAAGCTGCCGATCCCCAGCATCAGCGCCAGCGCCGCCAGAACCAGCGTCGAAACCCGCCCGAGCAGCACGTCGAGCATCCCCGCCCCCATTGTGCTCCTGCCGCGCTCGTCCTTCGGGCTCACCGGGTCCATCCGCCTCACCTAGCCAACGCGGCGGGTCACGCCGATATCGTGCTCGCGGATCTTCTTGCGCAGCGTATTGCGATTCAGCCCCAGCATCGCCGCCGCCCGGATCTGATTGCCCCGCGTCTCCCCCAGCACCAGCCGGATCAGCGGCTCCTCGAACGCCGCGAGCACCCGGTCGTACAACACCCCATCCTCCCCGGCATCCCGCGCCTCGCCGAGCAACCGCGCGACATGCCGCTCGATCGCCCGCTCCACCGCCTGCGGCGTATCCGGCATCGCCTCACCCGGCGTCCCGGCCACCTCCTGCACGCTCCGATCCGCGAGTTCCGCCTCGATGATCTCCTCGCCGATCATCGATTGCGGCACCAGCGCCGAAAGCCGCCGCATCAAATTCTCCAGCTCCCGCACATTCCCCGGCCACCGGTAATTCGCGAGCCGCGTCATCGCCTCGGGCGTCAGCGTCTTCATCGGCAAGCCCTCGGCCTGCGCGCGCGCCAGAAAATGCTGCGCCAGCAACGCAATATCCCCCGCCCGCTCGCGCAACGGCGGCAGGCGGATCGGCACCACGTTCAACCGATAAAACAAATCCTCCCGAAACTGCCCCGAACGGATCAGCACCCGCAAATCCCGGTGCGTCGCCGCCACAATCCGCGCATTCGCCCGGATCGGCTGACGCCCCCCCACCGTGGTAAACTCGCCCTCCTGCAACACCCGCAGCAGCCGCGTCTGCGCCTCGGGCGGCATATCCCCGATCTCGTCGAGAAACAGCGTCCCCCCCGCCGCCTGCTCGAACCGCCCGACATGCCGGTTGGTCGCCCCGGTGAACGCCCCGCGCTCATGCCCGAACAACTCGCTCTCGATCAGCTCGCGCGGAATCGCCGCCATGTTGATCGCCACGAACGGCCCCTGCCGCCGGCGCCCGTAATCATGCAGCGCCCGCGCCACCAGCTCCTTGCCCGACCCCGATTCCCCCGTGATCATCACCGTCAGATCGGTCGTGGTCAGCCGCGCGATCACCCGGTAAATCTCCTGCATCGAGCCCGATCGCCCGATCAGCGGCAGATTATCCTCAGGCGCCTTCGAAGCCTCCACCGGCACCGCCAGCGCCGGCTGCTTCAACGCCCGATCGACAATCCCGAGCAACTCCCCAAGATCGAACGGCTTGGGCAGATACTCGAACGCCCCCCGCTGGGTCGACTGCACCGCCGTCAATATCGTCGACTGCGCCGACATCACCAGCACCGGCAGATCCGGCCTGATCCGCTTGATCCGCGGCACCAGATCCAGCCCGTTCTCATCGGGCATCACCACATCGGTGATCACCAGATCGCCCTCGCCATCCTCCACCCACCGCCACAGCGTCGCCGCCGAGGATGTCGTCCGCACCTGATACCCCGACCGCCCCAACGCCTGCGTCAGCACCGTCCGGATCGAGCGATCGTCATCCGCGATCAATATCGTCGGCAAGGTCGTCATCGATGCTCACCCTCGCCGCGATCCTCGAACTGCGGCAGATGCACCCGAAATTCCGTCCGCCCCGGCCTGCTGTCCACGTTGATCAACCCTCCATGATCCGCAACGATCTTCGCCACCAGCGCCAGCCCGAGCCCCGACCCCACCGCCTTGCTGCTCACGAACGGCTCGAACAGATGCCGCCTGATATCCTCGGGAATCCCCGCCCCGTTATCCCGCACCGCAATGACGATCGGCAAATTCGGCTGCCCCCGCGCGCTCGAAGCTGCCAGCCGCACCCCATGCTGAAACCCGGTCGAAAGCAGAATTTCCCCATCAGGCCGCTGCGTCTCCGCCACCGCCTCCGCCGCATTCTTCACCACGTTCAGCAACACCTGCACCAACTGGTCCCGGTTCCCCAGCACCGGCGGCAGGGACGGATCATACGCCTCGACAAACCTCACCCGCGCCCCGAACCCGTTCTGCGCCAGCCGCCGCACATGCTCCAGCACCCGGTGAATATTCACCGCCTGCAAATCCATCTTCTTGTCGCCGAACACCTCGATCCGCTCGACTAAATCTTTGATCCGGTCCACCTCGTCCCTGATCAGCACCGCCAGTTCCCGATCATCCGCGGATGCATTCGCCTCCAGCAGTTGCGCCGCCCCGCGTATCCCCGAAAGCGGATTTTTCACCTCATGCGCCAGCACCGCCGCCATCCCGGTAATGCTCCGCGCCGCATTCCGCGCCGACAATTGCTGATCCAGCGCCCGCGCCGCCGAACTATCCTGCAACGTCACCACCAGATGCCCCGCCGCATCCGCAATCGGTGCCGCCTGCAACGAAATCCCCCGCCGCGCGAATCGCGGCCCCTCGATTGCCAGATCATGCTCGGCAATCGGCGCCCCATCCCGCCGCGCCCGATCCAGCAACATGAAAATCGGATGATCCGCCGGCAGAATCTCGTGCAGCGGCTTGCCATACAAAAACGCCGAGGACGAGCCGAACAACTCCTCCGCCGCATAATTCACGAACAGAAACCGGTCATCCGCATCCAGTTCGATCACCGCGAGCGGCAACGCCGCCAGCAACCGCGCGGTCTCCACCGGCGCCTCCGCCCGCTTCGCCGCCGCCACCCGCCGCCGAAACGCGCCCCGTAATCCACTCATCCGGCGCACCGCTGCATCTTAATCACGCCGCATCCCGCAACTCATCGCCCGACTCGCGCATATCGGCCGCCCGCTCATAAAACCGCGCCACCAAATCCTCCACCGCCGCCGTCTCATCCAGCCGCATCACCGCCGCCCGAAACTCCGCCGCCCCATACAAGCCGCGCGAATACCACCCGATATGCTTCCGCGCCGCCCGCATCCCCGGCACCTCGCCATAATGCGCCCGCATCGCCCGATAATGCCCGAGCAACACATCCCGCTGCATCTCCAGCCCAGGCTCCTCCACCCGTCGCCCGGTCATCAGAAATTCCGAAACCTGCGCCGGAAACCACGGCCGCCCATAAGCCCCGCGCCCCACCATCACCCCATCCGCACCCGAACGCGCCAACGCCGCCGCCGCCCCGTCAACCGTCGTGATATCCCCATTGGCAATCACCGGAATCGACACCGCATCCTTCACCGAGGCAATGAAATCCCAATCCGCCACCCCCTCGTAAAACTGCTGGCGCGTCCGCCCATGCACGCTCACCATCGCAATCCCGACATCCTCGGCAATCCGGGCGAGGGCAGGGGCGTTCAAACTCTCCCGATCCCACCCCATCCGCATCTTCAACGTCACCGGCACATCCACGGCCCGCGCCGTCGCCTCCAGAATCCGCGCCGCCCGCGCCTCATCGCGCATCAGCGCCGAGCCCGCCATCTGCCCCACCGCCACCTTCTTCACCGGGCAGCCGAAATTGATATCGACAATATCGGCCCCGCCATCCACCGCCATCCGCGCCGCCTCGGCCATCGCCGCAGGATCGCACCCGGCAAGCTGCACCGAATTCGGCCCCTTGCCCTCCTCCACCGAAGCCATCCGCCGCGTCGCCGCATTCTCATGGATCATCGCCCACGACGCGATCATCTCGGACACCACCAGCCCGGCACCCATCGACTTCACCAGCCGCCGGAACGGCAGATCGCTCACGCCGGACATCGGTGCCAAAATAACCGGCACATCGATCACCACATCCCGCGCCGCACCGCCATGCCCCGCGCGCAACGTAATCGGCCTGAGTTTCGCCATCCCCGCCCCGCCAATGCCCGTCCCGCCGCCAGCCATAACCCCGTCGCTCACCCCATCTATGCCCATGATTTAATCACTACGCTCCCCATCCTTGACGCGCAATCGCCCAATCGCCAAACCCCGCCCCAAACACCACCACCCCAACCGCCCCCATCGCCGCACCGGAGCCCCGCATGACCCTCAAATCCCTCATCGAAGCCGGCGCCATCCCCCGCATCGGCACCGGATTCGACGTCCACGCCCTCACCGAAGGCCGCAAACTCATCCTCTGCGGCATCGAAATCCCCCACACCCACGGCCTCGCCGGCCACTCGGACGCCGACGTCGCCATCCACGCCCTCTGCGACGCCATCTACGGCGCCCTCGCCGAAGGCGACATCGGCCGCCACTTCCCCCCCACCGAAGCCACCTGGAAAGACGCCGACAGCACAAAATTCCTCCGCCACGCCGCCCACCTCGTCGCCTCCAAAGGCGGCGCCATCACCAACGCCGACATCACCATCATCTGCGAACACCCCAAAATCACCCCCCACGCCCAAGCCATGCGCACCCGCCTCGCAGACCTGCTGGAAATCCCCATCACCCGCATCTCCGTCAAAGCCACCACCACCGAAAAACTAGGCTTCCCCGGCCGAGGCGAAGGCATAGCCGCCCAGGCCGCCGTGTGCGTGCTCGTACCAATGGAGTAAGGAAGAAAGTAGTTCTTTTTTGTAAAAAAGAACCAAAAAACTTTCGAAATGCAAAACGATAGGAAGAAAATCATAAGTTTTATTATATAGGTAGTACAATGATTATTCGGTCCAAACGTTATCTGTTTCACATTCTTGCTGAGATCATTTTATGGGTTCAGTCTATAAAATTTAATATATGAGGTATTCTGACCCATTCGTTCCACTCAAATATGATCCTAAAACACGATCGTATAAAAATTGATACGTTTTGCTCTCAATTATTTCATTGCGTCCGTTCAGAGTCTCCCTTATGAGCTCTAACGGACATCAAAACAAACCGACGCGCCCAAAGTAGGAGAGGTTAAGTGACATCCATTATATCAATCTCGATGTTTGGAACAGCCGATATAAGTTTATCAGGAACGTATGCGATAGAAGGATCGTTAGCTACAGTTAATATAGAAGGACCTGGGGTATCAGGTAACCCAATATCAACTGAAATTCTAGGTTTTAGTGGAGATGTTATTACTACCGATATAAGCAACGGCGCAAGCGTATACTTAAATCCTATTTCGGGTGGCGTCGTTTCCGACAGCTTCAATGTCGGGCAGGACGCAAATAATAATAATATTGGGCACGGGACGCTTGAATTTAGCTCTCAGCTTTCGAGTATGATACCGCCAATCGTGAACTTATACGGCGTGGATAATGAAATCATACTTGATCCAGGAGTCTCGAACTTCACTTTGGGTGACAGTCCGATAGGTACAGGATCAAGCTTTGTCGGTAGTGATACTATTGACATGCAGGGGGTAGTAGCTACCTCGGCCAGCTTTACGCAAAACTCATTTTTTGGAAGCACGTCGCCGGGGGGGACATTGGTTCTCGACAACAGTGCTGGTCAGGTTGTTGGTGAAGTATTTTTGTCGGTCGGTACATATGCATCTAACGGCTTTTCGATTGAAACCGTTAACGGGGGGACCGAAATTACCGTGTGCTTTGCCGCGGGTACTCGTATTCTGACACCGGAAGGTGAGAAAGAAATCGATCATCTAAAAGTCGGGGACATGGTCGTCGCACAAGGCGGTCGCCTTGCTCCGATTCGGTGGATTGGTCATCGTCATATCGACAGCACTAAGCATCCCCGACCGGAAACAGTTCTGCCGGTTCAATTTGAGCCCGACGCAATCAAGGATGGTGTTCCCGCGCGGCATTTGTTTGTATCACCGGATCACGCTCTTTTTATTGATGGACATCTAATTCCGGCTAAGGCGCTTATTAATGGCTATAGCATAAGACAGGTGGCACGAAAGAGCGTTGATTATTACCACCTTGAGTTAGATCGGCACGATGTCATATATGCTGAAGAAACTGCGGTTGAGTCATACTTGGATACCGGGAATAGACACTTCTTCGACGGGAGTAAGCAGGTGGTTCTACATCCCGATTTCGGGCAACGCCTCCGCGAGGCGACGGGGTGCGCCCCGTTTGCGGAACAAGGACCAGTTGTAGAGTCGGTTCGCGAAGACCTCATAGCCCGCGCAGGCATTCCAGTTACTAATGATCCTGATCTGAATATCGAGTCCCTGCGCAACGGTTCAATCATAATTCGATCTCGCGTTGCAGTACCCGGTCATCTTACACCTGACCCGCGTGATCGCCGGATACTCGGTGTCAAAATTGCTGCTCTGAAATATTCTGATGGTTCCTCCATTCCGCTAGATCATCCAGCACTTGTAGATGGATGGTACGAACAGGAAAATGATGGACGTTGGACGAATGGTTGCGCAGTAATTCCGGCCATTCTAGCCGAGAAGGGTACGATTAGAGTCGATCTCGGTGCTACATTAAATTATCCAGAAGATGTTTCACTAAGATCACATTCAGAAAGAATGCGAGTTTAGTAAATAGTATGGAGATAGGAATGTTGACGGGTATCCTTCGGTGCCCGTCAAAATTTCCTAAGCACTTATTTCAAATAGTCGTAGAGTGGTATCTTTATCCTGCACCTAAAAAGTTTTCCATCTCTCCAGTCAGTTCATAATATAATTAGATATCTAAAATATTATCCGACGGATAACCTGGCTATTTCGTCTTTGAACGGAATTATTGGATCATATAAATCGTGATAGGCACGGCCTATTGCGCCAGAAAACAGCATAATCTTGGGCCTATTGTTCCCGGACGCTAGAACGTGGCTGATCGAAATTCCAGGATATGGGTCAATATAATAAATATTTTTGATTCCGAGCTGAAACGCCTTCTTGGCACATAATTCACACGGACTGGCAGTGCTAAAGAGGTTTCCTCCATCTACAGGGGGGCCGCCATGCTTCGCGATTTGAAGAAATGCGTTTTCCTCAGCATGAAGAGAGCGAGTGTGAACCTGATTTTTTGTACTTTTCTGAGAATTATAAATATCTTTAAAACAATAACACTGATTTCTACCTTTTAAGACTGAATTATTTGATAACTTTTCCTTAATAAGGCTCCTAAAGTCTTCGTCTTCGAGCTCAAATTCACTATAAGCGATCACATCATGTCGAGCATATACATCGTCGACATTGCGTAAAAGACATGGGACTTGTCCTTTCGGAACATCATTCCATCCGATAGCCTGAATGGAAAAGTTGCTGTTGGTAACCACTGCGCCAACCTGCCGGGAGACGCAACCGGAATTGACACGCGCAGAAAAAGCAACTTGCATGCAACGTTCTACACTTGTAGGATTTACTAATCCGGGATGCTGCATGAGAGCTATATATCGCATTAATTGCTGCGTCGTGGCCTTCAAGTCTTTATGACCTCGGCCTAAATTACTTATATAAATATCGGCCAATGCCAAACATGCCTGTATATTTTGTGATATAAATGCACTATATCCGTCGGTGTTCTTTGTCGGATATTCTTTTTCGTCAAGTTTTGTGATATCATCGATCGTGTAATTCTGGGCAATAAGACGCGATTTGCGATCATTGTCGTTTGTTGTTACGGCGATCAGATAGAAACGAGCAATTCGTTCACGCAAATATCTAATTTCGAATGGATGGCGAAGGGCGTCGATAACAACGTGAACCTTGTTATTCGAAGAAACCGGAAATTTTATACGATGTAGTTTAAGAATTTGTGATATAAGGTCTGGGATGAGCAAGAGTGCTGAAGGAGAAATCTTATCAGAACTCGAACTTCCCGACCGTCTGATGTTGTCTCCAATTTTCTGGAAGGCAGCGATATATGAAGATTTGTCTTTCGAATTAAGTATCTGTCGTAAGTTATTCGCAATGCTTGGTAACCTTTTAAAAATAAATTCGTATGTGTCATTTTTGTCAGAATCTGTAGCGGTTCTAAGAAGACTTAGTGTATTTATCGTTTTTGAAGCTATAGCAAAATTTTCCGTAAAAATATAGTCAAGCTCAAGTGCTTTTTTGATTTCAACTCCTTTTTTCAAACACTCTCTTGTAGAATTATCTTGATCAGAAAGTGCAATGAGGAGAATGATATCGCTGACGCTTATGCGTAGAAATGCTGTCCACTTCTCTCTAAGCCACTTATTCACTATTTTAGTTTTTCTTCCCTCCTGCGACCAAGGGGAGTTCTCGATTTCAGGCAGATTTAAGTCAGAGAAAGATGCGGTAGCCAGAATATCAGCTATAGACGTGCATCCGCTCCCTGTACGCCCCGTCAGGGCAACTACCACGTGTGACTCTCTATGGTTGAAAATCGTCTCTGAAAATCGTCTCTAAAGCCTCCGCTATCTTCTGAGCCTCCGTTCCTTCATTCATTACGCCAAGTCTCTCGATAAAAATGGGGTTGCGACAAATAGGGATCAGTGCGCATGAGATGATATTACCTGCCACCATCTATCTACATACATTGTGGGTGTTGTGGGAAGTCCCCAAGTTGCCCCAAAAGAGAATACGCTTGCTCGAAGTAAACGTAATGTGAATATCCCTTGATACCCATCAACGCTCGCCGCCAGCAAACATCGAGTCCGAAACTCTGGCACCGCCAAGACCCAACCGAAAGGCAACCGCGATTATTCCGCCGCCTCACACCCACCAAAAATTGCCCGTCACCAGAACTAACTCTTTCCCACCCCCCACCGCTCATGCTCTAACGTCAGCATGAACGCGGCCTCACCCCTCTTCACCCGTTTCGCGGGCTTCATAGATCGCCTGAAGCAGACCATCGCCGCCGCCAGCGTGAAGGTGCAGGGCTGTCCCGCGCGTCTGCCCACCCCGCTCGGCCTGCTGCTCTACGGTCGCCTCTCCCGCCTCACCACCCGCCTGCGCGACCTGCTCGCCCGCATCGAGGCCGAGCGCACCAAGCCCCGCCGCATCGCCGCGCCCCGCGCCCCACGCAAATCCACCCCCAAACCACCCCCTGTTCTACCCCGCCGCTTCGGCTGGATCGCCCAACCTCTCCCCGAAGCCAACGCCCACGCCCAAACCCTCCGCCAGTTCCTCTGCGAGCCCGAAACCGAATCCCTCATCGCGAGCGACCCCCGCATCGGCCGCATCCTCCGCCCCCTCTGCCACCTCCTCGGCATCGACCTCACCTTGATCTACCGCATGATCCCCCCAACCCATCCGCAGGACGCCCTTCAATCCAAACCCCACCCTCTATTACGCAACCCATCCACCAAACCCCGCCAGCAAAACCCACACCCACGAATCCCCAAACCCCCCGACCCCCCACTCCGCGCCCCCACGCTCGATGCCATCCAATCACTCCTCGACCACACCTTCAGCCCCCGCGCCCAAACCCATAACCCCTGGTTCACCCCACCCGATTTCTTCATCGTCCACCCGAAATAGCCGAACCACGTCCATGTCATTACGATATCGCAACAAAATGGACGAAAACCTCCGCGTTCCCGGCCCGGTGCGACCCTCTACGTGACCATCGGCCCCCGCCGCCGGTCGCGGCTTTCGGTTTTGCCCCCCGGCGACAGGCCCCGTCTCACATCGGCGCGGGGCAAAGTCAGGCAGGCGCTGAGCCCGCCTTCGGGAGCATTGACGAACTCGATGCTCCCGCCATGCAAAGTCGCGATCCGGCGGCACAGCAACATCCCGACGCCGGAACCCGATCGGGCGCTGCGCGCACTGAAAGCATCATCGGTTTCATCGGCGGTCGGCAGGCCGGGGCCGTTATCGGTAAACGCGAGCTTGACCGACTCGGCCGTCGTGACCGCCGTGATCCGGATCGCATCCGCCCCATAGCGGGCCGAATTGTCGAACAGGTTGCGCACGAGCCGTTCGAGTGCCAGCGGCTTGAACGCAACCGGCGGCAAATCCGGCAGCGTCGCGACGACATCGAGATTATACCGCTCCCGCCCGATCTCGCTCATCTCGGCCAGAAACGGCGCGAGGCTCGCGGTCATGCTCCGTTCCTGGCTGTCATTGCGAACCAGCGCCAGAAATTTCCGGAGCGTCTCGTCCATTTCAGCGACATCGTCGAACATCGCCTGCTTGTGCGCGAGAAGCTTGGCATCCGGCAGATGCAGCACCAGCAGCAGACGCGACAGCGGCGTTCTCAACTCGTGCGAAATCCCGGTGAGCAGCACCGAATGTTCATCGTAAAGCGCGCGCAAATCCGCCGCCATGCCGCGAATCGCCGTTTCGACCTGGCGGATTTCATCCGGCCCGCCGAACGGCGCCATCTCGAAAATCTGATCCCCCTTGCCCCATTGATGAGCCAGAGCCGCAAGCCGCGCGAGCGGCCGGTTGATCTCCCGCACAATCACCACGGAGCCGAGAAAGGTGAAGCCGAACAGAACGATGAGCCGCAGCAGAACGAAATTCGACGCCCCGAAATTGAACCGCGAAACCGGAAACCCGATCCATGCCGGCGCGCCCGGCCGCCTGATCCACACAATACCCTTCCGCGCCCCCAGATCAGGGCTGATCCGCATCTGCCCCCCGCCGGTCATCGAGGCGATATCGCGCGCGGTCTGGGCCAGAAAATAATTATTCGGCAGATGCCCCGGCGCCGCCTCCCGGCTGAACAGCAATCGCTGACCCGATGATGCAATCGCGCCGGGCGTCGAACGTGCCGGAAGGGCAGGGGCCTGCGTCGCGTCGATCAGGATTTCCGCAAACCGGGTCGCCGCCGGTTCGATCACATAGACATGAAACAAAACAACGACCGTGGCCTCGGTCGCGATGAACAGACCGAGCAGCAACAGCACCGCCCGCTGCATCGTCGTAAATCCGCGTCGGCGGATCATCGCGGCAACAACCGCGTCAAGGCATGTCGGTATAGAACACGTAACCCTCGCCCCAGACGGTCTGGATGAACTGAGGGTCCGCCGGATCGGCCTCGATCGTTTTGCGCAGTTTGGAAATCTGGACATCGATCGTGCGGTCATACGGACCATAGCTGCGCCCCCGGCTCAGCACCATGATCTGCTGGCGTGAAAGCGCCTGCCCCGCATGAGAGACCAGAATGCCGAGCAGTTTCGCCTCGCCCGACGTGATCCCGACGATATGACCATCGCGGAATAATTTCTGATGTTGGAAATCGAACGTGAACGGCCCGAAGCTCACATTCTCGACTTCCTTGCGCGCCGGCGCGGCAACGATCCGGGCGCGCCGGAGGATGGCCTTGATCCGCGCGATCAGTTCGCGCGGGCTGAACGGTTTGGCCAGATAATCATCCGCCCCCATTTCCAGCCCGAGAACCCGATCGACCTCATCCCCCCGTGCCGTCAGGATGAGAATCGGCACCGTGCTGTCGGCGCGGATTTTGCGGCACAGGCTCAATCCGTCTTCGAACGGCAACCCCAGATCAAGGATCACGAGATCGATCTGGTTGGTCTTCAGCGTTTCGACCATTTTCCGCCCATCCGGCAACGCGACAACCTTCAGGCCGAATTCGGTCAAATGGTCTTCGACCAGTGTTCGCAGACGGGCATCGTCGTCGATCAGCAGGATCGTGTCGGTCACGGGTTCCGGAGCGGGAGTGATCTGGGCGGACATGGCAGCAAAATCCTGACGGTTCGAGCAAGGCGGGCAGGGACGTCGTAAGTCACATGTGTCGCGATCGGATGACGATGTCCAGAAATTGATGCCGGACAACGACAATCAACGTCCCGCCGGCGCGGCACCCGATCAGTTGCCGTCGTGCGAAACCGTGCGGGATTCGGTCATACCCGGCAATCCGCCTGACACGCCCTCGTTATTCATCCCGCCGGTGGGACGGTTCATGTCGCGCGTCGATCCAACCCGCCTTGCCGGCAGCCGTCCCGCCTTGAACCCGCTGAAATGACCCGTGACCGCAGCACCGTTCATGCTGCCCGGCCGGGGTTCACCGGCGGGGATGCCGGCAGGCGGCGTCACCGACCGCCCGGCATCCATACCGGGAATACCGCCGCTGACCGCAGCGTTGTTCATGCCCGAGGTCTGGGGCGAACCGTTACCGACACCCGGCGTCTGGGCCGAGGCCGACGGGGCTGCGGCGCTGACGGCGAGCAGGAGCGCCAGAGCGGCGCCGTATGATAGCTTGTTCATTATGAAACTCCTTGTGAGTGGGTATCCACCGGGTTGATCGGCTATATTTTCAATGTAGACCCAACGGGACTGAGAAATAAGTCATCTTGTGCGAATAAGTGTAAGAGTGTGTTTTGGAAATCATCCTGTTATAATCTGCTTTCACCTCTTTACAATCCGCTTACAATTGACCATCGACATCCAAGCCGGAAAATCATAACTGCAGGCCATCGCAGATATGATCGAAAAAATGCAATTTCCAGTTCCGTTTGACTTTATCGTGAGCCGGAGGGCCCGGCGGGTGTTGCGCCGCCCCCTCGTGCTCCTGCTCACTCTGGGTGTGTCAGCCTGCTCCGTCGGCCCGCACCTGAAGCTCCCTGCCGCGCCGCCCCCCGCGCATTACGGCGCGCACGACCCCAATTCCGCGCACAGCGCGGTATCGATGAGCGCGGCCCTGTCCTGGACCGCGACGCAGAACGCGGCGTGGTGGCGAATGTTCCACGCCCCGCAGCTCAACATGCTGATCGCCGAGGGGTTCTCGCACAGCCCCACCCTGGCGGCGGCGAAGCATGCGCTCACGGCGGCGAACGAATACGCCATCGCGCAGGAAGGCTCGCTCTTTCCCACCATCGGGCTGGGGGGCGGGTTGCAGCGCAATACCGCGATCCGCTCGGTGGTGGGCGGGCGGGTCGTCGTGCCGGGCAAGCCGTTCACCCTTGCCTCGGCCGAAGGGCAGATCAGCTACAGCGCGGATGTTTTCGGCCTGCAGACCGACCTGATCGCCAACAGCCGTGATCGTGCCGAAGTCAGCGCCGCCGAACTCGACGATGCCCGGATCTTCCTTGCCGGCAACATCGCGACCGCCGCGATCTCCTATGCGGGCAATGAGGCCGAGGTGAAGCTGCGCACCCGCATCGTTCAGGCGCAGACCCAGATCCTCGGCGTGATGAACAGCGACTATCGCTTCGGTGCGATCTCGGATGAATCGGTCGAGCAGCAAAAAGCGGTCCTGGCCGCGAGCAAGGCCAAGCTTCCTCTGGTCACCGCAGCGCGGGACGATGCCCGGCACCGGCTCGACTATCTGATCGGCACGACGCCGGACCAGCCCGTGCCGGCATTCGATCTCAAGGATCTCGTGCCGCCCACCAACATCCCGGTGGTGATCCCTTCGGTCCTGGTCGAGCACCGGCCCGATATCGTGGCCGCCATGGCCGGGGTGAAAGCCGCTTCCGCCGCGGTGGATGCCTCGACGGCGGCGATGTACCCGAGCTTCAACATCAGCGGCGCATTCGGTGCCGGCAGCGCGGTTGCCCTGTTCAATCCGGCCTCGGAAATCTTTTCGCTCGCCTCGTCGTTCGCCGCCCCGCTGTTCGAAGGCGGCAAACTCTCGGCGGATAAAAAAGCGTCCTATGCCTTATGGCAGCAGGCGACGGCGCAATATCGCAACACCGTGCTGCTCGCGTTCCGCCAGGTGGCCGATGCACTGCGCAGCCTGCAGGGGGCCGAGGCGTCGCTCGCCCAGCGTCAGGCCGCCGCCACCTTCGCCCTCAATGCCCAGACCCTTGCCCGCGAACGCTACGATGCCGGGGCGATCACCTACCAGACCCTGCTGAACGCCGAGTTGCTCGCCCAGAGCGATCAGGTTGCGGCCCTCACCGCCCGCGTCACCTGCGATCAGGACATCGTCGCCCTGTTCGTCGCGATGGGCGATGCCTCACCCACCACCCCTGTCGATAACGCGAACGGATCGAACAAGTCATGAAGCGTGCTGTCATAGTTGCCGTGCTGGCGGTTGTCGTTCTGTTCGGCATCGTGTTCGGACTGCATCGGTATCAGGAGGATCAGGTCCATCGGAAGCTGGCCGCCTCGGCCGATCCGGCGGTGGTGGTATCGGATGCGCCGGTCACGACGGTGAACCATGCCGAGTCCAGCAGCGCGGTCGGCCAGATCATGGCGGTGCAGGGCGCACCGATCAGCAGTGCGGTCGGCGGTGTGGTGGAGAGCGTCGGTTTTCACTCCGGCATGAAGGTGAAGGCCGGGCAGGTCCTGCTGACGCTGAATGCCGGGGCGCTGCCGGGGCAGCTCGAACAGGCCGAGGCGAAAGCTCATCTTGCCGCGATCGATGCGAACCGCCAGCGCGGGCTCTACGGCGTCAAAGGCACCTCGCAGGCCAATTACGACACCGCGACCTACGCGTACAAAAGCGATCAGGCAGCCGTGGCCGCGCTCAAGCAGTCGCTCGCGCAATACACCATCACCGCGCCGTTTGCGGGCGTCGCCGGTCTGCGCACGCTCGATGCCGGGGCCTACGTCCATCCCGGCGACATCATCACCGATCTGGAAAACCTCGATCAATTGTACGTCGATTTCTCGATCCCGCAGAAGGATATCGCCCTCGTTCACATCGGCGCGCCGGTAAGTATCGCGGTGCATGCCGGGGATGCGACACGCCACGTCACCGCTCATGTCACTGCGGTCGACAGCCATGTTTCGATGAAGAGCCGCGCGATGTCGGTGCGCGCCGTGATCCACGATCAGGCCGGCCTGTTCCCGGGCATGTTCACCATGGTCACCATCGAGAGTGCCACCGCGAAACCGGTGGTCACCGTGCCGATGGTCGCGGTTTCGTTCAACACGTTCGGCGATTTCGTCTATGTCGTCGACCGATCCGGCGGCAAGGACATCGCGCGTGAACAACCGGTCAAGGTCGGCGCCCAGTTCGGTGGCCGCGTCGAAGTGCTGAGCGGCGTCAAGCCGGGGATGAACGTCGTCACCGCCGGTCAGGTGAAGCTCCACTCGGGCGACAAGGTGATCATCAACAACGCCGTCTCGCTGGAGGCGCAATCGTGAACTTCACCTCGCTGTTCATTCGCCGGCCGATCCTCGCGATCAGTCTGAGCCTCGCGATCCTGATGTTCGGCATCAAATCGCTGGTCTCGATGCCGATCACCGAATATCCGCCGACCGTGAACACCACGGTCGTCATCACCACCCATTACTTTGGGGCTTCGCCGAAAACCGTGACCGCCTTCGTCACCGCGCCGATGGAAAAGGCGATCGGTCAGGCGCCCGGCATCAACTACATGACAGCAATCAGCGAGGAAGGGCTTTCGATCGTCACGGTGTACATGCAGATGGGCCAGAACCCGAACGCGGCGCTCACCCAGGTGCAGACCAAGGTGAACTCGGTCCTCAACCAGTTACCGAAAGGCGTGATGCTGCCGATCGTGCAGGAAATATCGGGTTCGGGTGCCGACCTGATGTATCTGAACTTCTCGGGAAAAAACTATACCCAGCAGCAGGTCACCGACTATCTCACCCGCGTGGTTCAGCCGGCGATCGAATCCGTCAAGGGCATCGGCCTGACCTCGATCCTGCCGCCCGGCACCGGCCCGAACGGCAACACCTTCTCGATGCGCGTCTGGCTCAACCCGCACGAAATGGCGGTGCTCGGCGTGACACCGGCCGAAATCGACGACGCCCTGAAAAAGAACGACTACGTCGCCGCCGTGGGCCGTGCCCGGGGCAAGTATTTCGCGGTCAATCTGACGGCGGATACCTCGATGCACAAACCATCCTCGTTCGATCATCTGATCGTCGCCTATAAAGGCGGGACGCCGATTTATCTCGATCAGGTCGCGAAGGTCGAACTCGGCGCGCAGACCTACAATTCATCGGTGCTGCTCAACGGAACCCCCTCGGTCAGTATCGGCGTGATGGCGGCACCGGGCAGCAACTCGCTCGATGTTGCCAAAGGCGTCGTCGCGACGATGAAAAAACTCAAGCCCGCGATGCCGGTGGGGATGAAGGGCTTCGTCCTTTATAACGGCGCGTCCTTCATCAGCTCCTCGATCGATGAGGTGCTGCTCGACATCGCGATCGCGCTCGGCATCGTCATCGTGGTGATCTACGGTTTCCTCGGCTCCTTCCGCGCGCTGGCGATCCCGGCGATCGCGATCCCGATCGCCCTGCTCGGCACCGGCACGATCATGATGGCGCTGGGGTTCACCATCAACATCCTGACCCTGCTCGCCATGGTTCTCGCGATCGGCCTCGTGGTCGATGACAGCATCATCATGGTCGAAAACGTCCATCGCCATATCGAAGGCGGCCTCAGCCCGATCGATGCGGCGATCCTGTCGGCCCGGGAGCTGACCAGCCCGATCCTGGTGATGGCGACCACGATCGTCGCGGTGTTCGCCCCGCTCGGCCTGCTCGGAGGATTGATCGGCAGCCTGTTCAGCGAGTTCGCCTTCACCATCGTCGGCACCGTCATCCTCTCGCTGGTCGTTGCCCTCACCCTCGCGCCGATGCTGTCCTCGCGCTTTCTCAAGCATGGTGAACCGGGCCGCGCGGCGCAGGCGATCGACCGGGTGTTCAACCGCCTGCGCGATGGTTACAGCCGGGCGCTGCGCGCGAGCTTCCGGGTCTGGCCCGCGATTGTGGTGGCGGCGGCACTTCTGGCAATCGGCCTGCTGCCGCTGTTCAACATCAGCAAGAGCGAACTCGCCCCGCCGGCGGATCAGGGCATCGTTTACGTCAACGGCATCGGGCCGCCGACCGCGACGCTGCAATACATGAATGCCTACGACAAATACCTGACCTCGGCGGTGTTCGACAAAATCCCGTCGAAGGAAAACTCCTTCGTGGTCAACGGCATCGGCGTCGGCGGCATGCTGCTCGACAACGAAATGGTCGCCGGCTTGGTACTCAAACCCAAGCGCGGCAGCACGACGACGCAGCAGGTCCGCACCGAGGTGCAGAAACTCTCGGCCAATGTGCCGGGCATGAAGCTCTCGGCCTTCGGTCTGCCGCCTTTGCCGGGCGCCGCGGTCGGGTTGCCGGTTCAGTTCGTCATCACCGGCACCGGCGGCTATCATGCGCTCGATCAGGCAGCCGCGAAAATCATCGCCGCCGCGCATAAGAGCGGTTTGTTCTCCTTCGTCGACAAGGACCTGAAATTCAACAACGAGCAGGTGACCATTCATATCAACCGCAAGCTCGCGGCCTCGATGGGCTTCAGCATGGCCGAGATCGGCACCAATCTGGGCGCCCTGCTCGGGGGCAATTATGTCAACTATTACAGCATGAACGGGCTGAGCTACCGGGTGACGCCGCAGGTGCCGCCGAAATTGCGGGCCAACCCCGACTTTCTGCGCGATTACGACCTGCGCTCGAGCAGCGGTGCGATGGTGCCGATCTCGACGTTCGTGTCCCTGCAACACGCCCCGGCACCCGATTTTCTGCCTCAGTTCCAGCAGCTCAACTCGGTCACCATTCAGGGTAACCCGGCTCCCGGCGTCTCGCTCGGTCAGGCGCTGAGCTTTCTCAAGACCACGGCGAAGACAACCCTGCCCTCGACCGATCAGATCCATTACGGCGGCGTTTCGCGGCAGTTCGAGCAGCAGGGCAACGCCTTCATCGTCACCTTCGCCTTCGCGCTGCTGATCGTGTTTCTGGTGCTCTCCGCCCAGTTCGAAAGCTTCCGCGACGCGCTGGTGGTGCTGACCGCCGTGCCGATGACCCTGGTGGGGGCGGTGGTGCCGATCGCCCTTGGGCTCTCCACCATCAACATCTATTCGGAAGTCGGCATGATCATGCTGATGGGGCTGGTGAGCAAACAGGGCATCCTGATCGTTCAGTTCGCCCGGGTGATCCAGATGGAAGAGGGGCTGAGCAAGGCCGAGGCGGTGATCAAGGCATCCGAACTCCGCCTGCGCCCGATCCTGATGACCGTCGCGGCCATGATCGCCGGCGCGCTGCCGCTGGTGTTCGCCTCCGGCGGCGGTGCCGAGGCGCGCTTCTCGATGGGGCTGGTGATCATCTGCGGCCTCGCCTTTGGTTCGCTGGTCTCGCTCTTCGCGGTGCCGGCGTTCTACCAGTGGTTCGGCGCGACCCTTCGCCGCGCCACGCCGCAACGCAACCCGGCGATCCACCACGTGCCGCAGGAAAGCTGATCTCGATGGCACCTTTCGGGGCGCGTGGAGGTCCGGATCTTCCGGCAGGAAAATCAAAAGGCCTGCCGGAAGATAAATATGGCCAAAGCGTGGATATTTACATTTGATAATAATTTTAAGATGTAAATATATGTAAATTATAGTCTGGACTGTATTTGAAGTATCACAAACAACATCTTCAAAATCACGATTGCGTTGGTGTATGAACCCTGTGATTGCCGCGATCGTCGCGGCCGAATTCACAGGGGATTTTCACGGTGCAGATCAGATATGTGACGTTACTCGCGGTGATCGCGGGGTTGGCGAACGTCGCGGCAGCGCAGGCTCAATCCGTCGAGACCGGGCCGGTTGCGGCACCGACGCTCGCGGATTGGTTCGATCAGGCGAAGGTCACCGGCACGGTCCGGTCCTTCTATTTCGACAGGATGTATGGCGCACCGGGCGTCTCCAACCAGTCGGCCTACAGTCTCGCGGGCATTCTGAACGTGCAGTCCGCGCCGTTCCTCGACGGGTTCGAGGTCGGCACCAGTTTTTTCACGGCGCAGTCGCTCAGCGCCAATAATACCGAGGGGGCACCGGGTTACCCGCATCTGGATGCGACGCTGATGGGGCCGCGCAATTCCATCACCTCGCTCGGTCAGGCCTTCATCCAGTACCGGAACAAGCTGGTTCTGGTGCGTCTCGGTGATCAGTTGCTCAACACGCCGTGGATGAGCCCCTCCGATTCCCGGGTCCTGCCGGCGACCTATCAGGCCGGATTCGCTCAACTCGACCCCCTGCCGGGCCTCAGCCTGTACGGGTTGCGTGAGCTGCGCTGGAAGAGCCGGACGTCGGATAATTACTATCAGGACAATCTTTATTATCCCTCCACGTTCGATGGCGATTCTGCCTATGGCGGTGCCGCGGCGCTCGGGGCCAACGCCTCGAAGACGCAGGGGACGCTCGCATTCGGCGGTGCCTACGCGGCGCACGGCATCAAGGCCGATGCCTGGTACTACGATTTCTACGACTTCGCTGCGATGGCCTACACCGACGCCTCCTACACGTTCAAAACCGGAACCGGCATCGATCCGTTCATCGCCGGCCAGTATCTCCGCGAAACCGGCAGGAACAGCGTCCTGAACGGCAATCGCGGGGGCACCGCGATCGATGGCTACAAAGGCAACGGCGTCGATGCCACCGCTTTCGGCTTTCAGACCGGCATCACCTATGCGATCGACCGTGGAATATTCGGTGACGGCAGCATCGCTCTCTCGTACAACAACCTGCCCGGTCACCCCGGATCGGTCGGCGACGGCGCGATCGTCTCGCCGTTCACCGTCGGCTATGCCACCGATCCGCTCTATACCACGGCGACGCTGCGCGGGCTGGTCGAACTCGGCCCGGGCGACGCGGCAAAACTGGCGGTCACGCAGTACATGCTGGACAAGCAGATCATTGCGGTGATCGGGATCACCAAATTCAATACCAAGCTTGAGGGCAGCAACAACGAAGTCGATTTGGACCTCACCTATGCGCCGGGCGGTCGTTTCAAGGGTCTTTCGATCCGCGATCGCCTCGAAGTCAGCAATGCCAGTTACATCTATAATAACGGCGCGACCGGTAACCGGGGGCACTCCTTCGTCTATAACCGCGTCATGTTGCAATATAATTTCTGACGGGGCGCGGCGGGCAGGCGGCGGATTGCGGGGGCAGCCCACCGCATTCGACCGCTTGCAGCACCGCCCGCGCGCGGCTTGCGCCCACCCTACCCATTGGATATACCCTGCCGGCGACGGAGGCTGTCATAGCTCAGGGGTAGAGCACCTCATTGGTAATGAGGAGGTCGAGGGTTCAATTCCCTCTGACAGCACCAGTCTTTTCAATGGGTTACGGGACTTTTCCACACCCCTGAACCGACCCAATCCAAAACGGGGCATCACTGGGGCATCAAAGTCGGCGAGATAGCCCGCGACAATCGGGCATCATCGCCGCCACCATCAGCGCCAGTACGGCCCGTTCCGAAACGCCGATCAGCTCCTGTTCCGAAACCTCAATCACGCGCCGATGGGGTGGGGAGGTGGGGACAGGAACCGGTCGACCCCCAAAACACCGGCCAACCCCCTCGCGGAATTTTTGCACAAAAAAACGGCCCCGGTTTAGGGGGCCGCTAGTTTTATGGGTTTTCACGTCAACTGACCTTAGCCGCTTCTGCGTCTCACTCAATCCCGGATCGGGCCGGTCACTCACTCGTGTTCGAGAATATCCCGCGCCGCAAGTGTCCGATCGCGCCAAGGGGTCAGTGTGGTAAGCAAGGGCTCGAACGCATCGCCATCCAGATCGACGCCAGATGCCATGTCTTGGAGGCCGCACAGGCAGGTGACCACCCCGGACAGCGCGCCATGTAGGCCCCGCAAATCCAGACCGCCGGGCCACGCTGAATCCGCCCGGGCGGTGTAGTCGTCGGGTTTCGGATCGGTCGCACTGACTGCCCTGTCCGGTGTAAACTCCATGCCGCGCTCGACGTGGCTGGCGATCAGGCGGGCGAGCATGTCGATGGCGGTGCCGGCGATCGGCTTGTTTTCGCTGATCTCCCGCGCCGAGATATCCTGCATGATGCTGGCGATCTCGCCGATCTGGCCCAGAACGTCGAAGAGTTCGGCGGGAATTGAGTTCCGGGTCATGAGATTGCCCTCGCATCCCGTACCAGCATCGAGACAAGCTGCTCGTTGATGCAACCGTGTTCGTCGGGTTCACCGATCTGCGAATCCCATAGACCGAGGCTTCGCGCTACGGCCACAAATCCGGCGAGGGTGGTGATGCGATGGGCAGTGATCTGTTCGGCAAGGGCGTGTTGCTGATCCTGTATGGGGAAGGCAACCGCATCCCGCTCATCGTCGTCGGTGATCTCGTTCTCGCCACCCGAGTAGTAAGAAAGATAGCGCCGTTCGTTCGCGTCGAACTTGGCGCACAAGGCGATGAGTTCGGCATCGGCGTTGCTGGCGTGGGCGGTGATCGGTGCCATGATCGCGGCGGCGGTGCCAGCGGCGAGGCCAGCGAGGGTCTTGCGGCGGTTCATGGCTGCACCCCTCCCAGCCCACGCTCAATCGCCTGCGTCGCGATCTGTGCCAGCCAAGCCCGTTCCCCCGGCGAAGCGGTCAGTGCGCGGAGTTCGGACACTTGCCGGTCGAGGGTGTCGCGGATTGTGGCGAGGTTCGGTGATGTGTTTGTCGTATCGCGTGCGGGCTGCATCGCGGGCTCCTATCGCTTCCATATTGCCGGAGAGCGTCGGTGTTCAAGCCGCGCGACTCCGGGGGTTGAACACCCGGCGATAGACGGGCCATCATGCCTTTAGGGTTGCCCCATTGGACATACGCATGATGCCCCCGGATGTATGAGCGGAATCCGCTGTATCGGTGCGGACCGCTATCGCTTAGGAGAGTTCAAGCTCCGGGTCTGATGCTGCCGTGGGCGGCGCTTGGTGTCAAGCCCTTGGTCCCTTATCGAGTTCGGTCCCCTTGATCTCTGACAGGACATCCGCACTGATCCTGGAGCCTCGATGGGCGTCGCGCTGAACGGCGCGTTCGGACTGGCCGGTGCGGGTTGCGGTGTCGGCGGTGAAGCGGTCGGCATTTTTCAGTTCGCCAATTTGGCAATCTGGTCCGCGACGATCCCCGCCATTCCGCGTCTCCGGATGCAGCGCCTCGTAAGCCTCTTTGCGGCGCTGCGTGAACAGGGCGCGCTCGGATGGGTCCGCACAGTCTGAGGACCCTTAGAGGGTGTGCGGGGGGCGCACAGCCTTAGAGGGTGTCGTTAACTCCGACACCCTTGCTTAAGGCCTTGATTTTGAACGGCGCAAAATTGCGCTGGGTCTCCTCAGATTTGAGGTGGCTGGTAAACCCTTGGAATCATTAATGAACGCAGAATTGCGTTGACCTGTCCCCGTTGATTTATTGGCCGCCCCAAAATCTTGGGTGGGCTCCAATAAAGCGCCAATGCTCTGCATCACGTGATCGTGCCGCTTTTCAAACAACTCCGCCACGTCGTAACCCATTGATTTATTGGCTGCCCTCAGATTTGAGGGGGGCTCCAACAGGCTTTCGATGTCGCGGACAATGTTGTCGTGCCGCTTTTCAAACACCTCCGCCACGTCGTAACCCATTGATTTATTGGACGTCCCCAGATTTGGGGGCGTCTCCAATAGGCTTTCGATGTCGCGGACGAACCAAGGGTCTTTATAACTTGAAGCCCCCTTACGCCCACGGCCAATCGCGCGCCTCATCCCTGATATCGGGCATCACCGCGTTCGCGGGCAGCGGCTCCTTCTCCACCTCCACCCCGGCGAGGGCGTCGCGCTGGTGCTGGCGGCACGTGGCGCTAGCGTAGGCTTTGAGGATGCGCCGCGCCTCCACTCTGTGAGAGGGCCGGGCAAACCGATCCTCCGCGATCTGGTGCAGTTCGAGCAGGGCTTCGGCGTCACTCGGGTGCGGCTGTAGGCCGGGTTTCGTCGCGCTCACTGATCAACCACCCTCGATCGTCAGCGACTTCGGATTGACCATGCGTTCATAGGCCGCTCGCAAGTCGGGCGGCCATTTCGCTTTGTCCGGCTCACGGTTCAGCATGAGCACGATCTCGCGCTGGATGCTCGCTGCATCCTTTGCGCGTTCGATCTTGGCCTGGAACGCTGGATCGGGCTTCGCCTCCACCGTTTCGTTGATCAGATGGGTTTTGACCCCATAATCCTCGCGCCGCCGCCGTTCGAGCCACCATTTCGCGCTCTCCACCCCACCCGCCGAGATATCGTCCAAGATGACGCCGAGGATGTTTTCTTCTGCCTTGCCATCCGCTGCTGCGACTTCGGCGGCGAAGGCAATTTTCCATTCATCTGCATCAGGTTCGCGGGAATCCCTGATCCATTTCCCGAAGACCGAAACACTGATCCCTGCTGCCGCGCACGCGCTGTTGCGACTGTGACCGCGACGCAGATAGTCGAACAGGATCGTGGCGCGCTGCGGCGTAAGGGCTGGGGCACGGCCAACGCGCTTCCCGGGATCGAACGGCGGCACAACGTCCATGTTTAGCTCGTAGGGGGCTGCCGTGCGTTTTTGTTTCGTGATCGGTTTCGTCATGGTGTGCTCCTTCAAAGTCCAGGCCGGGCTCGCGGAGCCGGGGTTGCTGGCGTGGTTTTGTTCATTTTTTGAAACGAGCCTGTCAGTTTGTTCACGGCGGTATCCAGGGTGTTCATCAGCGTGGCCGAGTGAACGACCTTTTCATTCCAGATCGTGAATGCATCCGATCCGCCGGCCATCCCGGCCTGCCCGGTTGCGCTCTGGTTCCGCAATGTGCGGGCCGGCAATATCCGGTTCAACGCGCCACCCGCCACCTCCCAATCGCGATCGTGTGGGTTTCCTGCCGGACCGCTTTCGTAATACCCCATCAACTTGGCGGGGCTGGCGTTTGGGTGCAAACGGTGCAGTCGATCAAGGTAACGGCCAGCCATCTCTGCCTGCCCATACCGCCCATGCAGATTGCCCATCGCCGCCTTTGTGCCGGGCTCCATCTGGAACGCACCCCCGCCGTTACCGACGCCGCTTGTCTTTGACAGGGAGTATCGACCGCCCTCAGTTTTGTTCAGAACAGCCAGTTCGAGCGGCGAGCGGCCTGTTGCTTTTCCTGCCGCAATCATGCGGTTGATATCGCCCGGCTTGTAGCCCATCGACGCAAGTTGCTTGCGATACATCGTGTCGCGCGATGCTTTGTAGTTGGGATGTGCCAGCAATATCCGGTTATGCAGCATTTGTCCGACGCTGCCGGAATACTTGCCATCGGCGTAGGGTATTTTTCCTTCCATCACCAGTTCTTTGCTCATACTTCCCGGAGTTAACGCGCCGCCCGTCGCGAAGGCTCCGTAAACAAGCCGGTTTGCCCGTCCGAGTGCGCCGGGTTCGTTGGCGACGCCCGCCATTCCGATCGCGCCATGCCGAAATATCGCCCCTGCGGCGTTGGGGTGCGACCTTAGAATCTGCATCATTATCGCCGTCGCAAAAAGCGGATTGCCCGCCTTGTCTTCGACCACGGCGTCTTTGAGCATCTTGCGCCCGGCTGCTGTTTTCATCTCTCCCGAGAACAAGCCCGGCGATAAATGGTGCATCCCGGCCTGCAACGACTTCATCGAAGTCGCGTTCTTCTTTGTCCACTGCGACAGGATCAACGTCGATACCGCGTCCTTACCCACGCTATTGAGCGTTTTTGTAACCGAGTCGATCGCGCCACCTGCCAGCGAGCCGTTGCGGCCACCCGGCAAGCCGGTTCCGAGGGCGCGGGCAAAGATCGAGCCCACCCCGCCAGCGTTCACGGTGCCACCCCGCGCCGCAAGAGCCGCAAGGCTCCGGTTCATGCTCGACAAGATTTGCAGCGACGATGCGCCCATCCTGTTTGCCGCGCCGAGCGCCGGGGCAAGCTGCGTCGCAAGCCCCATCTCGCCCTTCACCCCCGGCTGGACGTATCCGGCATGGATTCCCGATGCGACTGCTCCCTGCCAAGCGCCGCTAGGTAGCCCGCCTGCATCCGGCATAAACGCACCGATCCGGCTGCCCTCGATGATGCGCCGGGCCGCGTATGGCGATGACGGGACAACGCCCGTTTGTTGCAGGAGGGCCGCGCTCGATTGAGGCGTCAGGCCCAGCGTCGATTGCCATGCGTGGGGGATATTGCCGCGTTTCCACAGATCATGAGTGAGCGCATGGCGGCTGTAGTGCCCCGCGCGGCCAAGACCAGCCGCCAATTTCTTCATGGCGATGACAGGTGCCGCGCCTTTCTGTTCGGAGGCGAGGAACCGGGCGTAGTCCTGCGGTGCCCGAACGACAGCGCCAGCCGCCTTCGACGCAAGTGCGCCCAGATCAGCCCCGACCAGTGCGCCGGGCACTGCCCCGATGCCGCCAGCCGCCGACCCGATCAGGCCGCCGATCGCGCCGCCGACCAGACCCCCGATACCGGCTCCGCCACCATGTGCTGCCCGCGCGAGAAGCTGCCCCCCGGCTCCCCCTCCAAGGGCGGCGGCGAGGCGGCTGGTGTGCCTGCCGTAGTTCGATGTGGGTGCTCGATAGCGCACCCCCGCCTTCCGTGCCGCTGCCCGTTGCCCCGCCAGCGTGCCGGGGATGTCGTAGGCCGCGCTGTAGTCCGGCTTGTCGTAATTGCCGGAATACCCACCGCCACCGGCCAGCTTGCCCGCGATAACCTTGTCCGTCCGGGCGCTGGATTCCGTCGCACGCTCGATTTTTACCAGCGCGGTTTCAATCCGCTTCGTCGGAACGAGCGCCCGGCTCTGATTGTAAAGCGCCGGCACGCCGCCACGCTCGGGGTATGTCCCACCAGCACCGGAGTAGAAGTTTGCACCACCTCCACGTCCACCACCACCACCGACCATCGTAAAGCCAGTGCCGGGGATGCGCGCCGGCAAGCCGCCCTTGTGCGGATAGGCGACGCCTGCCTGATCTATGGTGATCGTCCCGCGCCCGAACGTCCCCACCTGGCCCGCGTAGACCTTGTGCATCGCGTTCAAGCGTGGCGTCATCGGCTGATACGTCAGGCGCGGAATCCCCTGCGGCCCCGACGATGTAGGGACAGATCGCAACGCCTTGATCGCCGCCGCGAACTTATCCTTCGACCCCGGCGAACTCGACGCGCGGCCCATGTGGAAAATCTGATCGGCCACCGGGCTGTTCTGCCACGCAATGCGGAAATCAGCCGCGCTCGATACCGATGGGTTCTCGATTAAATTCTGCCACGCCCGCGCTACCGCCGACTGCTTGCCACCGGAGCCGCCATTGCCGCCCTTGCCGCCGCCCGCGCCGTTCAGGTTAATCGTGGGCATGTCGTGCGGCTCCTATATGTTGGTGAGGGGTGCCGCCGCCAGATTGATGAAATCACGGACCCTCTGGCGGCGGCGTATCGGCGGTATGCTGCAACCCGCCGAACTGGTAACAAACCGTTAGGCGAACAGTGGAGCGAGGGCGGTGCGGACAGTGCCGTTTGCCGCTTCGGTTGCGACGCAGATGTGGCGATCGTCGATGCGTCCGCTTTCGATCATCCGCAAAATCGTCGCACCGCGCTCCCGATCAGTGGGTTCGGTGAGCATCGCAACCGATTTGGCAACGCTCTCGAAGATTGCGCCGCTTTTGGCGACAACGCGCCGGATGGTGGGGGTAATATCGTTGCTGTTACGCACCTCGCCGGTAAAGCGATCACGGACCAGGATGCCACCCTGATCGACCGCAGAAAAGTCGGATTTTTGCACGGCGACACCGCCCATCTGACGCCCACCTGATGTGGCAAGCCGTGTTAGATCGGCCATCATCGTTTTGACATCCGAATTGATGACGGCGATGGAGCCGAGCAGGACATCCACACTTTTCAGCGCCTGTTCGGTGTTGCCCGATTTGGCGGCCTTGCGGAGCCGTGCCCTGGCTTTTTCGCGCCGGGCGGCGTCGCGCAGATCGTCGTCGTCGTCGTCGTCGTCGTCATCGGCTTCGGCGTCGGCCTTCGCCTTGGCGGCGATCAGCGAAACCACAATATCCTGCAAGGCTTTTTGCGACTGCTCCATGCCACGCATCGTCACGAGCACCGAGCCCAGATCGCGCGAAAGCTGTTCGACCGTCGCGGTCGCGCCATGCTGCGGAGCCGGGTTCGAGTAATCGCCGATCATGCGGGCAGCGCCACCACCAGATGCGGATTGTGGTGGGCCGTAGCTGGGGCCTGATGGCAAAGGCGCGCCAGACCAGACATCGAGCGCCTGTTCGGATTCGCGGAGCGCCTGACTGGACTTTTTGAGGTTATGCATCATTCGGGCGATTTCGGAGGTATTCATCGTTGCGTGTCTTTCGGGCTGGGGTTTTCGGGGTTCATCGCTTCGGCGCGGGCGGCTTCGAGTTGCTCGACAGTCACGTTCAAGATGCGGGCGAGTGTTTGATCGGCCTTTTCATCGTCACCGAAGTCGTGCCCGACTGCGAAGCCAGCCGCGTTTACCGGGCGATTGCTCGCGAGCCAGAAACCGACCGCCTGTTCAAGCTGCCAGCTTCGGCTTTGCTTTGTTGCCTTCGCAATCCCGTCCATCTCCCTAAGGAGTTGGTTGTCGAGCCGGACGCTAATCAGTGTTTTTGTCTGTGCCATTCCCTGTATGTATTACAACCTTCGAGGTAATACAAGTATTCTGTCACCGGCAGCACAGTCACGCATCGCACCAATACTGCACAACGAGGAACAATGCGCGACATTGAGGGACAACGCAGGACATGGCGGGGGAGGCGTTCACGAAAACGTGATTTCGACGCTAAGGTGTTCGAACTTCACGGGGCAGGCGAAATAGACTAAAAAAGCAATGCCGTTCTTTAGGTTGTGGAAACAAAACCATCCGCACATCACATCACATCACATCAGATGCTACGTCAATTGTGACGCTAGATTCATTTGGGTGTTTAATCGTGAATACAAAATCAGTAGAACAACGCGCTCGCCGTGCAGCTATTAAACGCGGGTTCCGGTTATACAAATCGCGTTCGAAATACGGCTATGCTTCCCTGCATCATTCGGGGCCAACATTCATGCTGTGCGGCGATCGTAACATTGTCGTCGATTACGGCAACGATCCGATGGCCTTGGTGCAGCGCATCCGGGCGGAGTAGCAAAGGGCGGGGCGGCTTGGGGTTCCCCATCCGCCCCCCGCCTACGCACTTCCAGCGCACGACGCCGCCGCCAGCGCCGCAATCTCCCGCTTGCGGGCGGCATAAAACCGCCAGCCCACCTCTCGCAGCAGCCAGTCTCCTATCATATGTAGGTGATCCACGCGCTCTGGGTCGCGCTCTAGATTTCGGGTTAGCGACAGATCAGACCCCGGCGCGAGCCCGAGCGCATCCAGTAGTCCCCCGATCTCCGGCGCGCCGGGAAAGATCATGGCGGCGGATACGGCATCGACGGCTGCCAGCAAGGCGGCGTCATCAAGTTCACCGATGCGGTTGGCGATCAGTTCCAGCGCGCCGGACCACTGCATGTAGTCGATCACGTGCAAATCTCCCGTTTTTGATGGCTTTGGAGGTGGTGCGACGGATGGCAGCGCGAGCAGGACCAGCCGCTGCTAGCGCTCCACCACGAAGCGCCGCCGCACCGCTGGCACCGAGCGCCCGGTGATGGGGGATCAGTGTCTTGCCAGCGGGACAAGCGACGGTGCGTGGAGGGCGCTGGCGGGGTTGCCGGGGCTTGGAGGTGGATCAGTGCAGGCGGGGCTGGGGGCGGCTCTGCGGCGATCGGTGGCGGCTCTGCGAGGGCAAAGCCGGTGTCGATCCGGACGTGGTTACTCTGATGCCGGCTCAAACTCGATTTCGGTATTTTGTACTTTGCCGCAGTCGCACTCAATCCGGTCTCGATCACCTCACACTCGATCAAGAGACGATCCGCCCGGGCGCACACCGAGCAGGGCCTGCCACCCTGTGCGGCGCTCACGACCGGCCTCCTGCATGGCCGTTTGTGCGGGGCTTTGCTGGCTTCGGTGCGTGGAGGCCATTGAGTTCGGCCCGATCAGCGGCGGCGGCTTCGGCCTGATTCTCCAAGATCATATCAAGTTTGCGATCCATCCGGTCGAGCTTGTCACAAACTTGATCGGCGGCGTCGTGGAGGGCGAGACGGAGGGGGGAGGTGCTCATGACCGGGCTCCGATCAGTTCTTGGTACGGGATGCCCATGTAATCGCACCACGATTCCAGCAGCGGGTAATCAATCGCCCCGTCAGCCGTCTTGAATGAGACGCCGCCTTCGAGGAAGGCATCCATCCATCCAGAGCCGGAAAAAATGCCCGCGATGTCCGCATTTTCTGGATCATACGCAAACTCGATCGCATCCATCTCGCCTGGACCGCCAAAGGTTAAAGCGCTCATGCCCCGGCTCCTTGAACGCGGGTGCGCTGGGCGACCACCAAGGCAGTCAGGGCGATTGCATCGGATGCGGTGTGGGTGTCGTAGTGATCGAGCAGCCATTTGCGGGCGATTGCAGCAGTGTCGCATACGTCGATCAGGGCAGACCGAAATCCGCCGTTGTCGAAGTTCAGTTGCTTCACTGCCTCTTCGAACTGTTCACGTTTCATCGCATAGGTTCCAATCAGGTTAAGGTTGCAGGGGATAATCGTTCGATGCCGAACTATTCGATATCGAAGTATTTTGGGGTTGGTGGCGGGGTGACGTGCGGGGCTACTACCCAATGCGTAATCCGGTTGTCGTATGCGTGGTGTAGGGGGGAGGTGACGCCCCCCACACCGATCAGTGTGAGGTGATCTGGGGTTCTCTTCATCACCCACCTCACCATCCCCGCAACGCCCCCGGCACTCTCGCAACTACGCGCATCTATAGATGCGCGTTGCGTGGTTGCGAGGGTATGTGCAAACTCGCAATTGCGAGCCAGTTGCGAGCCAGTTGCGGGCGGTTGCGAGCCAGTTGCGAGGATTGCGAGGATTGCGAAAAAGCGAAAATTGTTAGCGTGGCTTAGAATTGCGATACAGTTGCGATACAGCCATACTAACGGAGCTTTGTTACGGTTTACGAGCACTTTTTTACCCTCAAATCGTGGACGATTTCCCCGTCGATGCCGATTAATTTCATCGCCTTGAGCTTGCTCATGTGCGCCCTAAAGTTGCGCTGCTTGGCGTCTTTCGCCTTAAAATCGTCATCGGGATGGATTGCTTCGGCGAGGCCGACGCGCACACATTCACCGAACCAAACTGATTTCGTGGTGCTGCCGGGCGTCTCTGTGATCGAGAGGGCGTCGTTGAACGCGTCATAATAGTCTTTGATTTTGCCGACGAGCTTACCGGCTTTGACGCTGGCCTGCGTGGGCAGAGCCCCCCGCCACTGATCATCAGACAGCGTGATCTTCACCGTCTCGAAGTCCCTCCAGTTTGCGGGGGTGCGCCTGCGGGCTTTGCCTGGGTGGTCGAAACTGAGATTAAACCCGACTTCGCCGTCCGCCAGATCGGCCTCGGGTAAAGCACTCATTATGCCTACCGCATCAAAGCGCCAGGCTTTAGTACTTGAACCATATTGGCGGTCAGTTGCGTGGCCGGTGTGGTCCATCCAGACTTGGCCGATCTGGTTGTTTGTGAGAAATTGGACCAGAGGAAGGGTGGCGTTCCAGGCGAGTTCGTCTTTCTGATCGCCGATAAGCAAGCTCATCACGTTGTCGAAGATAACGACATCAACCCCCCCGATCACATCAATCAGGTTCGCAACCCATTTGGCTCCGGCTTCGGTGTTGAGAGGCTGCATTTTACCGATGCTGGGGATGGCGGATGCCAAACGGTCATCTATATCGCGCCCGTACAGCATTAGATTTTCTAGTGGTATCGTTCCGTTTGCGCGGCGCATCGCCTCCCGCAACCGAACCTGAATGAGTTCAGCGGGCATCTCGCCGTCGATTACTAAAACCTTTGCTTTTCGATACGATTTCCAGTGAAGAAAGCCTGTTCCCGAAGCGATGCCTGCGGCAAGCGCCATGCTAAACAGAGTTTTCCCGAGGCCGGTGCGGCCAACAAGGAATATGCGGCTCGTTGTAGTCAGCAAATCTCCGAGAAGGCGGTCTGGCGGGGCGATATCCATGTCGAGCCATGCCTGTGCGCAAAGCATGTTTACGGCGGTGCTCCGATCGTCTTGCGTGGACTGTTCCGATTGCTTCGCGCCATCCGTCTCGGCTTTGGCATCCGGCCCCGGATCATCGGCGTGGTATGCCTCATGCGCAGCCCGCGCCTTGTTGATGATGGCGCTTACATCGGCCTGATATTCCGGCCTCGGTCGATCCGGGCCAAGGTCGAGAGGCGACGCGCGGCCCGCCTTTAGGCCATCTTGCGCCGTCTTGCGCGCCGCACTCCAATCCTGCACATCACCGCCGCCATCTTCGAGCGCCTTGACGATCCAATCGACCGCCTCGCCATCCGTGAATTTTGCTTGGTGCTGCACCCCGCCAAGAGATTTCGCGTTACGCAAAACCGTGTGATGCTTGGTGCCATCGGGGGCGGTGCGGACATTGGCGAGCAAGGTGTCGATGAAGGCGGACATGCGCCGATCATTGATCCGCTCTGACGGCGTGGTGCGCGGCGCGTCGGCTGGGGGCGCCGATGATTTGACGGGTTTGTTGATCGCGCCTTCGTCGAGTTCGTCGAGCAAATCGATGAACTGGCCTTCAACTAGATGAACCTCATGTGATGGCGAGCGATTGACGCTGCCGTAAAAATAAGATTGCGAAAGCGCGAAGCTTTCCCCGCTCAGGACGCCACCTAGCGCGCCGTTTAACCGCGCCAGGAGGCGGCTACGCTGGTCCGGGGGCAGTTCACGCGAGAGGGGAGCCAAAGCCCGCCACCTTGGCGTATCGGGCGTGTGGCTGGGTGATGTGTAGACCATGGCCGCTATGCCGCGCATCGCGAGGGATTCGATGGCGTCATCGACCGCAATCTGTTCGCCGTCATAGTCCGCTTCGATGCCGGTGATCGCCAAGACGTTTGCGTTATGGCGCAGCGAGCCGATTGTCGCGGGCGGTTTTGGTGTTGTGCGCTGATCACCGAACCGTGCCAGTTTGAGCCAGGGGAGTCCGCCCTTCGTCGGGGCCGTGGTATCCCGCACCCGCTCGACTAGATCACGAAGCGAAATCTCTGTTTCGCTCTTTGTCTTGGCGAAAGCGTCCGCGAAAAACGTGACGGCAAGCGGCTTGTCGAGGGCGCTTTCGTCCGCCCCGGCCAGCGCCTCCGGGGCATCGGCCTCGTATGCGTCGTCCGGCACATCCAGCCACGCTGGCGGCTCGTCGTTCGGGTCGGTAGGGTGGATGTAGGTCATAGCGGTCTCTTTCGAGAAACCGGTTTAGAAACCTTGCAAAAGTAATCGGTAACTGCTATCACAATTTCGGTGATGATAGGCTATTCCGATTAACCCCGCTGGTGTCCATGCCGGCGGGGTTTTTTTACGCGGTTTTGCGATTAAAGGTCGCGACGGGCCGGTTTTCCAAGTATTCGCGAACGGACGAAACAATAACATAGGTCCGCCGCCCTTGCTTCACCGCCTTGATATCGCCAGCGGCCAGTCGGCGGTAACATTCACTATGCGTCCACCCGGTCAGTTCTCTCACGCCCTTAATGGTCGCGGTGATGGGCTGCTGGTAGATGGCCGTATTTACTTGTAATGGCGCGGTAGACATTGATGAACTCCATCTCTGTGTTGTCGATGGAGCCAAATTATTCAGGAACGTCAGGGAAAAAAAGGGACTTTTCCCGCTGTTCGTGTCGGTATCGAACTATTCTGGTATCCAGCTATTCCGAGGAAACCCCCACGCGGGCTCAGGGAACCGCTCAGGGAACTGAACACGGTCAAGTATTTCCAAAAATATTGCGGAGTTATCCGCCAATACATCTCGCAGAACTCGGTCGATATCGCTCCGATGAGGGTCCATTATAGCTTTGAACAGATTTACCATAGCAGTAAAACTGTCGCCGTCCGGCTCACTCATCCCCTCATTACGTAGCCGGCATGGAATTGCCGAATATGCCGCTGCTGCGCAGCATTTCCGTGAACCGCCGCATCAGGGGCAGTAGCCGGTGCTTCGGCATGTTCGGGATCAATTCATAGAGCATGCACCCCTGACGGAACAACGAGTGTGAGCGGGTCTTCGAAGTGTTGGACTTGAGCTGTCGATCCATTCCCAGGCTCTCGCCTGCCGTCCCGAGCATGGTCAGCAGCGCCATCGCAAACGCGCTGATGAGCAGCAGCCGATCGCGCCGCTCTGGTTCGGCGATGCGGATCTCAGCCATCCCCATCCCAAAACGCAAATCCTTGACGTCCCTGAAGCTGGGTTCGATCGTCCAGCGCCGGGAATATTGCTTGATCAATGTCCCTGCAGACGCCACGGCGTCACTGCTCGCCAGGCACCACGGCTCCTTCATGTCACGCGCATGTACGCACACCACGGCACCGACCTGATAGGCGTGCGAGGCGGTGACGCGCGCACCACGCAGTTTGCGCGCCCGGCCCGATTTGCCGACCCAGTCCGCCGCGGTTCGCGTCTCGCCTGCGGCATCGGTGACATGGATGTTGCCGCGGAAGCGAATGATATAGGCAAAGCCAAGCTCCGTAAGATACGCGAACAGCTTGTGGTCACCGAAGCCGCGGTCGGCCAGGATGGTCACGCGGCAGCCGGGCGGGACAACCTCCGACAGGCGGCGCAGGCAAGTATCCTCGATGGCGTTGCGCTGATCTTTCAATTCCTCTTTCCACATCGACAGCCACAACAGAGGCATCGCCCGGCCATGCTTGCTCACCAGGTTGAGCGCCAACGTTGCCTGATCGTCGCCGTCGAAATCCGTCCAGTCCATGGCAACGACGATGTCGGTCTGCGAACCCACCAGATGCGGTACCCAACGGGCGAAGCTTTCCCAGACGTCGATACTCTCGTTACTGAGCATGCGATCAACCTGCTTGATCGCGTGCTTGGTCACCAGCCCGCGCGCCTGTGCCAACGCCTGACCGATCATCGCGACGGCGAGCGACGCGCCGGTCATCACGCCCAGTGTCGCAGCAGACAGGGAGTCAACGCGTTTGGCGTGGAGATCGTGGGCATACAACTCGTCAATGAATGCGCGGATGTCCTTCAACCGCCCACCATCACGCTTTTTCGATGCTGCAATTCCCATGATCCACCCTCATCCATGCATTCCAACGCTTGGTAGAGAATCGCAGCGAATCGGCGCAATACCTGGACCTATGGAAAATGGGGGGATTCCTGAGGCCGTCCGGTTTTACCTCCCCGCCAGATCGGCCAGGAGGCAAATACATTCCTCTCGTGTAAGCAATCCCTAGACCCAGTATGGCGGTGCGCCACTGATCCTCAGAGTAGCGCCGATGCCTGATGTTTCTTATGCTCTTGGCTTTGTCTAGCAATCGCTTTCGTAGTTCCGGGTCTTTCCGCCATATATGCCTCACCTCGTGCGTGGCATCTTCCGCTTCCAATGCCCGCATTTCGTAATACTCGCGTTGACTCTTAGCCGCGCCATGCTGATCTGAAAATTGACGTAGAACGCCGTCAATAATCTTGTCGAATAACGGGTCATGATGCTGATTGAAGCGGGCGAGCGCCACCTTTACTGCGTCGGTCATGCTCGCATAGGCACGATTTGTGCGCCGCCCTGTTCGATGCCGTCGAGGGCGTCGGCCAATAGTTGCAGTGCCTTCGCCACATCGGCCTCATACCGAGCGGTGTTGTAAACCGATGCAAGAGGGGAATGAACGCTGGCGTGGTTCAGAGCGCTTTCGATGACGTGGGGTGCGACGCCCAGCTTCCCCATTTTCGTTGCGGCGGTGCGGCGTAGATCGTGGCGGGTCCAGCCCGTGGTGCCCGTTGCGGTGAATAGTTGCTTGGTGCTCTTGTCCCAATTTCCCAATGGTTTGCCAGTGCAAGTCGCAAAGATCAGCGCATCCGCCGCCACGTCATCTGGCCGAATTGAGGCAACGAGGTCGATGGCTTGGCGAGATAGCGGAACGAGGTGCGGGCGCTTGTTTTTCGTGTCTTGGATCAGCCATGTTGCTGCCCGGAAATCAATATCCCCCCATTTGGCATATGCCGCTTCGTCGCGTCGAGCACAGGTCAAGAGCAAAAACCGCATACAGGCTGCAAACGGGCGGTTATCGGCCCTCAGCACCGGCAGGATGCGCCGCAACTCATCATCGGTCAGCACCCGGTCCCGCTTCACGATGGTCGCCGGAACACGGATATCGGCGAGGTCGGCAGTGACGTATTTGCGTCCCGGTGCGCTCGCCCATTTCAGCAGTGGACGGATGCACCGAACCGCGCTCGCGGCCTGCTGCTGCGCCTGGTATCGATCCGCCGCCATCTGCAAACTACCGATCGTCACCCTGCTCAGGGGCATGGGCAGCAAGGGGCCGAACACGCGGCGGATTGCACCCTGATATTCCGGCCAAGATTTCAGCTTGCCACCTTGCTTTGCGCCGTAGTGCGCGATCAGGTCCGAGAGGGTATTGACGTTCTCTCTCGCAGCCTCCGCCTCGGCGCGGCGCTGGCGAGCGTCGTCTATAGGGTCAAACCCCTCCCTCACGCGCTCCCGGAGTTTCCGCGCAGCGTCGCGTGCGTCCGCTATTCCTATTGCCGGGTGATGGCCGATCGTGAACCGGCGAGGCGCGCCAGCAGCATCGCGTGCTCCCAATATCCAGACCTTGGAGCCTGTCGGCGTGACCCTCAAGCGCAGGCCGCGAAGCGCAGCATCAGCAATTTCAATGCGTTGGCCGGTCTCGGTAGCCTTCCTAACCGCCGCTGTTATCGCCGTGTCTGTGATTCGGGATTTCATTTCGGTTTCTCCGATCCGGGGCATCATTGGGGCATCATGTTTGTTCCGATAGGAGGAAATAATCTGGAACAATCCGGGCCTATAATTAGGAGGTATTTTCGCTAAAAGCAAGAGAAAACTTCAGTGCAATGGACAGTCTGAAACATAGGGCATCATCCTGAAACACCCATATCATCTAATTGGTAATGAGGAGGTCGAGGGTTCAATTCCCTCTGACAGCACCATTTTTTTGTGCGCAAGCGGGGCGTTGGCGGCACCGGCGATGTTTCGATGTCGTGAGCAGAGGCGCAGATGTGGGCGCGATGGCCGGCGGGTTGCCAAGTCTTCACCGGATCGTTGCTGATTTAACTTGCTCTGTCTGCCCGACAGTACCAGAGTCACGGCATGAAAACGACAAGTGGACCGATCATCGATATGACTCCGTCTGGCGAGTTCGCGCGGGAGCCCATAGCCGGGCCGACACTCGGGGTTATTTTTGCCCGTGTCGTCGCCTTCGCCATTTTGCTCGGCTTCGCGGCGATCGCGTTCTGGCTGGCGATTTTTACCATTCCGTTGCTGATAATCGCGGGACTCGGCGGCTACGCGTATCTCCGGTTCAAAATGCGCCGCCACGGCGTCCATTTCCGCCCCATCGTCGTGAGCAACTTCAGGCGGTGATGTTTCGCGCCGTGCGGGATCGGGTTCTAACCGGTTCTCACGGCGCATTGTAACCTGAGATTGTGTCTGGAAAAATTGCATAGCGGCCTATTCCCTGTAGCAGCCACCGGTTTACACCTCTGGGTTGATTGACGCGATCCTGCAACTAACTATTTTGCTTGCAGGACGTTAACTCAGACCGTAAGACGGTTTCGTATGTGGATCATTCGCTGTGCGCAGGCTTGCCGTGGTGTCGTTCTCAGCCATCCGATTGTGGCGGCGGTTCCTGCTGCCGTTGTAACGATCGGGGCCGGGGCGGCGCTGTCGATGCTCACCGCGCAAAAGCCACCGATGCCCCAATTGCCCTGCGGTTGTCATCAGGTCTGGGTCGCACCGGTGGTGCCCATGACGCCTGCAACCTACGGGAGTGTCATTCGTTCGCTCGGCGATGCCGCACTTGCGGGCATTCCTCTCGCGGATGCGCCGGGAGGATCGATCGTCGGAACGCCGCAGTTCAATGGAGTGCCGCCTGCTCTGCTCGTTCCGGTGACCGCGATCGTGCCTCCCGTGGTTCGAAACACGCCACCCGATGTCCCGCCCGCATCACCGCCCGTGGTCCCGGTACCCGAGCCGTCCTCGCTGCCGCTGCTCCTTGCCGGGGTGTTCATGCTTTTCGCAACGCGCCTGATCGCATGACGGGGCTGAAGCGTCACCCGGCCTCGGCATCCATCCGGTGAGCCGGCGGGATCGGTGCGAAATAGCGCGCCACGAGTTCCGCAGCCAGAGCCTCGACCGCCGCATGCGTCGATTCGAGCTGGGTGCCGATCGCTTCGGGGCCGCCGCGTCCCTTCGCCAGTGAGAGAGCCAGCCCTTGCAAGCCGCGCGTCAGCCGTGACGCACTGACCGCCTGGTCTTCGGCCCCGATCCGCCGCAACGCGACCGCGAGCGCATCGAGCTGGAAGGCCAGACTGCGGGGGTAATCGACCGCGCCGATCAGCAGTTCGATCGCCGGAATGGGCGAAATCGGGCCGGCATGGAGGAATTCGTAGCTCAATTGCGCATCCGCAAGCTCGATGGCGAGCGAGAGGCCGGGATCGAGGCGATCGACCGTGCCATCGAGGAGAATCCCCAGCGTCTCGGCGAGGGCTTCGGCTCGCTCAAGTCGCCGTCCGATTTCGAGAAACACGAAGCCGCCGCTGCGCGAGGCATCCTCGGCGATGACGCCGTTGAATACGGCGACGAAGCCGAGGCACGCGGTGTGCGCGGCGGGATCGCTGTCCGGCTGAGAGGGTATCCGGTCGAGCGCTGCATGCACCAGCTCCCGCATCGATGTACTGAAGCGTTCGCCGCAATGGTCGAGCAACCGGCGAACCTCGCCGATCAGCTCGCTCAGCGGACGTTCCTTGTCCAGCGTCTGATGCAGCCGCCGCGCCGAGAGAAACGGGCCGGTGGTTTCATCCGGCAATAATCGCGCCTTGATGAGGCACGAGGCCAGCATCGCCCGCTGCGCCACTTCGTGCGGAAGGCTGCTCGCATCGATAAATCGCGGGAGCGCCAGCCGCAGCAGCCGTGCTGCGGCGTCGAGCCGTTCGACCATGCGCCCGAGCCAGAGAAGGTCGTCGGCGAGGCGGCTCGGCAGTTCGGTTGCGATCCGTCCCGCTGCGCGGACCACACTTCGGTTCGGCGGGCTTGCGGTACCGTGATCGGTTTCGCCCGAATCGATCACCCAGATATCCTTGACCACTTCCTGGCCGTCGGCGCGCCGGGCGAACCCCAGCCCGCCGGGCAGCACCCGCCATACCGCGCCGATCCGGATTGCGAACAACCGGTGGCTGATGGTCGCGAAATCGAAATTCGCGGACCCGGCAACGGGGGCCTGCTCCGCATCGAGCCCGGACGGTGGCGCGACCGGGCGCAACTGCGGCAGCGTGCCGTGCCAACGCTCATATATTATGTCGAGGAACGGTCTCAGCCGGTCGTCGCCGAGCACGCCGCTGCCGGGCGCGTTGAGCATCGTGCCGCTATTGCTGCGCAGGACCCGGAACAATCCGGCGATCCCGTGGGCCGGCGCACCGCCCTGCTCCAGGGGATCGATTCCACCGCTCAGGGCCATTCGCAACAGGAGGCTCACCGGCAGCGACCCCGCCAGGGTGCGCAGCCGCAGAGTGCCGCCGGCGCATGACAGATCATCGGGGCGGAGGACCAGCGCTCCGATCTGCCGTGCCAGAAGCCGGGCATCGGCGAAATCGGCATCGCTGCCCGCAATCAGCCCGATCGGTCCGCCCCCCGCCTCGTCATGCAGCCAATCCTGCAGGCTTTCGATCACCGGCCGCTGGCTCGCCAGCGTCACCTTGCCGAACAATTCCGGCATGACCTCCGCCACCGAGCGGCGGATCGACATGGCCAGCCCCAGGCCGCGGGCTTGATCGGTATGGTCGCGCAACACCCCGAACCGGCCGGTGGCGGGGTCGCGAGCGAGGTCCACCGCATAGAAACTCAGGCGCTGGCCACGAAAGCCCGGCTGCCGCGCCAGCTGCCGCACGAAATCGGGCGCGCCGAACAGAGCCGATACCGGAATCAGATCATCGGCGATGCTGGTCTGGGCGCCGTAGATATCATCGAGCAGCGTGCCGAGGAACGTCGCCCGCTCCACGAGCCCCGCGGCAAGCGCTGCGAATTCGTAATCCATCAGCGGCACCGGTATCGGGTCGAGCCGTGGCGCTGTTCCGGCCCCGCTCGGCTGATCGAACCGCGTCCGCCGGTCCAGCGCTGCCGCCCGTGCCGCGAATTCGCTCGCCCCGATCACCTGCATGGCATCGACCACCGGCCGCCACGCCGTCCTGATATGGCCCTTCGCGTCGATCAGGCCGCCGATGGCGTCGCGTCCGTGCATCCCCCCGCATAACACCCCGGCGGGTTCGATGCGAGAGCGCGCTGAACCCGATCCGATAACCGCAGTCGCACGGCGTGAGATCATTTTCTTGTTGCATCGCGGCGGCGGTGCGACAAACATGCATGAACCGGATAAGGATCGATAATGGACCACGAACAAGCGGCGATTTTCGCAGACTACGCGCCCCATCCGTATTTCTGTGAACTGACCCGCGAGCGGGGTGACGATCAGGGGGTTCCCGAACTGGTCCGCGCCCGCCTCGCCCGCATCGGCGTCGAGGCCCTGCGCGCCCGTGCCACCCTTGCCGAAACCGACCTGATCGATCTCGGCATCACCTTCACCGTCTATTCGGATGCCACCGCGATCGACCGCATCCTGCCGTTCGACTGCATCCCCCGCATCATCACGCCGTCCGAATGGCGCACCATCGAAACCGGCGCGATCCAGCGGGTCACCGCGCTCAACGCGTTCCTGCACGACATCTACCATGATGCGAAAATCATCCGCGACGGCATCATCCCCGCCGATCTGGTGTTCGGCAACGCGAACTTCCGCCCCGAGATGCGCGATTTCGCAGTCCGCCACGGCACCTATGTTCATGTCTGCGGCATCGACATCATCCGCGACGAAGCCGGCGATTTTCGCATCCTCGAAGACAACGCCCGTACCCCCTCCGGCGTCTCCTACGTCATCGAGAACCGCCACCTCATGCTCCGTGCGTTTCCGGACCTGATGTCCGGCGTCAAACTCCGCCCGGTCGATGATTACGGGCGTCGCCTCCGTGCCGCGATGACCGAAATCGCCCCCGGCGAGGTACCGGACCCGCAGGTCGTCCTGCTCTCGCCCGGCATTTATAATTCCGCTTATTTCGAACATGTGTTCCTCGCCCGCGAAATGGGCGTGCCGTTGGTTCAGGGCTCGGATCTGACCGTCGAGAACGACCGGGTCTATATGCGCACCACCACCGGTCTCTGCCGGGTCCACACCATCTATCGCCGCCTGAACGACGATTTCCTCGACCCGGAAGTGTTCCGCCCGGAAAGCATGCTCGGCGTTCCGGGTCTCATCCGGGCCTGGCGTGCCGGCAATGTGGCGCTGGCCAACGCGGTCGGTACCGGTGTCGCCGACGACAAGGCGGTCTATGCCTACATGCCGCGGATCATTCGCTATTATCTTGGTGAGGAGCCCATCATCGAGAATGTCCAGACCAATATCTGTCGCGAACCCGAAGGCCTCGCCTATACGCTCGAACATCTGCACGAACTGGTGATCAAGCCGGTCGGCGAATCCGGCGGCTACGGCATCACCATCGGCCCGCGTGCCAGCAAGGCCGAACTGGAATCGGCGCGCGCCGCCATTCTCGACGATCCCGCTCAATGGATCAGCCAGCCGATGATCGCACTTTCCGTCGCACCCACCCTCGCCGAGGAAGGCATCGGCCCGCGCCATCTCGATCTGCGGCCCTTCGTCGTGACCGGTCGCGACAGCTGGGTTCTGCCCGGCGGCCTCACCCGTGTCGCGATGAAGCGCGGCTCGCTCATCGTCAACTCGTCACAGGGCGGCGGCTCGAAGGATACCTGGGTTCTGGCAGGGGGGAACTGAGCATGCGCGTCGAACCGGTTCTGCTCGCCCGCGACGCCGAAGGCCTGTTCTGGATGGCCCGCTATCTCGAACGGGTCGAAAACCTCGCCCGCCTGATCGATGTGGTGCAAAGCTTCGAAAGCCCCGGTCGCGAGGCGGAATCCTGGACCGCGCTGGTCGCGATCATGTCCGATCAGGACAAGTTCGAAAGCTACGACGCCGCCAGCGATCCGGATGCGGTCAAGCGGCTCTATCTGCTCGATCCGACCAACCCGACCGGCATCCCGTTCTGTCTCGATAACGCGCGGACCAACGCGCGCACGCTGCGCCCGCTGATCAGCACCGAGATGTGGCGCCAGATCAACGTGTTTCATCGTTTCGTCATGCGGATCGATACCGGCGATCTCGATGGCGACCGGCTTTCGCGCCTCTGCACCAAAATCAAGGAGTCGGTGCAGACCCATACCGGCATCACCGAAGGCACGATGTATCGCGATCAGGGCTGGCAATTCTACCAGCTTGGCCGGCTGGTGGAACGCGCCGATCAGACCACGCGGCTGCTCGACATCAAATATCGCCTGCTGGTGCCGCGCGACCGCGAAGCCCGGCGGGTCACCGAACTGACCATGTGGAACGCGGTGCTGCGCGCCGCAGCGGGCTATCATGCCTTCAAGCGCCTCGCCCGTGCCGAGTTCTCGGCGGAGGACGTCGCCGGATTTCTGCTGCGCGACCCGTCATTCCCCCGCTCGGTCTGCCTTTCGGTCCGGCGCGCCGAATACCATCTCGACGAGCTGCGCCGGATTCACCACCTTCCTCACACCAGCGGGCCGATCGAACAGGCGGAATACCTCCGGGAATTCCTGCTCGAACGCCCGATGAGCGAGGTTCTCGATGGTGATCTTCACGATTATCTCGACCGGGTCCAGATCCAGCTCAGCGAACTCGCAGGATCGATTGGCCGCGCCTTCTTCCGCGACTGGAAGCCCGAACCCGCCAGCGTCGCCGCGCCGTTGCAGTCTCAAACCATGTGACCCCCGCCCTCGCGCCGCAGGATGGCGGTGAGGGGAGGGGGCTCGATTTCGCGGGGCGGCGTTAAACCGCGGCTAGGATCTTTCGCAGCAGCGTGAACATCTCGTCGAGCTGGTCATCGGTCGTGATGAACATCGGCGAGAGGATCACGGTATCCGAGGCGACGCGGAGGACCAGCCCGCTTTCGAAGGCGCGCCGCAGCACGGCAAACCCGCGCTTGCCGGGGGCACCGTCGGTCGCGAGATCGACCGCGCCGAGCAGGCCGAAACCGCGCGTGTCGGTGACGATCGGGATATCGCGCAGGCTCGCGATCCGTTCGAGGAATTTCGGCACGAGGGCCGCGCCGCGGGCGAACAGATCGTCATCGCGATAGATTTTCAGCGTCGCCAATGCCGCCGCGCACGCGACCGGGTGGCCCGAATAGGTGTAGCCGTGGAAGAACTCGATCGCATCAGGGCCTGCCGCATCGAGGATCGCCTGCTGGATATCCTGGCGGATCGCGATGGCCGCCATGGGAATATTGCCGTTGGTGATGGCCTTGGCCATCGTCATCAGGTCGGGCGTCACGCCGAATGCATCGGCGGCGAAGGGGTGACCGGTGCGCCCGAAGCCGCAGATCACCTCGTCGAAAATCAGCAGGATACCATGCTGGTCGCAGATCGCCCGCAGACGTTCGAGGTAGCCCTTCGGCGGCACCAGAACGCCGGTGGACCCGGCGATCGGCTCGACGATGCAGGCTGCGATCGTGTCACCGCCATGCAGATCGACCATGCGCTGCAGGTCGTCCGCCAGATCGACTCCGCCATGATCGCCCTGTCCCATGACGAAGCGGTTGGGTTCGATATGGGTGTGGCGCATGTGCGAGACACCCGGCAGGCCGAGGCCGAACGCATCGCGGTTCTTGACCATGCCGCCGACCGACCAGCCAGCGAAATTCACGCCGTGATAGCCGCGCGCCCGCCCGACGAAACGCTGCCGCTGGCCTTGTCCGCGCACGCGATGATACTGGATCGCGACCTTCAGGGCCGATTCCACCGCTTCCGATCCCGATCCGGCAAAGAAAACCCGGTTCAACCCGGCCGGCAGCATCTGCGCCAGTTCATGCGCGAGGCGGAAGGTGCCCGGTACTCCGAACTGGAACGGGGGGGCGTAATCGAGTTCCTCAAGCTGCCGCGTCACCGCCTCGCGGATTTCGCGCCGCCCGTGCCCGGCCGGCGTGGTATAGAGGCCCGAGACCGAATCGAGCAGCTTGTCCCCGGCGGTGTTCCAGTAATGCACCCCTTCGGCACGCGCGATGATCCGCGGCGCATCCTGAAACTGCTTGTTCGCCGTGAATGGCATCCAATGGTGGATCAGCGGATCGTTGAAGCGCGCGGCGGCCTGGCTCATCGGGAACATCCTCCAAAGGGAGTGAACAGTTTAATATTCTGATCGTCCTGTCCGCAAGCACTTATTCGCATGAGGGCGGCGGCGGTGAGAATGTCGATTATCCTCATCGCAACGAGGGTTCGGCGCCTCGTGAAAGGTCGGGTCCGGGAACGCCCCTTGGCGAGCACGGAGCTTCGTCTTAGAAGGATTTAATAAATCGGGGACAGGAGCGAGCAGATGAAATTATTTCGTCACGGCAGCGTCGGTGCGGAAAAGCCCGGCATTCTCGATCGCGACGGTGTGCGCCGCGATCTTTCGGCGCATCTGCCGGTGCTCGATGGCGCGGCCCTCGCCGATGGCACCCTGGAACGGATCGCCGCGATCGATCTGTCCAGCCTGCCGGTCGTGCCGGAAGGCGCTCGGCTCGGCGCACCGTTGCCGCGCCCGGTCAATTTTGTTTGCATCGGCTTGAACTACGCCGATCACGCCGCCGAGACCGGGGCTGCAATTCCGAAGGAGCCGATCATTTTCATCAAGGCGGGCAGCGCCTATTCCGGTCCGTTCGACGACGTGGTGATCCCCCGGGGGTCGACGGAGACCGATTGGGAGGTCGAACTCGGTGTCGTGATCGGCAGGGAAGCGCGCTATGTGGCCGAGGCCGATGCGCTCGATCACGTCGCCGGCTATTGCATCGTCAACGATGTCAGCGAACGCGAATATCAGACCAGGCGCGGCGGTACCTGGGACAAGGGCAAAGGCTGCCCGACCTTCGGCCCGACCGGCCCCTATCTCGTGACCCGCGACGAGGTGCCCGACCCGCAGGCGCTCGATCTCTGGTGCGAAATCGACGGCAAGCGCATGCAGAACGGCAATACGCGCACAATGATTTTCGGGGTCAGGCCCCTGGTGTCCTATGTCAGCCAGTTCATCGCGCTGATGCCGGGTGACATCATTGCAACGGGCACGCCGCCCGGCGTGGGCATGGGGATCAAACCCAACCCGGTGTTCCTGCGCGCCGGCCAGACCATGAAACTCGGCATCGCGGGCCTCGGTGAACAGATGCAGCGGACGGTCGCGGCGGCGTGATCCGCCGCAGCTAAGATTTCCTTAATCCGCCCCCCCGTTGTCGGCGGGGGCGGGGTCAAGTAAAGGCCGCTGATGCGCCGCATCCTCATCACCCTCGTCCTCACCCCGATCGCGCTCGCCGGCTGTGCTCTGAGCGGCCGCAAGATCGTCTCGCCCTACGCCGATGCCCCTTCGCTGGTGGATGTCGCGGCGCTGAGCAAGTTCAACGGCCAGTTGCCGCTGGTCACGATCCCGGAGGGCACCCAGAATTGGGCACCCTCGGTGAGTTATGCGGTGACTCAGGCGCTCAAGATCAATCCGAAGGCGCAGTTTCGGGTGTACGTCACCGGACCCGCCAGCGCGATCCCCAGCGATTCGGAACTCGCCATGGCAAAGCTGACGCCGGAGGCCGCTCAGGTCGCCGATGCCATTGCGGCGAACGGCGTGATCCCGCCCAATGTCTCGCTCGGGGCCTCGACCAAGCTGGCTCATGTTCCGGCCCCGGCTGGTCCCGAAATCGTGGTATTCGCGAAATAATGCGCCTCGCCGATGCCGCGGCATCCTGGCTGCGGCGGTTCGATCCGGAAACCGCGCACGATCTTGCGATCAAGGGGCTGCGTGCCGGACTTGCCGGGCGGCGCGACCTGCGGCCCGATCCCCGCCTCGCGACGGAATTCTGCGGTCGCAACCTGCCCCATCCGATCGGTCTGGCGGCGGGATTCGATAAAAACGCCGTCGCTTTGTCGGGCCTCGCGCGGCTGGGCTTTTCGTTCCTCGAAGCTGGCACGGTCACCCTGCGTCCGCAGCCCGGCAATCCGAAACCCCGGCTGTTCCGCCTCGCGCAGGATCGGGCGCTGATCAACCGGATGGGGTTCAACAATCAGGGGATCGCGGGTTTTGCCGCCCGGCTCGCTGCGGTGGATCATGCCGTGCCGATCGGTGCCAATCTCGGGATCAACAAGGACGGGGCCGACCCGCTGACCGACTATCCCGCTCTGGTTCGCGCGGTTTCCCGCTTTGCCGATTATATCGTGATCAATGTATCCTCGCCGAACACGCCGGGGCTGCGTGACCTTCAGGCGGTCGAACGGCTCGCTGGTATCCTCGGCGCGATTGCCGCAGGGGCCGCACCGCACCCGCCGCTGTTCGTCAAGCTCGCACCGGATCTGGATGAGGCCGCCCTGTCGGATATCGTGGCGCTGGCGCTGGAACGCGGCCTTGCGGGGCTTGTGGTCAGCAACACCACCTTGGCCCGCCCGGCGAGCCTTGGCGGGGCCGCGCGTGGCGAAGCCGGGGGGCTCTCCGGCGCGCCGTTGTTCGCCCGCTCGACGCGGATGCTCGCGCGGGTGCGGCTGCTCGCCGGCGAGCGGCTCACCCTCATCGGTGTCGGCGGCGTCGGCACCGCCGAACAGGCTTTCGCCAAGCTGCGGGCGGGTGCGAGCGTGGTGCAGATCTATTCGAGCTTCGTCCTCGACGGGCCGGAGGTCATTGCCCGGATCGTCGATGGTCTGCCACGCTTGGTCGATCCATATGGCGCAGTCAGCCTTGCCGAAATCATCGGGCGGGATGCCGACCGGCTCGCGGAACTCGCGCCATGAGCATCGCCGATCTCGCCGAGCGATATGACGGGTTCATCGTCGATCTCTGGGGCGTGGTGCATGACGGCGTGCATCTCTATCCCGGCGTGATCGACTCGCTGGCCCGATTACGCGGGGCAGGGCGGCGGGTGGTGTTTCTCTCGAATGCGCCGCGCCGCGCCGGAGCGGTTGCCCAGGCGCTCGCGGCCATGGGGATCGCGCCCGGCACCTATGACGGCGTGATGACCAGCGGGGAGGCGGTGCGTACCGGTCTGCGGGACCGGACCGATCCTGATTTCGCAGCCCTGGGCAGACGCTTCGTTCATCTCGGACCCGCGCGCGATCGCAACCTGTTCGAGGATCTCGATCTGACCGAGGTTGCGCAACCGGCGGACGCCGAGTTTCTGCTCAACACCGGACCTGACGACCTTTCCGCGCAGGACGATCCCGCGATTTTCGATGTTCTGCTGGCGGAATCGCTCAAGGCGGGGCTGCCGATGGTCTGCGCCAATCCCGACCTCGAAGTGATCCGCGACGGGCGCCGGATCATTTGCGCGGGCCTCCTCGCCGAACGCTATGCGAGCTGGGGCGGGCGCGTGATCCTGCGGGGCAAGCCCGATCCTGCGGTCTATGCCCCCACGCTCGCGATGCTCGGCACCGCCCGGGCCCGCACCGTCGCGTTCGGTGATTCGCTCCGCACCGATATTGCCGGCGCGCAGGCGGCGGGCATCGATTCGGTGCTGGTTCTGACCGGCATCCATACGGCGACACCCGAACAGGCACGCCGGGATTGCGCCCAGGCCATGCTCGACCCTGTTGCGATCCTGCCGGGGTTCATCTGGTAGGGGTTTCGTGATACCGGCGGGCGCATGACAATCCGTGTCCGTTTCGCACCGTCCCCCACCGGCATGCTGCATATCGGCAGCGTGCGCACCGCCCTGTTCAACTTCCTGTTCGCCCGGCACCATGGCGGCGAATTTCTGCTGCGTGTCGAGGATACCGACACGACGCGCAGCACGCCCGAGGCGACGCAGGTGATTTTCGACGTTCTCGACTGGCTCGATATCAAGCCCGATCAGGGGCCGGTGTTCCAGTCGACCCGTTATGCGAGGCATCGCGAGGTTGCCGAGGCGATGGTCGCGGCCGGTACCGCTTATCGGTGCTACTGCTCGCGTGAGGAACTCGCCGCCATGCGCGCGGCGGCAGATGCGGCCAAAAAGCCGTTTCGCTACGATGGCCGTTGGCGGGATCGGGATGCATCCGAGGCTCCGGCGGGGATCGAGCCGGTCATCCGGCTCAAGGCACCGCGCACCGGGGAGACCGTGGTTCTTGACAAGGTCAAGGGCGAAGTCCGGGTCCGCAACGCCGAACTCGACGATATGATTCTGGTGCGTTCGGACGGGACGCCGACCTATCTGCACGCCGTTGTGGTCGACGACCACGACATGGCGATCACCCATGTCATCCGGGGCGATGATCATCTGACCAACACGTTCCGTCAGGCGCAGATCTATGACGCGATGGGTTGGCAGCGCCCCGAATTCGCGCATCTGCCGCTGATCCACGGGCCGGACGGGGGCAAGCTGTCCAAGCGGCATGGCGCGGTCTCGACCCTGCAGTTCCGCGACGAAGGGTACCTGCCGGAAGCCCTGTGCAATTACCTCCTGCGGCTGGGCTGGGGACACGGGGATTCCGAAATTCTCTCGCGTGAGGATCAGATCCGCCTGTTCGACCTCGACGGGGTCGGGCGCGGTGCGGCCAAGATGGATTATGCGAAGCTGCTTCAGGTCAATGCGGTATGGGTCCGCGCGGCCGACCCCGATCGTTTGACCAGGCTGGTGATCGAGCGGATCGAAGCTGTGCGGGGTGATGCGATCGGACCGGTCGCAGCGGGGCGGATTGCGGCCCTGATGCCGCGCTTGCAGGAACGCTCCCGCACCATCGCGGAACTGGCCGAGGCGGCGATGTTCCTGGTCCGCGATGTGCCGCTGCCATTCACGGAAAAAGCCGCCGCGATGATGACCGATGAGGCGCTTGACGATCTTTCGGCGATGGTGCTCGATTTCGCCAAGACCGATTATTCGGCCCCGGCGCTGCACGCCGCCATGGTGGCCTATGCCGAGGAGAGCGGCAAAAAGCTCAAGGTGGTGGCGGAACCACTGCGTGCGGCCCTGACCGGCAGCACGATCAGCCCACCGCTCGATGCGACGATGGCGGTACTCGGTCAGTTTGAGGTCGAGCGGCGGGTGTTCGCGGTGTTGGCCGATTGACCCCCCGTCAGGGGCGGACGAGGATATAGCCCTTGGTCACGAGTTCCATAATCCGGGGGATACCATAAGGTGTCGGGATCGCGTGGGGATTGAGTTTCGGCGCGTGGCCGGTCTTGCGCTTGATCGTGTCGATCGTGTTCATGCAGACATCGAACTCGACGCCCTGTGACACCAGGCTGTCGACGGCTTCGCGCAGAGGCGAGTTGGCATAGAGCAGTTGCACGCCCGGACCGAAACAGACCACGACGATTGAGACCGTATCGGGATAGTCCTTGAGAACGGAATTCGCGCCGCTGATGATCGCCTTCTGCTTCTCCATCGAATCATCGGAGAGTTGCAGGACGAGTTTGTGGGTCGCGAATGGATTGGCGTCCGCACGGGCGCGGCGGATGGTTGCGAGGCCGCCCAGAGGCAGCCCCGCGACGATCAGACCCGTAAGGGCAGTCCGGCGTTTCATTAAACCGGTTCTAGACCCGGATTGCCCTTCACACCAAGCAGTTTCACATGGTTCGGCTTGGTGACCTTGATGGTCTTTTTGCGCTTCAGGTTGGTTGCCACCACTTCCCACACCGGCTTGCCGGTCTGCGGCAGTGAAACCGAGGCCCAGCTGACCGTCTTGTAGGTCTTGTTGGCCTCGACCGGCTTGCCGTTGTTCAGCGTCATGTCGGAGATCCGGTGCTCGATCAGCTTGCGCGGGGCGCAGGCGTAGTTCATGCCGCCCACCCGGATCATATCGCCCCCCTGCTCATAGTAAGCGTTGCGATTGAACAGATTATCGCAGACATCCTCCATCATCGACTTGATTTCGGCGCCGGTCATCATCTGCGTGTAGGCCACGGGATAGGTGATCGCCGTCTCGGTCAGCAGGTCGCCCATGGTGAATTCGCTGCCGGGGAGGAAGGAATTGCCCCAGCGGAAGCCGGGCGAGAAGGCGATCTCCGCGTCCATTTCCTCCATGCAGGCGTCCATGATCACCTGATCGACCGAGCCGTAGAAATTATTGCGCCGGTACAGCAGGCTTTCGACGTCGGCAATCTTTTCGTCGAGCATCTTCTGGTAGGGCGCGTAGCCTTTGGTAACCTCGGCGGCGACGGCGGCATCCGGCTTGATCATGTCGGTGTAGATCGGCAGCAGCTTGTAATGCAGATCCTTGAGTTTGCCCTTGGACAGTTCGAGGTCGAGCACGCCGATGAACTTGCCGGCGGTGCCGGCATTGGTCACGATGGTCTGGCCGCTGGCATTTTTGATGATGACCGGAACCGGCACCGCATCATGGGTATGACCGCCCAGAATGATATCGATGCCGGTGACGTTGGCCGCCATTTTCAGGTCGACTTCCATGCCGTTATGCGAAAGCACCAGCACGGTATCGACTTTCTTGACGGTACGCAGGTGGTCGACGACCTTCTGCATGTTGTCGGGACGGATCCCGAAGCGCCAGTCCGGCACGAACCGGCGGGGATGCGCGATCGGCACGTACGGGAAGGCCTGGCCGATGATCGCGACCTGATAGCCGCCGAGTTCACGGATGATGTAGGGTTCGAACACCGAGCCGGTCTTCTGGTCGAAGGCCGGCGCACCCATCATTCCGGCCTCGGCGGAGAGAAAGACGTTCTGGGCGATGAACTTGCCGTTCAGCGCCTTGATGATCTTTTCGATACCGTCCTGGCCGTAGGTGAATTCCCAGTGGCCCGTCATGGCATCGATGCCGAGCATGTTGCCGAGCGCCACCATATTGAGGCCGCCAGACATATTGGCCGGCCCGGTGCCCTGGCACAGATCGCCGCCATCGACCAGCAGGGACTTGCCGGCACCCGCTCCGGCGCGCAGCTTGTCGATCACCGGTTTGAGGTAGGCGAAGCCGCCCAGCGGCCCATAGCGGTGGGCAAGTTTTTCGAAATCGAGGAACGTGAAGGCATGGGCATCGCGGGTGCCGGTGTGCATGCCGTAATGCTTGAGGAACGCATGGCCGACGAAGTGGGGCGGCTGACCGTCCATTGCACCCACACCGATATTCTGGTTCGGCTCGCGGAATTGCACCGGCAAGGCGTTGGCGTGGGTGTCGGTTTCGTGAATGATCCGCACATCGCCCTGCATGGGCACGTCGTACGGGTCGGTTGCCGAGAACGCGAAGCGCGGCATCAGGGCCGTGCTGGCCGCGGCGGTGAGTACCGCGCGTCGTGTTGTTTTCATGGGGTCGTTCTCCTCAAATCGGGGGGGCGCAGGGGGCCGGACCGACAGGGCGGTCCGGCACGGCGCGCTATTTCGGCACTTCGTTCTGCCAGAGCTTCTTCTGCGCCTTGGCCTGATTGATCGATAGTTTGGCGAGCGTATCCGCGCGCTCGGCCTTCGCCTGGGCGGTGGCGTAATCGCCCTTGGTCTCGGCCGCTTTCGCGTCCTTGAAATCGGCCACGGTTTCGAGCCACTGGTCGTTGTAACTGGCTGCGGTTTTCATTGAAGCAGCGGCTGCGGCGATCGCCTTCGCGGCATCAGCTTTCGACACACTGGCCGCATAGGTGCTGGTGACGGAGAGCAGGAAGGCGGGAACGGCGGCAATCAGGACGAGATGTTTCATAGCGGGTCTCCTCATGGCCGTGCGCCGGGGCCGGCCACCGGCAGGCCGTTGCTCATTGTCGTCAGAAAATACGCCAGATCGGCATAAACCGGAGAATCCGCCTTGAGCGGCGCCGCTTTCACCTTCTTGTTGCAGCCGATAAACCGGCGGACCAGCGTGCCCATGTCGCCCCACTTCGACCGATAAAGCGGGAAGGATGCGGTCATGCCGAGCGCGGGTGCCAGAATATCGCCGCGCAGATGCTTGCCGGCCGCCTGAAGATGGCAGCTCGCGCAGGAGAAATTGAGCTGGCCGCGTCGTGAATAGAAATATTCCTTGCCGACCGTATACGCCGCAAGCGCCGCCTTGGTATGCGGAACGACGACATCGATCGGCTTACCGTCCGAGGTCGAGGTCATGTAGGCATCGATATCGGCCAGAGGGCCTTTGGTGAGCTTCAGCGGCTTCAGACCGTTTTCGGTGCGGCACTGGTTGATCGCGAGGCCCAGCGTCATGACCTTGCCGGTCTTCTGGTCGAACATCGGATAATTCTGCGCGATGCCGATCCCGCCATTGGGGAAGCACGAAGCGTAGCTTTTGCCGTTGGGGAATTTGGTGTTGAACAGCGTCTTGCCGTTATCGACCGCGAAAGAGTAGGGCGGGAATTCCAGGATCTGCTTCCATTGCTTGCGGAGCGATGCACTGAAATTATACGAGCCGTTGACATAGTCTTTCAGCGGAAGCTTTGGAAACTGCTGCTGATAATATGATTGAAAGGCCTTGGTGTCGGCGGACGGATCCGGCTGCGTCGCGGCACTGGCCAAAACGGTCGACCCGAGCAACCCTGCGGTAACGGCCAGGCCCAGAAGCGGAAATTTCATGAATTCATCCTCCCCGATGAATAGGTCGACGCCGACCGATATGCATGACCCGGTCCGGCGCTACGATATCGTCCCAGTCGATTACGCCATCATTGGGCTTGCGGCGTCGGCATTGCTTGTTCAGTCGATCCGCCGTCGCCGCAATAAAATCGGGTGGCGATGATATCGCCACCCGATTTGCTTACATGATATTCGAAGACGTGGTCGCCGTTTCGCCTTTGTTATCGACCCAGGAAACGCCGATCGGTTCGCCCGACTTGCCGCCCTTGAACGAGAACTTGATGAACGGATTTTTCGAGACCGCTGGGCCCCAGTAGCCGGTCAGGACGACTTTGCCCTGATGGGTGAACTCGATCACTTCGATGTAGTGTGCCGGAATGATCTTGCCCGCCGCATTCTTCACGAAGCCGGAATCCATCGGATGCTTGACCAGAGCTTCCACCGTGGTGGTGTCGCCGGAGGTCATTGCGTGAACCAGAATTTGATGTGCCATGGTGCTTCTCCCTTAACCGCAACCGCCAAGGGTGACCTTGACCTGCTTTGACGCGCTCATCAGCTTGCCGCCGGATTGAATAACCGCAACGACTTGCGTCGTCTTGCCCAGCTTGACGCGGCTCGAAATCGCCGGATCGGTACCCGCCGGGATTTTGTAGGCGCACGCCATCACAAAGGGGTTATCAATCGCTAGAATGGACGCGCCGGTGACGTTTTTCGCGTTGGCATCGAACGAGACCGGCACCACTGCCCCGTTCTCGGCGATGTCTGGCGCGTCAAGCTTGACGTCCGAAGATGTCGACACGGATGACGTCCCGTACATCGCCTGGAGCGTCGCCGCCTGGGTCTTCTGGGTGAAGGCCTTCATCGGGTAGTCCTTCGCGCTCGGCGCGGTAACGGCGTCCGCTGCGAAGCTTGTGCGCGGCAGCACGAAGCTGGCCGCTGCACCGGCCGCAACCGCGGTCAGAATGGTCCGGCGCTTGGCCGAAACCGGGGGAGATCCAAAAGAATCGGTCATATTTCCTCGCTTACTTTGTGTACATGAAGTCGATGACTTCGTTGATCTGCTTAGGCGTCAATATCTGGTTTTTGCCGAAAGCGGGCATGATCGTCGACGGATTGCGGGCTTCCTCGTCGTAGATGATCTTGTAGAACTCAGCACGGTTCGGAACCATGGATTTCACATCCTTGAGTTCCGGCCCGATATTGCCCGCCTCTACGGCACCCTTGAACATGTGACAGGCATCGCAATTGCCTTCGGTCGTCGTCGTCGCGAGTTTTTCACCAGCCGCAATCTGAGCCGGCGTTGCTGCGACGGCGAAGCCGATCATGGCAACGCTGGCCGAAAGGCCAAAGACGAAGGCAGTCGCTGCTTTGTTCATGACATCTCCCTCATTTGCCGTTCTTCATGTGATCGACCGGACCCGTCAGGCGCGGCGTCAGATTCATCGTGGCGGCATTCGATGTAATCTTGATCGATGATGGACTGACACAATTCTTCATGCAAGCAGAATTATGTGTCACCGGACGAGGATCTTTCCAGTTGAACGAGTTGCGGTTGGGCATCTTGACCAGCGGAACCGATTTCGCATCGGCGACCCAACTGCTCTTGGTGATCCCGTTCATGTTCAGGATATACGCGGTGAGTGAGTAGACCTCGTCGGGCTTCAGCGTATGGGGGGCATAAAACGGCATTGCGCGATTGATGTAATCCCACACCGTCGTTGCATAAGGCCAATAGCTGCCAACCGTTTTTTCCGGGCTCGGTGTTCCGAGGGAGCCGATCCCGCCAACCAGCTGAGGATAGTTGTTCTTTCCTTCGCCAAAACCACCGTGACACATGGCGCAATTGGTCGAATAGATCGCCTCGCCCTTGGCCGCGGTACCGGAACCAGCCGGCAAGTTTTCGCCGCTGGGCGGAACCGCAATGGTCCATCCGGCGATCTGCGCCGGCGTCGGTGTCGTGCCGATCTTGTAATAATCGACTTTCGTCGCCGGCTTGTAATGGGCCAGCTTGCCGTTACCGGTCCCTTCTTCGCGCCAGACCTTCAGGTCCTTCGCCGGGACGATGCCTTTGTAGTATTTGACCGAATTATGGTCGCCGGCATGACCCGGCGGGACCGACGACGTGGCCGCGTCGGACGCGGGTGCGCTCGATGTGTCACCCGCCCAGGCGGTTGCGGTTGCAAGAACGGCGCCACCCAGCAGGATAGCGATCAGTTTACGAGAGCTGGACATTGTTCACCTCCCCGCTGGCGAGAATCTGCCACGTCTGGATCGAGTTGTTTTCATAGACCGGATCATGGCCCCAGAATTTGTGCTTCTGAACGATGGTCGGCTGAACATAGCCGGTATCATCCGTCACGCGTGACTGGATCAGGGCGGGCTTGCCGTCCCACCAGTACGGCAGGGTGAAGCGGGTCATGCATTTATCGAGAATCGGATTATCGAGCTTGGCGCGCTGGAAGTTCACGCCGCCATCGAGCGAAACGTCGACATACTTGACCTTGCCGCGACCGCTCCAGGCGAGACCGCGGATTTCGTAGAAACCGGGTCCCTGAGTGAGCGGCTTTTCGGGGCAGGGGAAGGTGATGACCGATTTCGCGTCCATCACCCAGGTGAATCCGAGAGATTTCCCGTCGCCCAGCAACTCGCTGTACTCGCTGGTTTCCTCGCGGGTAATCCACGGCTCGCGACCGACCTGAAGCTGACGCAGCCACTTGACGTTGACGTTGCCCTGCCAGCCGGGAACGACCAGGCGCAGCGGATAACCCTGTTCGGGGCGCAGCGCTTCACCGTTCTGACCCCAGGCGAGAATGCAATCGTCGAGGCATTTCACCATCGGCAGGCTGCGATCCATGTGGGCGCCATCCGAGCCGGTGGGCAGAACCCAGCGACTGTCGGGATGGATTCCGGCTTCATCAAGAATGGTTTTGAGCAGCACGCCGGTCCATTCCGCGCAGCCGATCATCCCATGGGTCAACTGCAACGAGTTGAGCTGTGCCGCCGGCCATTCCGTCGCGCCGTTCGCCGGGCATTCGATGAAATGGATGCGGGAGACCGAAGGATAGCGCATGATCTGGTCGAGCGTGAGCAGCAGGGGCTTTTTCACCCGGCCGCTGACCATCAGACGGAATTCCTTGGGATCGACGGTCGGAACGCCTGAATGGTAACGCTCGAAGAACAGACCGTTCGAGGTGATGATCCCCGGCTGATCCTGCAGCGGCGTGAAGCTGGCATCGGCGAGCCGGGTCGGCGACAACCACGGAATGTAGCGGCGGACCACGCTGCTCTCATATTTGGACGGCTGCCCATAGGGCCGCGCATCGACCGGAGCACCGAGCGAGTTCGACCACGAGTTATCCGCCGGCGGTGCCGTCGGTGCGGGAGAGGCTGCGCGGGCAGAAGCCGCGATCATGGTAGCGCCCGCAGCCGCCCCCAGCTTGAACATGTCACGGCGATTTGGTTTCGTCATTTCCCCTCGGTGCATCTTGATATTATCAACGTGGTTGCAGCGGTTTTGCCAATGGCGCGATCGAAAGTAACACTTTCATGATTCGTTGTATTAGATTTGTGTTATATGTCAAGCGCGCGCGAGGTGCCCGATTTATCGTCAGATATCCCGATGAGCCGCAGTTTTCGGCGATCGGCCCGGGCAAGCTTACCAAAGATCAATTAAATATGATCAATGAACCGGATGGTGCGGATGGCGGGACTCGAACCCGCACGCCCTGACGGGCAACAGATTTTAAGTCTGCAGCGTCTACCATTCCGCCACATCCACGATGGTCCGATCCGGTCGTTCGGAGCCTAGAACCCGTACCCGACCCGCCCGCTATTCCCCAGCGACAAGTTTCGATACCGCGCCATCGCCATCAGCGGGAAAAACCGCGGGTAGCCATGATAGCGCAGATAGAACACGCGGGGAAAGCCGACTGCATTATAGGGCTGTTCGGTCCAGGAGCCATCGTCTTCCTGAACCGATTGCAACCAGGCGATGCCGCGCGCGACGGCGGGATGATCGCACCGGCCAGCCGCCATCAGTCCGAGCAACGCCCACGCGGTCTGCGAGGGCAGGCTCTGGTGATACTCGCCGTGCGGCGCATCCGCATAGCTCTCGCAATCCTCGCCCCAGCCGCCATCATCGCGCTGCCGGGCGATCAGCCAGTCCGCCGCGCGGGTGATCGCGGGATCGTCGTGATTGAGACCGGCGGCGTTGAGGGCACAGAGAACCGACCACGTGCCATAAATGTAATTGGTCCCCCACCGCCCGAACCACGAGCCGTCCGCTTCCTGGTCACGCCGAAGATAGGCGACGCCACGATCGATCGCGGCGCGATCCTCCGGATGGTTCAGTTGCCCGAGAAACGAAACACAGCGGGCGGTGACATCGGCGGTCGGCGGATCGAGCAGGGCACCGTGATCGGCGAAGGGAATATGGTTGAGGTAGGTGAATTCATTGTCCGAATCGAACGCGCCCCAGCCGCCGGATTTGCTCTGCATGCCGAGCACCCACAGGCGCGCGCGCTCGACCGCCTCGCGATGCGCCGGGTCGCCGTTGCGATCGAGAATCATGCCGACCACGGCGGTATCGTCGACATCCGGGTAATGGGCATTGTTGTACTGGAACGCCCATCCCCCGGGCGGTGCGTCGGGCTTGCGGTGGGCCCAGTCGCCCTTCACGTCGAGAATCTGGCGCGGAATCAGCCAGTCGCATGCGGCGGCGACCCGTTCGTCGCCCACCCCTGCGGTTTCGGCGAGGGCATGGGCGGCGAGCGATGTATCCCAGATCGGCGAGAGGCAGGGCTGGACGTAGGTTGCACCGTCGAACCGGCCGGACGCATCGGTGATCAGTTTGCGCACAGCGTTCCAGGCGGTCGCGTAATCGGGATGATCCGGCGCGTAGCCGAGCGTGTGGTACATCATCACGGTATTGGCCATCGCGGGATAAATCGCGCCCAGACCATCCTCGCCATTCAGGCGCGGCGTGATGAAGTCGATCGCGGCCTGGATCGCGCGGCGGCGGCCGGGGATGAACCGTTCGAGCGGACGCAGCGCCGAATCGAGCGCCTTGAACGCATGGCCCCAACGCGACCGATAGGGCCCGCGAATATAGTCCCGCACCTCGCCGGGCGGGGTGACGAACAATTCCTCGATCCCGACGCGATGTGGATTGCGCGCGATCGGGCGTTCGGTCATCAGCACGAGAAGCGGGGCTATGACGGTGCGCGACCAGTAGCTGATTTTCCAGATATTGATCGGGAACCAGTCGGGCAGCAGCATGATCTCGACAGGCATGACCGGGCAGGCGTGCCACGGCAATGCGCCGAACAAGGCGAGCTGGATGCGGGTGAACACGTTGGTACGCGCCGCGCCGCCCCGCGCGAGAATCGCCGTACGGGCGCGCCGCATATGCGGGGCATCCGGGGAATCGCCGATTGCTTTCAACGCGAAATAGGCTTTCACGCTCGCGGAAAGATCCATCGCGCCATCATGAAACAACGGCCAGCCGCCGGGATTTTGCGGCGAATCGCCCTGGATCGCGCGCAGGAACACGCCGATCCGCGCTTGCAGTTCCGGGTCGATCCGGTCGAGAAAATGCTCGAGCAGCACGTATTCGGCGGGAATGGTCGCGTCCGCTTCGAGTTCGTAGACGTAATGACCATCCGCCCGCTGCTCCGCCGCAAGGCTTGCATGGGCACGGCGGATCGCCTCGTCGAGTTCCTCGATTTCAAATGGTAAACTGCTCAGCATATGGCGCATATAGTCAGTTTTGTTACGGATCGCCTATAGCATTTGGGAGACACTGCTACTCTGGCAGCGTTTGGCCCGTGGTCTCCCGCCCGAACGGCACGATCAGCAGACCGATCGCGAAAGCGACCGCGGTGATCGCAACCGGCGTCCCCAGCGTGCCCATTCCCTTCACCGCGCCAGCCAGGGCGAAGTTGACCCCGGCACCGGCAAACCGGCCCACCGAGGTACAGAAAGCAAAGGCGGTCGCGCGGATTTCCGTGGGATACAGCTCCGGCAGCCACAGGCTGAACATGGCGAAATTACCGCCGCCGAAGCCGAGGAAGAACAGGATGACCAGAAACGCCGTCAGCGCGTGGCCGGGTGGCAGATAGAACGCCCAGCCGAAGGCGGCGATGATGGTGATGAACATCACCACGAAATAGAAAGCGAGCGTCGCGCGCCGGCCGAAGCGCTCGGCGAGCGGCGGCAGGGCGATGCAGCCCAGGATGGTGCCGACCGAGAGGATTGCGGTTCCGAACGAGACCATGTGGATGGCCGCCGGCAGTGCCATGCCGGATTTTTTCGCGAGAATGATGATGGCGCTCGGCTCGTACACCGCGCCCGCCCAAAGCCCGATGATCGCAACGGTCAGCAGCACCGACATCACGATGGTCTGGCGCCGGTGACGCGGACTGAAAATCGCGGCGAGAGGATGGGTGGTGCGCGTGGCGCGATGGCGCTGCCATTTCCCGGTTTCCTTGACCCCGAGCATGATCAGCACCGATATAACCACCGGGGCGAGGCCGCACAGAAACATCGCCCGCCAGCCGTAACGGGCACCGACGGTGAAATTGAGCGCGGCTGCAACGAAGAACCCGGCATAGTACCCGGTCTGCAACAACCCGGCACCCATCTTGCGCCGATCCTCCGGCCAGGCTTCCGCGACATAAGTGCCCGCCATCGCCCACTCTCCGCCGATGCCGATGCCCGCGATCAGGCGAAACAGGCCGAGTTCGTAGATGTTCTGCGACAGCGCAGCGGCGCCGGTGAAGACCGCATAGAGCAGGATGGTCGCGGCCAGCGATTTCTTGCGCCCGAATCGGTCCGCGATCGGCCCCCAGATGAACGAGAACCCCCAGCCGACCAGAAACACCGCGAACAGGATCGAGCCGATCTCGCCGATATTCGCCGGTGTCGGCCGGATTCCCGACCGCGGCAGCAATTGGGTGAGGGCAGGGGCGAGGACCAGCGCATAAATCACGCTGTCCATGCCATCGAGCATCCAGCCGAACCAGGCCCCCCAGAAGCCGGCGATCTGCTGGCCGTTCAAGCGCGTGCGCGCGCCGGGCGCGCCCCGGCCGGCGATATTCGATTGGTTCATGGCGGTCCCCGCTGACGAGTTTCTTTGACGATCTGTTTTTTATATGGAGGATTCAGCCTTCGGCGGCAATCAACCCCCGGGTGCGTCGCGCGAGCCAGCTTTGACCGGGTATTGTCATCAACTGATCGACACTGCCGGCCCGCGCGACGGAGCCATCGCGTAGATACGCTTCGTGGCGCGACTCGATCGCCTCGGGATCGTACAGATAATTCACCATGATCCCGAACGACTCGGCGATGCCGCGCGGCGACGTGTTGCCGAGCCAGTTGATCCGCTCCAGCCGCGCGCCGTTGCCGAGATGAAACCGGGCGACCGGGTCGGGGCGCGGTTTATCCCGCACATCGTCGCGAAGCGTCTGGGTGAGGTACTGGGCAGCAAGCCGGAGCACCGGGGCGCGCAGGGCCGCGGTCAGATCGGGCTTGGCCCACCACGCCTCCGTCGTCAGCGCCGTGGCCAGCAAAGCCGTGTCATCGGCGGCGGAAAGCGCCGCGGCGCGGATGATCGCGTCGCGCTCCTCGGCGGTCAGCAAAGGGGAGGGGGAAGGTTGGTCGAGGAAGGCGAGGACCGCGCGCCGCAGTCCCGGCGCGGGGGACAGGGTGGAAAACCGCTTCAGCCGGGGTAGTTCGGACTGCAACTCGGCGACGACCTGCTTGATCAGAAAATTGCCGAAGGAAATTCCGCGCAACCCTTCCTGGCAATTCGAGATCGAATAGAAAATCGCGGTATCGGCGTGCGCGGCGGCATCGTGCAGGCCGCCTTCGCCGTCACTCTCGTCAGGCGCCGGGGCGAGCAGCGGCGCGATGGCATCCGCAAGACCCTGAACCAGTGCCACCTCCACAAAAATCAGCGGTTCATCGGGCAAAGCCGGATGAAAGAAGGCGAAGCAGCGGCGATCCGGTGCAAGGCGGCGGCGCAGATCGTCCCAGCCGGAAATCTCATGCACGGCCTCGTAGGCGATCAGCTTTTCCAGCACGAAGGCCGGTGTGCGCCAGTCGATTCGCCGCAGTTCGAGAAAGCCCCGGTTGAACCAGGAGGCGAACAGATGCTGCAGGTCGGAATCGAGCGGGGCCAGCGAGGGTGTGCTCCGCAGATGGGCCAGCACCTCGGTCCGCAACCCGATCAGCGCCGCCGTGCCGCCGGGGGCCATGTTCATCCGGCGCAGCAATTCCTGACGCGGCGGTTCGGCGGCATCGGCGAGGGCGGCGGCGGTCGCGGCGTCGGGCTGGGCAAGATAATTCCGGGCGGCGGCTTCGAGCCGGGCGGGATCGGGTTCGAAACCGGAGGCGAGAAATTCGAGAAACTCCTTGCGGTCGCCTGGGTTCAGGCTCCGCAATGCGCCGAGCAGGGCCGCCGCAAGAGCCGCGCCGGAAGCTTCGCCCCGCCCGCCGAGCAAGGCGTCGGCCAACAGTTCCGCCCGCTCGCGCGAAGGCAGATCGTCGTTCGGCAGGGTGACGAATTTTCGGCCATGATCCGCAATCGAGGACCACAGGCGGTCGAACCAGGAGCGGGTGGACGGAACAGGATGGGCGGTCAGAATGTCGGCCATGGTGTGATCCCTCATCGAGCGATCACCCAATATAGTCGCTGGACGGCTGCGCTGAAACGTCGCCCTGAACGGGTCAGCCCGGCACGTCGCCGATCGTCCCGGCGTCGCTGCCGGACGCCGCTATCTGCTTTCGTTAAGCGTGGCTGCGTCCACGCGCGCCTGCGCGGTGATCAGCTCGTCCGAGGCGCGCCGCCACGCCACGACATCGGCTTCATCAACAATGCGATAGGCTTCCTCGGCGCGCACCAGCTGTTCGGCAGCAACCTGTGCATCGAGCTCCGACAGCTTGACGATCTGATCGGCCAGAACCGTGCATCGATCTTCCGTCACTTCCGCGAAACCGCCGGTGACGAAGAAACGGTCGATGATCTCGTCGTCTTCGTACAGGTCGATCAAGCCACCGCGCAGCGAGGTGATCAGCTTCGCATGCTCGGGCAGGATGCCAAGATCGCCATCAGTGCCGGGGATCACCACCATGCTGACCGGGCGGGCCAGCAGGAGGCGTTCCGGGCTGATGATTTCGAGCGCGATTGTCATGGATCAGACCGTGGCGTTGAGGGATTCGGCCTTCTTCACCGCATCCTCGATGGTGCCGACCATGTAGAAGGCGGCTTCGGGCAGATGGTCGTATTCACCGGCGCAGATCGCCTTGAACCCGCGCACGGTATCCTCGACCGCCACGAACACGCCGGGCGATCCGGTGAACACTTCCGCGACATGGAAGGGCTGCGACAGGAACCGTTCGAGCTTGCGGGCCCGCGCGACGGTCAGCTTGTCGTCGTCGGAGAGTTCGTCCATCCCGAGAATCGCGATGATGTCCTGCAGCGACTTGTAGCTCTGCAGAATGCGCTGCACTTCGCGGGCAGTGTTGTAATGCTCCTCGCCGACGATCCGCGGATCGAGCGCGCGCGAGGTCGAGTCGAGCGGATCGACCGCCGGGTAGATGCCTTTTTCCGAAATCGCACGATTGAGCACCGTTGTGGCGTCGAGATGGGCGAAGGAGGTTGCGGGTGCCGGATCGGTCAAATCGTCGGCTGGCACGTACACGGCCTGAACCGAGGTGATCGACCCTTTTTTGGTCGAGGTGATGCGCTCCTGCAGCGCGCCCATATCGGTCGAGAGCGTCGGCTGATAGCCCACCGCCGAGGGGATACGCCCGAGCAGCGCCGAAACCTCGGCACCCGCCTGGGTGAAGCGGAAGATGTTATCGACGAAGAACAGCACGTCCTGGCCTTCCTCGTCACGGAAATATTCGGCCATGGTCAGGCCCGAAAGACCCACCCGCATACGCGCGCCCGGCGGCTCGTTCATCTGGCCATACACCAGCGCCACTTTCGAACCCTCGGTCGTGTTCTCACCGATCTTGATAACCCCGGCGTCGATCATTTCGTGATAGAGATCGTTGCCCTCGCGGGTCCGCTCGCCGACCCCGGCAAACACCGAGACGCCGCCATGGCCCTTGGCGATATTGTTGATCAGTTCCTGGATCAGCACGGTCTTGCCGACACCCGCGCCGCCGAACAGGCCGGTCTTGCCGCCCTTCTGGTACGGAGCCAGCAGATCGACCACCTTGATGCCGGTGACCAGAATCTCAGCCGACGTCGCCTGCTCCGCGAAGGCCGGGGCATCGCGATGGATCGGCATCGTCATCGTCTCGCCGATCGGACCACGATCGTCGATCGGCTCGCCGATCACGTTGAGAATGCGGCCGAGCACCTGCGGGCCGACCGGCACGGCGATCGACTTGCCGGTATCGGTCACCTCGGCACCCCGCGCCAGACCATCCGTGCTGTCCATCGCGATGCAGCGGACGGTGCGCTCCCCGGTCTCCTGCGCCACTTCGAGCACCAGACGGCGCTCGCCGACCCTGGTTTCGAGCGCGTTCAGAATGAACGGCAATTCACCCTCGAACTGCACGTCGACGACGGGGCCCATGATCTGGGTGATGCGACCGGTATTGTTGCTTGCCATGATGATGCTTTCCTAACCCGAACTCACAGCGCTTCCGCGCCGGAGATGATCTCGATCAATTCCTTGGTGATGTTCGCCTGACGGGTACGATTGTAATTCATCGTCAGGCGGTTGATCACGTCGCCCGCATTGCGCGAGGCATTGTCCATCGCGGTCATTCGCGCGCCCTGTTCGCCGGCCATCGATTCCAGCAATGCGCGATAGATCTGCACCGCGAGGTTTCGCGGCAGCAGCCGTTCGAGCAGCGAGCCGTCATCGGGTTCGATCTCGTATTCGCCCTCGTCCGCCTCGCTGGCATTGTCATTCGCCGCGCCGGTGCTGGCCGGGATCAACGGGGTCTCCGCCACGGTCTGCACCATGACCGAGACGAACCGGTTGAACATGAGGGTGCAGACGTCGAACCCGCCCTCATCGAACGCCGCGATGATCCGGTTGGCGATCGCTTCGGCATCGGCGAACTCGACCAGCTTCTTGCCGACGAAATTGATATCGCCGAGCATGCGGTCCGCCATGTCGCGCCGGAACGAATCGCGTCCCTTGCGCCCGACAGCGAATATCTGGACCGTTTTACCCTCGCGCTCCAGGGCGCGAACCCGCTGGCGTACCGCGCGGCTGATCGAGGAATTGAACGGTCCCGCCAGCCCGCGATCGGCGGTAACCGCGACGATCAGATGCCGCCGGTCGGCACCGGTGCCGACCAGAAGCTTCGCGGCATTCGGGTTGCTGGCCTCCGCCTTGGCCAGCGCATCCATCATTTTCGCCATCCGCGTTGCATAGGGCCGCGCGGCTTCGGCCTGGGCCTGGGCCCGGCGAAGCTTGGCGGCGGCGACCATCTTCATCGCCTTGGTGATCTTCTGGGTCGATTTGACCGAGGCGATCCGGTTTCGAAGCGTCTTCAGACTGGGCATGCTGCGGCTCCGCCATTCACGCGAAGCTGTGGGCGAAATGCTTGATGAAGTCGGTCAGCTTCGCCTCGACGTCCTTTTTGATCTCGCGGTCGTCACGGATCGAATTCATGATCTCGGGTGCCTGCGATTTCATCTCGGAAATCAGCTGGGTCTCGAAATCCCCGATCCGGTCCACCGCGACATTGTCGAGATACCCGCGAGTGCCCACGAACAGCGACACCACCTGCTCTTCGAGCGCGAGCGGCTTGTACTGCGGCTGCTTGAGCAGTTCGGTCAGCCGCGCGCCGCGCGCCAGCATCTTTTGCGTCGCCGCATCAAGATCGGAGGCAAACTGGGCGAAGGCGGCCATTTCGCGATACTGTGCCAGATCGAGCTTGATCTTGCCCGCGACCTGCTTCATCGCCTTGACCTGTGCGGCCGAGCCGACGCGCGAGACCGAGGCACCGACGCTGATGGCCGGGCGAATGCCCTTGAAGAACAACTCGGTTTCCAGAAAAATCTGGCCATCGGTGATCGAGATCACGTTGGTCGGAATATAGCCGCCGATATCGCCGGCCTGGGTCTCGATGATCGGCAGCGCGGTGAGCGAACCCGCCCCGTATTCATCGGACATCTTGGCGGCGCGTTCGAGCAGGCGCGAATGCAGATAGAACACGTCGCCCGGATAGGCCTCGCGGCCCGGCGGGCGGCGGAGCAGGAGCGACATCTGGCGATAAGCCACCGCCTGCTTGGACAGATCGTCGTAGCAGATCAGCGCGTGCATGCCGTTGTCACGGAAATACTCGCCCATCGCGCAGCCGGTATAAGGGGCCAGAAACTGCATCGGCGCGGGTTCCGAGGCCGTCGCGGCGATCACGATGGAATACTCCATCGCGCCGTATTCCTCGAGCGTCCGCACGAGCTGTGCCACGGTCGAGCGCTTCTGGCCGATCGCGACATAAATGCAATAGAGTTTCTTGCTCTCGTCGCCGCGCTCGTTGACCGCCTTCTGGTTCAGGAAGGCATCGATCACCACCGAGGTCTTGCCGGTCTGGCGGTCGCCGATGATCAGCTCGCGCTGACCACGCCCGACCGGCACCAGCGCGTCGATCGCCTTTAGCCCGGTCATCATCGGTTCGGTCACGGACTGGCGCGGCATGATCCCCGGCGCCTTGACCTCGACGAGGCGGCGCTCGGTGGTCTCGATCGGACCCTTGCCGTCGATCGGATTGCCCAGCGCATCGACGACGCGGCCGAGCAGCCCCTTGCCGACCGGTACGTCCACAATCTGCCCGGTGCGGGTGACGGTGTCGCCCTCGCGGATCGCACGATCCTCGCCGAAAATAACGATACCGACATTGTCGGTCTCGAGATTGAGCGCCATGCCCTTGACGCCGGCATTGGGGAAATCGACCATTTCGCCGGCCAGCACGTTGGTCAAGCCGAACACGCGGGCAATGCCGTCACCAACCGAGAGAACCTGTCCGGTCTCGGCGACGTCGGTTTCGGTGTCGAAACTCGCGATCTGCTTTTTCAGGATCTCGGAGATTTCGGCGGGGCGGATTTCCATGTCAGGCGGCTCCCTTCATTACAAAGCGCAGCCGTTGCAGGCGCGATTTCAAGCTGGTGTCGTAAAGCTTCGATCCGATCCGTACGGTCAGCCCGCCAAGCAGGGCGGGATCGACGGATTCGCGAATGGTCACGCGGCCATAGCCGGCTTCGGCGAGGCGGGCGGTCAACTGGGTGCGCTGAACATCGCTGAGCGGATGGGCGGAGGCGACCTCGGCGGTGACGATCCCGCGTTTGCCCGCGACATAGATCGCAAAGCCGCTGATCAGGTCGGGCAGGTCGCGCAGGCGGCGGTTCTGGATCGCGGTGCCGATGAAATGACGGACCAGATCGGAAAACCCCTGGCTGGACAGCACGGCGTCCATCGCGCGGGCGGCTTCCATCGCATCGACCGAGCGGCTGGCAACCAGCCGCTTCAGAGGGGCGTCGTTCTTGATCAGGTCGCCCAGGGTCGCCATCTCGGTTACGGTCTGATCGAGCTGCTTGCGCTCGTCGGCCAGATCATAAAGGGCGCGGGCATAGCGCGCGGACAGGCCGGATGCCCGATCCGGTGCGCCTGTAGGCGTTGGCGATGTGTTGACGGCGGACGACACCAGTTGGACCCTGCTCTCGGTTCATTATGACGTTTCAACCCCGGAAACCGCTGGCCGCATCCTCGCTTTCGTCGAAAAAGCGATGGTTCGGGCATAAGCGTCCGTTCACTCCTTCGAGTGACCAGCCGCGACTAGCATACCCCCCCCGCGCACGCAACATATGCAATCACAAGAATGAGATGGGATCGATGTCGATATCGATCCGCGCGGCACCTGGCACATCGGCCCTGACGAGCCAGTCGCGGATGACCGGTTGCAGCGCAATGCCGCGCGGCGCACGCAGCAGCAGGCGACGCCGATGCCGCCCGCGCAGCATGGCAAAGGGTGCCGGCGCGGGACCGAGCACGATGACATCGGATCGCGGCGCGGTGCGGGCGAGCGCATTGGCGGCCTGATCGGCAACGTCGTGCAGGTCGGCACTCACGATGAGCGCCGCGAGGCGCCCGAACGGAGGCCAGTGGCCCGGCTCGCGCAGAGCGGCTTCCGCCGTGCGGAATGATGCCAGATCGCCCGAGCACAGCGCACGCATCACCGGATGATCCGGCGTGTAGCTCTGTAGCAGCACACGGCCGGGCAGGGCGGCGCGACCGGCGCGCCCGGCCACCTGATGGAGCAGTTGCGCGCTGCGTTCGCCGGCCCGCAGATCCCCCCCGCCCAGCCCCAGATCGGCATCGACCACACCGACCAGGGTAAGATCCGGGAAATGCCAGGCTTTCGCGATCATCTGGGTGCCGATGATGATGTCGATCTCATGCGCGACGATGGCGCGGATCGCGGCGGCGGCCTGATCGGGTGTGGTCATGACATCGCTCGCCATGACGATGCGGCGGGCAGCAGGGAACAAGTCCGCAACCTCCTCGGCGATGCGCTCCACGCCGGGACCGATCGGCACGAAGCTGTGTTCGGCACTGCAGGACGGGCAGAGCGTCGGCTGGCGTTCGGTATGCCCGCAATGGTGGCAGAGCAGGCTGGTATGGGCGCGGTGTTCGACCAGCCAGGCGGTGCAGTTGGGGCAGTTCAGCCGGTGGCCGCAGGCGCGGCACAAGGTCAGCGGCGCATAGCCACGCCGGTTGAGAAACAGCATGGACTGGCCGCCGCCCGCCAGATTGGCGGCGAGGGCCTCAATCAGCGGCGGGGCCAGAAATTTGCCGCGCTCGGGCGGTGTGGCGCGCAGATCGAGCGTTTCGATCCGGGGCATCGCAGCGCCGCCATGCCGGGCGGTGAGGGTGATATGACGGTAACGGCCCGCCTCGGCGTTGATGCTCGATTCCAGGCTGGGTGTGGCGGATGCCAGAATGCAGCCGGCGCCCGACAGACGCGCGCGGACCACCGCCATGTCACGCGCATGGTAGATCACGCCGTCCTCCTGCTTGTAGGCGGCTTCATGCTCTTCATCGACGATGATGGCACCGAGATCGGTGAAGGGCAGGAACAGCGCGGAGCGAGCGCCGAGCACGAGCTGCGCCGTGCCGGTTGCAATCGCGTGCCAGTTGGCGCGGCGCGCGGTGGGTGACAGGGCGGAGTGCCACAGCGTCGGGGCCGCACCAAACCGTGCGGCGAGGCGGGCGGTGAACTGGGCCGACAGCGCGATTTCCGGCAGCAAAACCAGCGCCTGACGGTTCTGCCGCAGGCATTGCGCTATGGCTTCGCAGTAAATTTCGGTCTTGCCCGATCCGGTAACGCCTTCGAGCAAGGTAACGCTGAACGTCGCGGCGGCGATGCTGGTGCGGAGTGCGTCGGCCGCGCCGGTCTGATCGGGTGACAGGATCGGCGGGGCCGCATCGGGGTCGAGTTTGGCAGCACCCTGATCGCGGCGGGCGGGGCGCAGCAGACCGGCATCGGCCATGGCGCGAATGATCCCGGGCGAGACCGCCGCAGCCGCGGCCAGCGCCGCGGTGTCCGGACGGTCGAGGGCAGCGAGGGCCGCGAGCACCGCTTCGCGCCGTTTCGTGGTCGGCGTCGCCGCCCCGGCGACCCAGCCGTAACGGTCGGGTGGGGGATCGAGCAGATTGGCTTTCAGGCCCAGGGCCAGAACCTCGCCGCGCGGGGCCATGGTGTAATTCGCCACCCAGTCGATGAACTGGCGCAGGGTGTCGGGAAATGCCGGGGTTTCGAGAACCGCCGCGACCGGTTTCAGCCGATGGTCCGGCACGCTTGAATCAGCGGGCGCATCCCACACCACGCCCGGCACCATGCGCTTGCCGAGCGGCACGGTGACGATTTGGCCCGGCGCGACATTCATGCCGTCCGGCAGCGCATAGTCAAACGCGCGGTCGAACGGATAGGGCAGCAATACCGCAACGCGCGTCGCGGTCATGCGCCCGGCTCAGACGTTGAAGCGGAACAGCAGCACGTCGCCATCCTGCACGACGTAATTGCGCCCCTCGATGCGGAGCTTGCCGAGTTCGCGCGCGCCGGATTCCCCGCCATTGGCGATATAATCATCGTAGGCGATGGTCTCGCAGGCGATGAAGCCGCGTTCGAAATCGCCGTGGATCACTCCGGCGGCGGCGGGTGCGGTCGTGCCGCGCGTGATGGTCCAGGCCCGGGTTTCCTTGGGACCGACCGTGAAATAGGTGATCAGGCCGAGCAGATCGTAACCCGCGCGGATCACCCGATCGAGCCCGGAATCGGCAAGGCCGAGGCCGTCGAGGAATTCGGCGCGCTCGTCAGGCGGCAATTGCGCCACCTCCGCCTCGATCGCGGCGGAGACCACGACGGATTTCGCCCCCTGGGCGGCGGCCATCGCGGCGACGCGGGCCGACTGCGCATTGCCGGCGGCGGCCGAGGCTTCCTCGACATTGCAGACGAACAGGACCGGCTTGGCTGTGAGCAGGTTGAGCCGTTTCACCGCCTCCTCCTCGCCCTTGGGGATCGCGGTGCGGGCCGGTTTTCCCGCTTCGAGCGCCGCGAGGATGGGTTCGACCAACGCCAGTTCGGCGGCGGCGATACGGTCGTTGCCCCGGGCCTTTTTCTGCAGGTTGGGAACCCGCTTGAGCAGGGAGTCGAGATCGGCGAGCATCAGTTCGGTCTCGACCGTCTCGGCATCGCGCAGCGGGTCGATACTGCCCTCGACATGGGTGACATCGTCATCGACGAAGCAGCGCAGCACGTGAACGATCGCGTCGACCTCACGGATATTGGCGAGAAACTGGTTGCCGAGGCCCTCGCCCTTGGCGGCGCCGCGCACGAGGCCCGCGATATCAACGAATTCGAGGCTGGTCGGCACGATTTTCACCGATTTGCCGATTTTCGCCAGGGCTTCGAGCCGGGGATCGGGCACGGCGACGCGGCCGATATTCGGCTCGATCGTGCAGAACGGATAATTCGCCGCCTGCGCCGCGACGGTGGCGGTGAGGGCGTTGAACAGGGTGGATTTGCCGACATTGGGGAGGCCGACGATGCCGCAGTTGAAGCCCATTTTTATGCCTAAGGTCAGTTGAGTGAAGAAGACTTCTTTTTTATAAAAAAGAAGCAAAAAATTTTTATTTCCCGGTCCTGAGGCACGGCCCCAACAAGGGCAACGCACCAGAGTCACATAAGTTTTTTGGTTCTTTTTTACAAAAAAGAACCCTTACCCTACCCCTTTTGTCTCCAGTGCCACTTTGGTCATGAACTCTTCGGCCTTGCCCTGCGCCAGCAGCGGCGCGGCATCCGATACCGACTCGAGGGTCGGGATCAGCCACTCCTCGTCGCCCTTGGCAAAATTGCCGAGCACCCAGCCATGGACGCGGGCCTTGTCACCCGGATGACCGATGCCGAGGCGGACCCGCCAGTAGTCCGGCACGCCAAGGTGCCGATCGATGCTGCGCAGCCCGTTATGCCCAGCGGCACCGCCGCCGCGTTTGACCCGGATTTTACCGGGCGTGAGGTCGAGTTCGTCGTGGAACGCCGTGATCGCGTCGGGCGCGAGCTTGTAGAAGGCAGCGGCGGGCTGAACCGACTGGCCGGATTCGTTCATGTAGGTCAGCGGTTTGAGCGCGATGATCTTTTCGCCGCCGATCGTCCCTTCCGCCACCAGACCCGAAAACCGCCGCCGCCAGGGGCTGAACCCATGGCGGTCGGCGATGATGTCGATCGCCATGAAGCCGATATTGTGCCGGTGCCGCGCCATTCCCGGTTCGGGATTGCCGAGGCCGACCCACAGCTTCACGACGGTTTACTTCTTGGCGGCGGGCTTGGCGGGTGCCTTGGCGGCAGGCGCTGCGGCCTTGGCCGGACCACCCTTGCCACCCTTGGCGGGGGCGGCGGCTGGCGCAGCACCCGGTTCCGGCGCGGCTTCGGCGATCACGGTCGGGGCGGCCACGGTCGCCACCACGAAATCGCGGTCGATGATGGTCGGGCGGGTCTTCTCGGTGCCCTTCAGATCATGCCAGCGGATATTGTCGTTGATGTCGAGCGGGCCGAGATCCGCCTCGAAATGATCGGGAATGGTATCCGGATCGCACCAGACTTCGACGGAATGGCGCACCACGTTCAACACGCCGCCGCGCTTCATCCCGACCGAGATCGCTTCGTTGATGAAGTTCACCGCAACCGCGACGCGCACCTGCTCGCCGGTGGCGAGCCGCTGGAAATCGATGTGCTCGGGTTGGTCGGATACCGGGTGGAACTGCACGTCGCGCATCAGGGCACGGGTCTTGCCGCTCGCGGTCTCGATTTCGTACAGGCGCGAGCGCCAGCCGCCACGCTTGAGTTCGCGCATCACCACGCGCGGGTCGATCGCGATCAGGGTGGGGTCCTGCTTCGCGCCGTAGATAACGCCCGGCACCATGCCGGCTCGCCGTGTCGCCCGCGCCACCCCCTTGCCGGCCCGCGCGCGATCCTCGGCCGTGATGGTCTCGAAATTGGCCATTATTCGCTCCTATGAAAACACAAAAAACCGGCCTCCAGGGGTGCCGGTCGCGCTATCAGGTAGCCGATAGGTCCGCCCCTGGCAAGAACGCCCCGAGGGGCAACGCGTCAAAGAATGAACTTGTCCCCTAGATAGACCCGCCGCACATCGGGATGCGCCACGACTTCCTCCGGCAGGCCTTCCATCAGCACCTGGCCGTCATGCAGAATATAGGCGCGGTCGATGACTTCGAGGGTTTCGCGGACGTTATGATCGGTGATCACCACGCCGAGGCCGCGATCCTTGAGTTGAGCGACCATGTCGCGGATCTCGCCGACGGCGATGGGGTCGATCCCGGCGAGCGGTTCGTCGAGCAGGATGTAGCTCGGTCCGGTGGCGAGCGCCCGGGCGATTTCGACGCGGCGGCGCTCCCCGCCCGACAATGCAAGGGCAGGGGCGCGGCGCAGATGGAGGATGCTGAACTCCGCCAGCAGGGCCGTGAGCATCGCATCGCGCCGATCACGGTCATCCTCGACCACTTCGAGCGCCGCCATGATGTTCTGCTCGACGGTGAGGCCGCGAAACACACTGGCTTCCTGCGGCAGGTACCCGATGCCGAGGCGGGCGCGGCGATACATCGGCAGGGTCGAAATATCCGCGCCGTCCAGCACGATCGAGCCGGTATCCGGCTGGATCAGGCCGACGATCATATAGAAGGTCGTGGTTTTGCCCGCCCCGTTGGGCCCGAGCAGGCCGACAACCTCGCCGCGCCGCAGACTGACCGAAACGTTGCGAACCACCGGGCGCTTGCGGAAACTCTTGCCGAGGCCGGTCGCGACCAGCCCGCCGTCGAGGCCGGGTTTCGCAATCCGGCGGCTATCCTGATAGCCGCCCTCGATGACGCGCAGTTGCTCTTTCATGATGCCGGTTTTGCCGGGGAATGCGGCGATTTGGCGGCGGGTGCCGAATCGGGCAGGATGAGCCCCTCGACCCGATGGCCCGGTGCCGCCATCAACGTCGCAATACCGGTTTTCATATTGACCTGTCCCTTCTGCCCCGAAAGCTCGTTCGGCCCCCGCGTGATGTGGACATCGCCGGTCAGGATCGCGATCCCGGTGGCGGGGCGATAAACCCCGCGATCCCCGGTCGCGATATCGGTCGCGGTGCGCACCACCACATGCCCGACGGCGACGACCTTGCGCAGCTTGCTCGCCTGATCGTCAGGGGTGGCCGACGAGGCCCCGGGCGGTGTGACTCCTGAAGCCACGAAATAGCCGGTCAGAGTATCGGCGGCGATCGAACGATGGTCGTCGGTCACGATCAGCGCATCGCCGATCGCAACCGCCTTGTGCTCCTCCGACCAGTACTGGATCGCATCCTTGGCGGTGACCACGTCTTTCGGTGTGATCAGCTTGAGGTGCTGGCCGGTCAGGACCAACTCGTGCCGGGCCATGTGAAATACCGCAAGGTCGCCAAACGCCTGATCGGTCGCGGTAAAGATATGGACATGACCGATCGCATCGAGCTGGGTGATCTCCGACGATCCCGAATCAAGTCCCCCCAACGCCCCATCTTTCGGCGCCCCATCTTTCGGCACCCCGTCTTTTGGCGCCCCATCTTTTGGCGCGACGGCGGTGCCGGGCTTGGGATGATAGTGGGCCACCAGTTGATCCGAGGTCACGGTCACCTTGCCACGGACGGCCTTCGCATCGCCCATGGCGGTCACGGTGCGCGCGGTCTGGTTCCAGGCAATGCCGTTGCTCGAAGTGATGTTGATCGGCACCGGCGTTGCACCGGAGCCACCGCCGAAGCCGAGCGACTGGGCGTGAGCGATGAACGGGCTGCCCATCACCGCGCAACAGGCGAGAACGAGGCGTTTCACGAACCCTGCCCCGGTGTTACGGCGGGGATACTCACCTGATCCAGCACGACATGCGAACGCCCCTTGAACAGGATGTTCTTGCCGTGATCGGTTGCGATGAAACCATCATCGGCATGCAACGTGCCGAACGGGCCGAACGCCTTGACCGGGTCGGAGCCGTTCGCCGTCCCGCCCTTGATGTCGATCGCCGCACGACTGGTGCGCAATTCGGTTCCGTCGGCCCGGTAGAGTGTCACCTTGCCGTCAAGATCGAGCAACTGGCTGGTCTGGTGATACAGGCCATGCCGCGCGTTCAGCATCATCCAACTGCCGGAGCGCGTGGTCAGATCGCCCGCGGGGGCCACCAGATTGAGCTTGTCCTGACTGATCTGGGTCACCTGATGGGCGGTGATGGTGAATTTTTCGCCCTGGGCGTCGACCCCCCGATACTGCGCGCTGCTCATGCGCGACAGCGGGGTGCCGGTGGCCATGGTGGTCTTTTTATAGGAAATCCGTCCGATATTCGCGCCGTCGCGCAGGTTCGGAAACACCGCGAGCGCGGTGATCAACAGGGCTGCCATGCCCGGTAGGACGAATTTGAAAATCGACACCGCCCGGCGATGCCGCCCCAGCAAAGCGCGCTGCTGGTCGCGGGTACGGGTGAGCGTCGTGAAGATATGATCGACCGACAGGCCGTTCGACGAGGCATTGTCGGGTTTGGCGGGCCGGTCCGGCATGATCGGCTTGCTCATCACGCCACGCCCGCGCGCAACAGATCGTGCATGTGCACGATGCCGACCACACGATTTTCGGCATCGACCACGAACAGCGACATGACCTTGGGTTCGAGCGCGGTCATGTCGTGCAAAGCAGCCTCGGCGAGCGCGTCGGGTCCGATCACCCGGGGGGTGCGCGTCATGATCGCCCCTGCGGGCAGGGTCAGCAAATCCGGTCCCATGGCGCGCCGCATGTCGCCATCGGTGATGATGCCCAGCAACCTGTCGTCCGGCGCGACGACCCCGAGGCAGCCGAAATGCTTGGCGGTGATCAGCAGGATCGCCCGATCCATCGTCGTGTCGGGACCGGCGAGCGGCACCGCCTCGCCGGTATGCATCAGGTCGCGAACCCGCCGGAGCCGGTTTCCGAGCTTGCCGCCGGGATGGAACGTCGAGAAATCGGCGGCGGTGAAGCCGCGCCTTGCCAGCAATGCGATCGCGAGCGAATCGCCCAGCGCCATCTGCATCGTGGTGCTGGTGGTGGGCGCAAGCCCGATCGGCCCCGCTTCCGGCGCATCCGGCAGCAGAAGCACCACATCCGCCGCGCGCGCCAGTGTGCTGTCGCGCCGCGCGGTGATCGCGACCAGCGGCAGGGCGAAACGACGCGCGTGGGCAACGATATCCGCGAGTTCGGCGGCTTCGCCCGAATTCGACAAGGCGAGAATGACATCGCCCGGGACGATCATGCCGAGGTCGCCATGGCTGGCTTCGGCCGGGTGGACGAACAGGGCAGGGGTGCCGGTCGAGGCCAGCGTCGCCGCGATCTTGCGCGCGACATGGCCGGATTTCCCCATGCCGGTCACCACGACGCGGCCACGGACCCCATCGAACAACGCAACCGCCGTGGAGAAGGTCGCACCCAGCGTCGCCGCGAGGGCGGTCAGCGCCGCCGCTTCGGTGCCGAGCACATCCCTTGCCACCGCAAGATCGCGAAATTCGACCGTATCCCGATCGACGGACGGCATGATTGCGGGATGATCCAGGGTCTGGCTCAAACTCATGATCCTCTATGAAACCATGGTTCGTGTCGGGTCAACACAACTCGCCGCAACCAAATGTAATCACGCCCGGTTCAGCGATGGCCGAACAGGTCGGGGTCCTCATAGCCGAGCAGGTCGAGCCGGCCCCGCATGGGAAGGAATTCATAGCAGGCGGCAGCGATATCCCGCCGGTTTTCGCGGATCAGCAGGGGTTCGAGCTTCGCCCAGAGCGCGTGCAGATGCAGCACGTCGGATGCCGCATAGGCGCATTGCTCGGCATTGAGGTCGGGAGCGCCCCAATCGCTGGTCTGCTGCTGCTTCGAGATTTCGATACCGATCAGATCCCGGCACAAATCCTTGAGCCCGTGGCGATCCGTATAGGTGCGCACCAGTTTCGAGGCGATCTTGGTGCAGATCACCGGCGCGGTCATCACCCCGAGCCCGTTGTAGAGTGCCGCGACATCGAACCGGGCGAAGTGAAAGATCTTGGTAATGGCCGGGTTGGTGAGCAGGGCTTTGAGGTTCGGGCAGTCCGCACCGTGGCCGCCGAGGGCGGGCGGGATGATCTGAACCAGGTGGGCGCTACCGTCGCCGGCGGAAAGCTGGACGAGGCAGAGCCGGTCACGGCGCGGATCGAGCCCCATCGTTTCGGTATCGACCGCGACCATCGCGCCGAAATCGATCCCGGCAGGCAGGTCGTGGCGATGGATGTGAATGGTCGCACCGGCGGCAAACTGCGTCTGGCTCATGCTGGTTCCAAAATGTCGTTGGAAAAGTCGGGGAAAAATCTGGTGCCCAGGAGAAGACTCGAACTTCCACAGCCTTGCGGCCACAGGCACCTGAAGCCTGCGCGTCTACCATTTCGCCACCTGGGCACGGGGGCTGTCGGGCACCGCGCGAATGGCGGTGATCGGTGACGTGCGACTTAGCGAGACCGGAGGATGACGTCAATCGGGGCGGGACGGCGATATTGTCTTGCGCCGGCCGATCATGCGACCACCTGATCAGGCAGAGTCAGGAGAAATCATGGATACGCGCAGGATCGCAACCGTTTTCGGCGCTTCGGGATTCGTCGGTCGCTACGTGGTCAAACGCCTGGCGGATGCCGGGTATGTGGTGCGTGCGGCGATGCGCGATACCGAGGCCGGGGCATTTCTCCGCCCGCTCGGTTCGGTGGGGCAGATCGTACCGCTCTATGCGCCGCTGGACCATGAGGCAGCAATCCATCGCGCGGTCGAGGGGGCGGATGTCGTGATCAATCTGGTCGGCATCCTGGCCGAACGGCGGCGCGGCGATTTCGACCGTATCCAGCACGTCGGCGCCGCCACCGTCGCGCGCCTTTCGGCATCGTGCGGGGTTCGGGTTCTGGTCCAGATATCGGCGATCGGCGCGGACGCTTCGAGCGCCAGCTTCTATGCGCGGAGCAAGGGCATGGGCGAGGCCGCGGTGCGCGCGGCCTTTCCAGCCGCCACGATCCTGCGGCCCTCGATCGTGTTCGGCGCGGAGGACCAGTTCTTCAACCGGTTCGGCTCCATGGCCGTGATGTCGCCGGTGTTGCCGGTGATCGAAGGTGCGACCCGGTTCCAGCCGGTCTTCGTCGGCGATGTCGCCGCAGCGGTGAGCGCGGTCATCGACGATCCCGCCGCCGCCGGACGGACCTACGAACTCGGCGGACCGGACATCGAGAGTTTTCGGGATCTGATGACCTATATCAATACCGAAACCGGCCGCCACCGAACCCTGATGGCGGTGCCGCGCTGGCTCGCCACCATTCAGGCCGCGGTGCTGGAGCACCTGCCCGGCAAACTCCTGACCTCCGACCAATTGATGCTGTTGCGGCGCGACAACGTCGTGGCCGAAGGAATGCCGGGTCTGGAGGCGCTCGGGATCACCCCAACCCCGATCCGTCTCGTGGTACCCTCCTATCTCCGGCGCTACCGCCCAGGCGGAAAAAACAAATAGGACAGCTTTGTGTCCTATTAACCGGATCGTGCGGACCAAAACAGCAGATGCAATGCTGCCGCGCGCCAAACAAAGGCAATGACGCTGCCATATAGGTGATTTATTGCTGGTAACCCGGTATCTCATCGGATAAACCGGATGCCAACATCAGATTCATCGAAATGGAGTTGTGCCGATGACCGAGCACATGCAGCAATTCGTGCGCCTGCCCCAGAAGCCGCCGGTCAAACGCGGCGCATCGGAGCGCCGTGAGGATTTCGGCGAGATTTACCGGGAATTCGACCAGCCGGGTGCGGCGACCCAGGCGAGCCGGTGCAGCCAGTGCGGGATACCGTTCTGTCAGATCCATTGCCCCCTCGGCAACAACATTCCGGACTGGTTGAAACTGTCCGCCGAGGGCCGGCTGGAGGAAGCCTACGAAATCTCCGCCGCCACCAACACGTTTCCTGAAATCTGCGGCCGGATCTGCCCGCAGGACCGGCTGTGCGAAGGCAATTGCGTGATCGAGAAAGGCTTCGAGAGCGTCACGATCGGCGCGGTTGAGCGGTTCATCACCGATACCGCATTCGAAAACGGCTGGGTCCGGCCGATCCGTCCGCGCCGGGAACGCGCGGCTTCGATCGGCATCGTCGGTGCCGGCCCGGCTGGTCTGGCCGCCGCCGAGGCGCTCCGCCGTCAAGGCTATCAGGTCCATGTCTATGACCGGCACGACCGGATGGGCGGGTTGCTGATCTACGGCATTCCCGGTTTCAAACTGGAAAAACCGATCGTCGAGCGGCGCCGGCTGTGGCTCGAGGATGGCGGCATCCGGTTTCATCTCAATCAGGATATTGGCGGTGCGCTGAGTTTCGAGGCGTTGCGCGGCCGTCACGCGGCGGTGCTGATCGCGACGGGGGTCTACAAGGCGCGCGAAATCGCCGCTCCGGGGTCGAGCCTCGCGGGCATCGTGCCGGCGCTCGACTACCTGATCGCCTCGAACCGCAAAGGTCTGGGCGATGACGTGCCCGATTTCGAGTCCGGACTGCTGAACGCGGCGGGCAAGCGGGTCGTGGTGATCGGCGGCGGCGATACCGCGATGGATTGCGTGCGCACCGCGATCCGCCAGGATGCCGCCTCGGTCACCTGCCTGTACCGGCGCGACCGGGCGAACATGCCGGGATCGATGCGCGAAGTGACCAATGCCAGGGACGAGGGGATCGAGTTCACCTGGCTCGCCGCCCCCGAAGCGTTTCTCGGTGAGGATCATGTCACAGCGGTGCGGGCGGTGCGGATGCGCCTCGGCCTCGCCGATGCCTCGGGGCGGCAGATCGTCGAGCCGGTCGCCGGATCGTCCTTCACGATCGAGGCGGATCTGGTCATCAAGGCGCTTGGCTTCGATCCCGAAGACCTGCCCGGCGCCTTCAACGAACCCGGCCTCGCTCTGACACGCTGGGGAACCCTCAAGGTGGGATCGAAGGATTTCATGACCGCGCTGCCCGGCGTCTTTGCGGCCGGCGACATCGTGCGCGGGGCAAGCCTCGTGGTCTGGGCGATCAAGGACGGGCGCGACGCCGCCGCCGCCATGCATAAATATCTCGAACAGCGCGAGTCGTTCGCGACCGCAGCGGAGTGAAGATCATGACCGATGAAACCGCCGCCGAATTCCTCGCCGCATGGCAAAGCAACGTCGCGACACTCTCCGGCAGCTATCACCCCTCGCAGGAGCACGATAATTGCGGCGTGGGCCTGATCGCCGCCCTCGATGGTCGCAAGCGCCGCGACGTGGTGGTCGCCGGGATCAACGCGCTGAAGGCGGTGTGGCATCGCGGTGCGGTGGACGCCGATGGCAAAACCGGCGACGGTGCCGGGATTCACGTGGAAATTCCACAGGATTTCTTCGCCGATGCAGTAGAGCGCGGCGGCGACCGGATGCGCCAGGGCCCGATCGCGGTCGGCATGGTATTCCTGCCCAAAACCGATCTCTCGGCGCAGGAGCGCTGCCGCCAGATCATCGAAACCGAGATCCTGAACTTCGGCTACCGCATCTATGGCTGGCGCCAGGTGCCGATCGACGTTGCGTGCATCGGTGAAAAAGCCAACGCAACCCGTCCCGAAATCGAACAGATCATGATCTGGAACGCGCTGGGCAAGGACGAGGCGGATTACGAGCGCGATCTCTACATCATTCGCCGCCGGATCGAAAAAGCCGCGATCGCGGCACAGATCCCCGAACTCTATATCTGCTCGCTGTCGTGCCGTTCGATCATCTACAAGGGCATGTTCCTCGCCCAGAGCCTCACCGAGTTTTATCCCGATCTGCTCGACGAGCGGTTCATCTCGCGCTTTGCGATCTACCACCAGCGCTATTCCACCAACACCTTCCCGACCTGGCGTCTGGCCCAGCCGTTCCGCACCCTCGCGCATAACGGCGAAATCAACACGCTGGCCGGCAACGTCAACTGGATGAAGAGCCACGAAACGCGCCTGTCCGCCACTGTGCTCAACAATCATCTCGACGACATCAAGCCGGTGATCCAGGCCGGAAGTTCGGATACCGCAACGCTCGATGCCGTGTTCGAATTGCTGATCCACGGCGGCCGCGATGCGCCGATGGCAAAGACCCTGATGATTCCGCCGGCTCTCAGCGGCGACGCCGCGATGAAAGCCGCCCATCGTGATCTGATCTCCTATTGCAACGCCGTGATGGAGCCGTGGGACGGACCAGCCGCGATCACCGCGACAGACGGAAAATTCGTGATCGCCGGGCTCGACCGCAACGGCCTCCGGCCCCTGCGCTTCACCAAGACCAGCGACGACCTCCTGATCGTCGGTTCGGAAACCGGCATGGTGAAACTCGATGAAATGCGCATCATCGAGCGCGGCCATGTCGGGCCGGGCGAGACCATCGCGGTCGATCTGGCCAATGGCCGGTTCTACCACTACCCGGAACTGATGGACATGCTGGCGGCGCGCCAGGATTTCGGCGCCTGGACCAAGCGGATCACCGTGATCGACCATATCGTCAAAACCGATGCGCCGGAGCCGGTTCTGTTCACCGGCGAGGCGCTGCGCCGCCGCCAGCTCGGGGTGGGCTACACGCTCGAAGAGCTCGAACTGATCCTGCATCCGATGGTCGAGGATGCCAGCGAGGCAACCGGCTCGATGGGCGATGATACGCCAATCGCGGTGCTCTCGGAGCGTTATCGCGGCTTGCAAAACTATTTCCGCCAGAACTTCTCGCAGGTGACCAACCCCGCGATCGACAGCCTGCGCGAAGGCCGGGTGATGTCGCTGAAAACCCGCCTCGGCAATCTCGGCAACGTGCTCGACGAAGATTCCGACCAATGCGATCTGTTGCAGCTCGACAGCCCGGTTTTATCGACCGCCGAGTTCGATGCGATGCGCCGGACCATGGGGGCGAATGCCTGCGTGGTGAACTGCACCTTCCCGGTCGCGACCGGCGAGGCCGGGTTGCGCGCCGCGATCGAACGGATCCGGCGCGAGGCCGAGGAAGGCGTGCGCGCCGGACGCACCCATGTTATTCTAACTGACGAAACCTTCGACGAAGCCCACGCCCCGATCCCGATGATCCTCGCGACCGGTGCTGTGCATACCCATCTGGTCCGGCAATCGCTGCGCACCTTCACCAGCCTGAACGTGCGGGCCGCCGAGTGCATGGACGTGCATTATTTCGCTGTGCTGATCGGCGTCGGTGCCACCACGATCAATGCCTATCTCGCGCAGGAAAGCATCGCGGATCGCCACCGGCGCGGCCTGTTCGGCACACTCTCGCTGAAAGATTGCGTCGGGCGCTACAAAAAGGCCGTCAGCAAGGGGCTGCTCAAGGTGATGTCCAAGCTCGGCATCTCGGTGATCTCGTCCTATCGCGGCGGCTATAACTTCGAGGCGATCGGCTTATCGCGCGCATTGGTGGCGGAGTTTTTCCCCGGCATGCTCTCGCGGATTTCCGGCATCGGCCTGCCCGGTATCGCGCACAAGCTGCTCGAACTTCATGCCACCGCCTGGGATTCCGATGCGGTGACCCTGCCGGTCGGCGGCGTCTATCGCCTGCGCCGTCAGGGCGAGACCCATGCCTTCGACGGCGGCATGGTCCACATGCTGCAAACCGCGGTCGCGACCGATAGTTACACGCTCTACAAAAAATACGCCGATGCGGTCCACAGCCAGGCCCCGGTCGCCCTGCGCGACCTGCTCGATTTCCGCCGCGAGGGACTGACACCGATCCCGGTCGATGAAGTGGAAAGCATCACCGAAATCAGAAAACGCCTGCTCGCACCCGGCATTTCGCTCGGCGCGCTCTCGCCCGAAGCGCACGAGACGCTCTCGATCGCGATGAACCGGATCGGCGCGCGCTCGGATAGCGGTGAAGGCGGGGAAGATGCCGAGCGCTCGAAGCCGCGCGCTAATGGCGACAATGCCTCCTCCGCGATCAAGCAGATCGCCTCGGGCCGTTTCGGCGTCACCGCGGAATACCTCAACAACTGCCGCGAGATCGAGATCAAGGTGGCGCAGGGGGCCAAACCGGGCGAGGGCGGCCAGTTGCCCGGCTTCAAGGTGACCGGCCTGATTGCCAAATTGCGCCACGCCACCCCCGGCGTCATGCTGATCAGCCCGCCGCCGCATCACGATATCTATTCGATCGAGGATCTGGCTCAGCTTATTTATGATCTCAAGCAGATCAACCCGCAGGCGAGCGTCTGCGTGAAGCTGGTATCGCGTTCCGGTATCGGTACGATCGCCGCCGGGGTGGCCAAGGCCAAGGCCGATGCGATCCTGATTTCCGGCCATTCCGGCGGCACCGGCGCGAGCCCGCAAAGCTCGATCAAATATGCCGGATTGCCGTGGGAAATGGGTCTGTCGGAAGCGCATCAGGTGCTGATGCTCAACCGGCTCCGCCACAAGGTCCGGCTGCGCACCGATGGCGGCATCAAGACCGGCCGCGATGTCGTGATCGCCGCCATGCTCGGGGCCGAGGAATTCGGCATCGGCACCGCCTCCCTCGTCGCGATGGGCTGCATCATGGTGCGCCAATGCCATTCCAACACCTGCCCGGTCGGCGTCTGCACCCAGGACGAGGCGCTGCGGGCGAAATTCGAGGGTAGTCCCGAGAAAGTCATCAACCTGTTCTCCTTCGTGGCCGAGGATGTCCGCCACATCCTCGCCTCGCTCGGGGTTCGTCATCTGGCCGATGTGATCGGGCGGACCGATTATTTGCATCAGGTCTCGCGCGGATCGGAGATCCTCGACGATCTCGATCTCAACGCGATCCTGGCCCAGGCCGACCCCGGCCCGCATGCGCGCTACTGCACGCTCGAAGGCCGCAACGAGGTCCCGGAAACCCTCGATGCCCAGATGATCGCGGATGCCGGGCCGTTCTTCGAGCGCGGCGAAAAAATGCAGCTGCAATACGGCATCCGCAACACTCACCGCGCGATCGGCACCAAATTCTCATCGCGCATCGTGCGGAGCATGAAGGGGATGGACCTCAAGCCGGATCACGTCACGGTCAGGCTGCGCGGTGCCGCCGGCCAGTCGCTCGGCGCGTTTGCGGTCAAGGGGCTCAAACTCGAAGTGTTCGGCGACGCCAACGACTATGTCGGCAAGGGCCTGTCGGGCGCGACGATCGTGGTGCGCCCGGCGCCCTCCTCGAACATGATCAGCAACGAGAACACCATCATCGGCAATACCTGTCTCTATGGTGCGACCGCCGGCAAGCTGTTCGCGGCGGGGCAGGCGGGCGAGCGGTTCGCGGTGCGTAATTCCGGCGCGAACACCGTGGTCGAAGGATCGGGCTCGAACGCCTGCGAATACATGACCGGCGGCACCGTGGTCATTCTCGGCGCGACCGGGGATAATTTCGGCGCAGGCTTCACCGGCGGGGTCGCCTTCGTCTACGACGCCGATGATGATTTCGAACGGCGTATCAACCCGGAAACCCTGTCATGGGCGCGGGTGACCGAACCCTACTGGGCCGACGAATTGCGGAATCTGGTGCGCGAACACGTCCAGGAAACCCAGAGCCGCTATGCCGAGGCACTGCTGACCGACTGGGACCGCACGCTCGGACGGTTCTGGATGATCGTGCCGCGCGACTTTGCGAAATTTCTGCCGGTCCCGATGGAACCGGCAGAACCGCTGCGCGTGCTGGCGGAGTAATCGATCATATCCCCTGCGCGTCGGGCCGGACGCGCAGGCACCCGCCTATGAGCGGAATCCGTTGAAGGCCCCGCCATCGGGGTAAAGATACTGGCTCGCGAAATTCGTCGCGTGGTTGGCGATCGGCACTGCCGGGAAATGGGCGAGCAATTGAAGGCTCGCTGCGGGACTCGCGGTGAAGCCGGGGCTGCTCAGGGCGAGGTTTGCCCCGGCGATATTGCCGCGCCTGATCTGCTGCGCCGCACCGACCAGCGCGTCAACCACGATTTGCGATGAGGTTCCGGGCGCGATCCCCATGGTCCGCCGCACCGCCGACCGCGCCTGAAGCATCTGCTGGCGGGCCAGTGAATTCATGCCCACCCACCGTGCTCCGGTCGCGAACTGACCGGCCATTGCATCGAGCGAGGCGATCGCGATCGCCATCCGCGCGGGATGTCCCTGCATCGCGGCGGGGTGGGCGAAGGCGTAGGTCGCCGCGTTCATCGCCTCGATCGCCGGGTCTTCGCCGACGATCGAATTGCGGAAGGTGCTGAACGGCAGATAGCCGGTGGCTGGGAGCTGTGGTTCCAGCGCACAACCGCCAAGAGCAACCATGACGAGCAGCAGCAGGATCAATCCGCGCATCGCATCCTCCGGAACGGATATGATGACAGGCGGGCAGAATTCCCGGTCACAACGCCTTGAGCCCGCGGCGGTATCGTGCGGAGCGGCTCAACTATCCGCCAGAGGCACCCAGGGGATCCGACCGACCTCGATTCCGTCTTCGGCAAGGGCTTCGGCTTCGGCCTCGGTCGTCTCCCCATAGATGCCGCGCGCTGGAGCCGAGCCGTCATGGATCCGGCGGGCTTCGTCCGCGAATTTCGGCCCGACGTAATCGCAGCGTTCCTCGACCTCCCGGCGGACCCGTGCGAGGAGGGCGCGCATTTCAGCCGGCATCCGCCCGGCCACCGCAGTTTCGGGCGGCGCGGGGGCACCGCTCTGGTCGATCACGGGTGGAGGCGGGGCCGCAGGCGTCGCATCGACCGGCTCGGCGTGCCGCTTGCGCGATTTGCCGCCGATCCGCGGAGCCATCATCGCCCGGCTGACGCCGCGATCGCCGCAGCGGGGGCATTCCAGCAGGCCGCGCGCGGCCTGATCCTCGAAATGGGAACTGCTCTTGAACCAGCCGTCGAACTCGTGATCGGCGGCGCAGCGCAACTGATAATGGATCATGCGCGCCGATCAGCCTGATGTGACCAGGAGCGGATCGAGCTTGCCGGCCCGATCGAGGGCAAGCAATTCGGTGCAGCCGCCGATTGCGACGTTATCGATAAAAATTTGCGGCATGGTGGTTCCGCCACCCGAGCGCGCAGTGGCTTCCCGCCGGGCGGCGGAGCCGTGGGGCGCGTCGATCTCGGTGAAACTGACCCCCTTGTCCCGCAACAGCTTCACGGCGCGGGTGCAGAACGGGCAGAAGAACTGGGTGTATATTTCGACTTTGGCCATGAGTTCATTCACATACGCGAGCGCGATAATAACTCAAGAGTGTTGAGGAAAGCTTAATCGGCGTCCCTCGTCTCGGCATCCGCCACGCGTGCCAGCGCCAGCACGTCCACCGCCGCCGCGCCGGTGCGATACAGGATGTCCGCACAGGTCGAGGCGGTGATGCATGACGTCAGGATGTCATCGATCAGCAGGATCGATTTGCCGGCGACCACGGACTCACGCCCCGGCCGGATTGCGATTGCGCCGCGAAGTGCGAGTTCACGGTCGTGCTGATCGAGTTCGGCGAGAGCGCGGGTGGCGCGGGTGCGGATCAGCGCATCGATCGCAACCGGCTTTTCGGCCAGCCGGCCGAGGGCGCGGGCGAGTTCGCCGGCCTGATTATAACCCCGGCTGGCGAGGCGGCGGCGATGCAGTGGCACCGGCACAAGCAGGTCCGCCGAGGCGAGCAGATCGGCTCCGGGCCGGAGCAGAAGCCGCGCGAGGCCGCCGGCGGCTTCCGGCCGATCCGCGTATTTGAAGGGCAGCACGATCCGCTTTGCGACCGGCCCGTAGCGAAAGGCGGCCCGGGCGGCACGAAACGCGGGAGGCGCCCAGTCGCAACTGGTGCAGAGCGGCGCGGGCTCGGCCAGAGGCAGGCCGCAATGGCTGCAGAAGGGTGCGGTGATGAAATCGAGCCCGGCGAAACAGGCTCCGCAGAGCTGGCCGGGACCGCTGGCCGGTTCGGTGCAGGCGAGGCACTGGGAGGGCAGGAGGGTCTCGATCGTCACGCGCAGCAGGGTTTTCAGCATCGCCGGGGGTATCCCCGAATGATCTGCTGCGGCACAACCATGATGATGAGCGGGCAGGGTATGATGATGTTCGATCGTGCGGCGGTGGCGGCGCATCGGACCCGGGCGGCGGCGCGGCGGGGGGCGGTCGCGCCGGTGCTTGAGGATCTCGCCGTTCGCGTGCTCGACCGGCTCGATGATACGGGCCGGCACTTCACGCGCGCTCTGGAAATCGGCGGGCGGGGGGTGGTGGCGCCGTTGCTGGCCGCGCGGGGGATTGAGGTGATATCGACCGATCTCGCCCCGGCCATGGCGGCGGTGGCGGGTGGACCCGCGATCGTGGCGGATGAGGAGTTTCTGCCGTTCGGGGCGGCGCGATTCGATCTGATCGTGGCGCATCTGTCGCTGCATTGGGTCAACGATCTGCCGGGGGCGCTGATCCAGTTGCGCCGGGCGCTGACGCCGGAGGGGTTGTTCATCGCCAGCCTGCCGTTGCTGGGGACGCTGGGTAATCTGCGGGCAGCGCTGATCGAGGCGGAGGCGGCGCTGACCGGCGGTGCCGCGCCGCGGGTGTCGCCGTTTCCCGAATTATCCGATTGCGCGGGGCTGCTGCAACGGGCGGGATTCGCGCTGCCGGTCGCGGAACGGGAGATCGTGGAGTTCGAGTATGCCAACCCGATGGCCCTGCTGTGCGATCTGCGCGATGCCGGGGAGACCAATGCGACCATCGCGCGGTCGCGGACGATTCCGCCGCGCGAGATGGTGCCGATGGCGCTGGCTTCGATGATGAGCGGCGGGCGGCTGCTTGTGGCGCTGCATCTCGGTATCCTGACCGGCTGGGGTTCATAGCAGGCCGAGCCTTTTGAGGCTGACCCATTTGCCGTTGCCGATGATCACGTGGTCGTGCAGCACGATCGACAGGGTGCTGGCAGCCTGCTTGATTTCGCGGGTCATTGCGATGTCCTCCTGCGAGGGGGTGGGATCGCCGCTCGGGTGGTTATGGACCAGGATGATCGCGGTGGCGTGATGTTCGAGGGCGCGTTTGACCAGTTCGCGCGGATAGACCGGGGTGTGGTTCACGGTGCCGCTCGACTGGACCTCATCGGCGATCAGGCGGTTGCGATGGTCAAGGAAGAGCACCCGGGTCTGCTCGATCCGCTCGCGGGCGAGGACGGCGGTAAGGTATTCGATCAGCCGGTCCCAGTGATTGAGGACCGGGCGATAGATCACCTCGGCTTTGACCAGGCGGAGGGCGGCGGCCTGGACGATTTTCAGGGCGGCGGCACCGGATTCGCCGAGGCCCTCGACGGTCAGGAGTTCGGCGACCGGTGCGGCGATCGCCTGGGCGTAGGAGCCGAAGCGCGTCACCAGAGCGCGGGCGATCGGCTTGGTGTCGCGCCGGGGAAGGGCGAGGAAGAGCATCATTTCGAGCACTTCGTGATCGGCCAGAGACTCCGGCCCGGCTTTCAGCAGCCGGGTGCGCAGCCGGGCGCGATGTCCCTCCGCGCCGTGAACCTCCGGGGGGTGAGGTTCGATGGCGGGTTCGGGGCCCAGATCGAGCTGGATGTCTCCCGGTTTACGTGTTTTGTCTGCTTTTGCCACACGCCAAGATTGTCATATTCGGTGTGGTTTGGAAAGCGATCAGGTCGTGGGGATACGTTCACCGGCGGCGAGGGTGAAGACTTCGCAGCCGGTTTCGGTGATGCCGATCATGTGCTCGAACTGGGCCGAGAGGCTGCGGTCGCGGGTGACTGCGGTCCAGCCATCGTCGAGGATCTTGACCTCGGGGCGACCGGCGTTGACCATGGGTTCGATGGTGAAGAACATGCCGGGGCGCAGCAAAGGTCCGTCGCCCTTGCGGCCGAAATGCAGCACGTTGGGGGCGGCGTGGAAACGCTGGCCGATGCCGTGGCCGCAGAAATCGCGCACGACCGTGAAGCGCTGGGATTCCACATAGGTCTGGATCGCGTGGCCGATATCGCCGAAGCGGTTGCCCGGTTTGGCCGCCGCGATGCCGCGCAACAGGGATTCGTAGGTCACGTCGATCAGGCGCTTTGCCTTGGTCGAGGCCGTGCCGGCGACGTACATGCGGCTGGAATCGCCGTGCCAGCCGTTCAGGATCACGGTGATGTCGATGTTCAGAACATCGCCGTCCATCAATGCGCGGTCGCCGGGGATGCCGTGGCAGACCACGTGGTTGATCGAAATGCAGGTCGATTTCGGAAAGCCGCGATAATTCAGCGGTGCCGGGATCGCGTTGTGGGCGAGGATATATTCATGGCAGATCGTGTCGAGTTCGCCCGTGGTGATGCCGGGGCGGACGTGCGGGCCGATCATGTCGAGCACCTCGGCGGCAAGTGCGCCGGCTTCGCGCATCGGGGCGAAATCCGCCTTGGTATGAATTGTGATCTGCCGATCTTCGGCCGCGCCGTCCATCACCTGCTCTCCCGTCGTGCCACGTATGCCATGATGCTTAAATGATCCCCGGCGCGGCGGATGGCAAGTTTGCCAGGCGCCGGGCGAGCACCAGACCGATTGCCAGCAGGATCACGATCATGCCGACCACGCCGACCCAGCCGCCTGCGCTCCAGGCGAGGCCGCCGACCGAGCCGGTGACGCTCGACCCCATGTAATAGAGGAACAGATAGAGGGCCGCGGCCTGTGCCCTCGCACCTTTGGCCTGGGCACCGACCCATGAACTGGCGACCGAGTGGCTCGCGAAAAAGCCGAAGGTGACCAATGCTATGCCCAGCACGATGAGCGGGAGCGAGCCCGACAGCGTGACCACCGCGCCGGTCAGTTCGATCGCGATCCCGAGCGGCAGCATACGCGACCGGCCGAAGCGGCTGGCGAGGTGGCCCATCCATGCCGAGCTTGCGACGCCGACGAGATAGACCGCGAAAATCAGCCCCACGAGGGTCTGCGACAGGTTGAACGGCGGGGCGAGCAGGCGGAAGGTGATGTAGTTATAAACGGTGACGAACCCGCCCATGATGAGGAAGGCTTCCGCGAACAGAAGGCGCAGGGCGGGATCGGCCAGATGGGCGCGGTAGGCGCGGGCCAGGGAGCCGAGGGCGAAGCTGCGGCGGGTGAAATGACGCGAGGGCGGCAGGCTGCGCAGGAAGATCAGGCCCGAGACCAGCCCGACCACGCCGATCGTGGCGGTGGCCCGGCGCCAGCCGAAGCCATCCGCGAGAATTCCCGTGAGCAGCCGCCCGGTCATGCCGCCGAAGCCGCTGCCGCCGACATATAATCCCATGGCAAGGCCGATCGATTTCGGGTCGATTTCCTCCGCCAGATATCCCATCGCCACTGCCGGGAGGCCGGAGAGGGCCAGCCCGATCGCGGCGCGCATGACCAGGAACCACCCCCAGTGCGGGATTGCCGCCGAGATCATGGTGAGGACCGCCGCACCGAGGATCGAGGCGACCATCATCGGCTTGCGGCCCCAGACCTCGGAGAGCGCACTGGCGATCAGCAGCGCGCCGGCGAGGGTGAAGGTGGTGAGCGACAGGGCGAAACTTGAGACGAGCGGCGAGACGTGGAAATCGGTGGCGAAGACCGGCAGCAGCGGCTGGACGCAGTACATCAGGGCGAAGGTCGCGAATCCTGCCGCGAACATCGCAAGATTGGTGCGCCGGAACGCGGCGGTGCCGCGCGTGATGTGGGGTTCGCTCTCCATCGGCCACCAATGGCAGGTATGGTGCCATGATTTCCAGATGCTTCGGTGCAGGCCTGTGTCCTGCTGGCGGTCCGGGCGGGACTGGCCGGATATTGTTATGATATCGTAACTATATGGGCGTGCGTGTTCGCTGGCTTGTGTCGGGGAATTTTTCGGCGGAGGGCCGATTGGCGGCTGATGCCAGGGGGCGAATGATGGGGATGTGAGGCAGCGTGGCGGGATCGCGCTTGCGCCGGGCGCGGCGCAGGGACGATTCCGCCGTCGCACGGGTCGGATGGCGCGCGTCGGAGGTGATGCTGCGGTGCAGATCAGCGTCCGCACGGGCGCGATCGGCTCGGACGGGCGCGGGAAGGTGAGGTCGGCGAGTTGGGTGATGAAGGAATCGAGGTGCCGGCAGGCGAAGTTCAGCCCGGGATGCTTGTGCGCGAGGACGGCCAGAAGATCCTGAAGGATCTGGATAAGCTTGCCGATGACAGCGGCGGCATCAATGGGGTGAGGTGGCGCGGTGCTGGACACGCAGGCTAATAATCACATGGGGGGGGGGGTGAGAAAGCGGAGTGAAGGGAAGAAGGGCTACTTTTTTGAAAAAAGGTGCACAAAAACTTTCGCTCCTCTGGGGCACGGGCGTTTTCACCGGCACGGGCCTAGATTCAAGAGAGTTTTTTGGTTCGTTTTTGCAAAAAAGAACCGCTTCCCTGGCCTTCCTCAACCGATCACCCTCCGAATGACGTCACCAGCGCGGGGAATGCCGGTTGATTTCGATGAGGAGTTCATCGAAGGGCATGGTTGTGCCGGTCGTCACGAGGATCACAGGATGGTTCCGAGGGTGCCCCAGTATTCGGTTGCGAGATAGACGAAACGGAAATCCCCGCCGATGGACGCGAGCAGGCATTTGGTCTCAAAGGTGAATCCGCCGCCGGAGAGGATGACGAGGGCGGAGGGTTTCCGGGTGGGGGGCATGCGCACGTATGCCACGGCGCGGCTCACAGGGCGACCGGGCGTTGGAAACGTGCGAACAGGGTCTGGAAGCCATGACGCCAGATGTCTTTTCGACGCTCGGTGAAGTGCGCGATGATGAACACGAGCACCGGGACGCTGAGATAGACCATCGTACGGGTTTGCCATGTGTGGGAGGACCAGGGCGATTCGGCGGCGATGAACTGGGCGAGCGGCAGGTGGAAAAGATAGAGTGTCAGGGTTGCACCGGCGATCCAGCGGATCGGGCCGGCGAGGCGGAGCAGGAGCGGGCCCGGGATGTGGGAAATGGTTCGAAAGCCGATCAGGTGGATCGTGAACAGAGTTCCGATGATGTAATCCTGGATGATCGGCGGGCGACCGATCCAGTTCGGGCCGATCGGACGACCGGAATGCCGGACATAGACTTCATAGGCGATCCAGGCGGCGATGGCGCCGAGGCACAGGGTCGCGCCGAGCCGGACGGAAAATTCGATTCGTTTGCAGAGATGATAGGCTGCGACGCCCATCAGCCAGATCGGGAACATCGCCGCGACTTTGGGGCCCATGATCAGCAGGACCGACAGGACTGCCGGAATACGCCATGATTTCGCGGTGAACATCGCCACGCCGAATATCACGTAATACCAGACCTCGAAGCCGAGCGACCAGAACGGAAAATCCGATCCGGGCGGGAGATTGTTGAGCCAGATCTGGTTGGTGAAGGTGACGGCATGCAGGATCTGGGAAATTCTGCCGTGCCAGACATAGTGCCATGATTCGCTGTAGAGGCCAGGGCTTGTGATGCGTCCGATCGCATCGAGGATGAAGGTAACGATCAGGGCGGGAATCGCGACGGAGTAGATACGTGCGAAGCGGCTGACCGCGTAGTCGGTGAGGCTGTGTTCACGCGTATCGTAGACGTAGGCGATGACGAAGCCCGACAGAACGAAAAAGACGTCGACGGCTTCGGGACCGTAAGGCCCCATCTGCCAGAACAATCCGCCGGTGAGACGACTGCCGGATACGTGACCGAAGAACACGGTGACGGCTGCGGTGAAGCGGACGAGATCGAGATAGATCGAGGTCGGTTTGTTCATGCTGATCGGCTGGGCTGGGGTTCAGAGCTGATTGTAGCGGGAGATCAGGCGGTCGAAGGTGGTGATCATGAGTGGATCGGGGGATTGGCCCGGCAGGGTGCGGGCGACGGTGGTTTGCCAGAGTTTGAGGTCGAGGCGGGAGCTGGCGGCGAGGTGTTGGCCGCCGGGGCCGGCGAGTTGGTCGGCGAGCGGGGTTTGCAGCGGGCGGGCGAGTTTGCGGGCGGTGTTGAGTTTGGGTTCGGCATGGTCGGGGATGGCGGCGCGGAGGCGGGACCAGATCGAGATGCCGTAGGTGCGGCTCAGCCAGGCATCGAGGTTCGCCGCGAGATCGGGGTTTTCGACGACGCCGACATGGGCGAAGCCGGCGAGGGTTTGGTGGGCTGCGGCGAGGAGGGTTTCATCGTGCGCGGGGTCGATGAAACCGGCTTCGGGGATGAGGGGATGGGGCCAGAGGAGCATGCGCAGGATCAGATTGTCGGTCTGGCAGGCAATGGCGGGGGCGCTGAGGAATTCGGCGAGATCGAGGCGGGACAGGGCGATATGCTGACCCCAGGCTCCGAAGGCGCGCAGGCGTTCATCGTCGTAGCCGCGCCAGTAGAGCCAGTGCGAGAGCAGGCGGGCGGTGGGCAGGCGGAGGATGGTGACCGGCAGGGCTCCGGGGGAGCGAGCGCGAAGGGTCGAGGGCGCGATGTGGCCGGCGATGATGTCGGCAGTGGCGGGGGTTGCGGGCGTGCGGTCGATCACGCCGGCGGCCATGCCGGGGTCCATGCTCGAAAAATCGGTGAAGGCGCCGAATTGCGAACGGTCGAGCCAGTAGACGCTGGATTTGGGGCGCAGCGTGGCGTCGAGATGGGCGAGCATGCCGGTGCCGCCGGCTTTGGGGATGTGGATGAAGCCGAGTGGCCGGGCGAGACGGCGGCGGGTGATCTGGTGGCGGATGGCGCCGATCATGCCCATGATGAACGATCCCAACCCCGAGCCTGACAGGATGATGATCTGTCGTGATCGATGGATGACGGGAAGATCATGAAGCTGAATATTTATAAATGGAATTAAAATAAAATTTCATTGATCAATCTAATTTTTGCATCATGTATTCGAGGATCATAACTCTCTGATATTGCGCATGCTCTGTTATTTTGGAGATATCGAACATTGAGGACATGTTTGGACACGAGATGTTCATGACAGATTCAATGAAGGTTTTCGATAGCTCCTTTGGTCTTTCGTTCGATCTCGCGAATTTTTGTTTCAATGCCGCATTGTGTCGCCGGGTGGCGAGTGGTTGGGCGAACAGGCGAAGGTCGCCGAGACGGGCGCGCCACGGAGGATCGCGGTCGAACGGATAGCCGTGTGAGGACATGTGCCGCGCGATCGAGGGAGATAATGCCTTGATAAGACGGCCCTGAAAGATGCCGAATTGCTTCCACCCCAGCGGAATTTGGAGCGCGGCGCGGGCTATGGTGGGTTCGAGGTAGGGGGTTGCGCGGTCACCGAAGCGGAGATCGAGACTGGTATCGCGTCCGAACCAGGACCGGCAGCGCAGGTGGGGGTAGAGGCTTTGGACGTGCGCGCGATCGAGGACAGGCCGGGCGAGATCGAACAGGTCTGTGATTTTGCGGCTCAGATTGGCATCGTACGCCGCGCGAAGACCGGGGTGGCGGAGAATACCGGGATCGTAGCTGCTGAGGAAGGCGTGGATGAAGCGGCGAACGCTCATCGATTGGCCGCGGAACTTGAAGAAATTGCGGAAGACTTCGCCGCCACCGCCATTCATTATCACGCCGTCGCCGGAGCAACGGTCGATCCGGGCGTAGTTTTCGGAATCCGAGCAGAACATCCAGTATTGGGAGAAGGCATCGTTCATTTCGTAACTGGCGTTGAGCATTTCCGGAAAGAGATCGAGAGTGACCGGACGGATCAGCAATTTATCGATATGCTCGAACCGGGCGCCCTCGGAGCGGGCAAGGGCGGCGGCGTGCCGGACATCCGGCGATGCTGCGGAACCGTAGACGAACAGTTCGGGGTCGACACCGCAATCGCGGGCGAGGGCGAATAGCAGTCGGCTGTCGTAGCCGCCGGAGAAACTGATGCGGATCCGTTTGTCGAAGGCGGCAGCGTAAGCGGTCATGGTGGCACGCAGGCTGGCGAGGCTGCGTTCGATCAGTTCCTCGATCGGGGCGGGGCGTTCCGGCTCTACGAGGCGGGGGCGGACGATATGACGGCGGCTGGTATCGGCGAAGTCGATGGTTTCGCCGAGATCGAGACGGTCGATTTCGGCGAGGGGGGTGCCGGTGCCGAGGGTGACGCCGCCGACCACGTATTCGAGGCATTCGGCGGGGCGCAGGGTGCGGCGGGGCAGGCAGGCGGCCAGGGCGAGGAAGGCGGTGCTGAACAGGGTTCGGGTGTGGTCGAGGTAGCATTCGTAGGTGCCGTGGGCATCGGCTTGCAGGGTGATGCGGCGCTGCCGGTTGATCAGCAACAGGTATGCGCCGCGGCAATCGTCGGGCTTGGCGGCGGGGTCGGCGAGGTAGCGGCGCAGCGCTTCCGTGCTGTGATGGCCCTGGAAGAGAAATGTTCCGATCGCGATGGCAAAATCGCCATCTTCGAGATGAACGAGAGCCGGGGAGGGCCGACGATACTTTGGATAGGCTTCGATCAGGAGGGAGCCGGTGTCGAGCGTGACTGGGCCGGTAAGGCCTGCGCGGGCGAAATGGGGGCGGGCGGTTTCGGCGTGGCGTCGGCGCTGGACCGGATCGGGATGGGTGGTGATGAACAGGCCGCCCATGGGTCAGAGATATCCTGCGGATGCGATGTTCGGGCTGTCGATCATAAATGCGCCAATGCCTGCAATCATCAGCATACCTATTCAATCCGTCGCCTGAATGAGTGGATTTATGTTAATTATTAAGTTAATTTCCAGCTACAAATCAAGCAAGCGCGCGGAGGTTGTCCTTCGGCGTTCGATTTCCGATTAAATCGCGCAAAAATCTCAAGCGGCACGAACCTAGATCAAAAAAAGTTTTTTGCTTCTTTTTTACAAAAAAGAAGCGCTTTCTAGACTTGGTTGAGAGTGGTTTCGTTACTTGACCAGGGCGGCGAGGAGGGAGTCGAGGCGTTTGCGGCCTTCGGGTGTGGCGGTCAGGTGGCTGGGGGTGAGGGTGAGGTAGCCCGCCTGTTCGGCGCGGGTGAGGGTTTCGGGGTCGAGGAGGGTTTCGATCGGGGTTTGGGTGCGGGCGGCGAAGCTGGCGCGGTTGATGCCTTCGGTGAGGCGCAGGCCCATCAGGAGGGCTTCGAGGGCACGGTCGGGCGGAGGGATTTCGGTTTGTTCGACGGTGCCGTGGCCGTGGGTTTCGACGCGGCTGGCCCATTCCTCGGGGGCGCGGTGGCGGCGGGTGGCGAGGATTGTCTCGCCGAGGCTGATGCGTCCGTGCGCGCCGGGGCCGATGCCGGCGTAGTCCTGGTAGCGCCAGTAGGCGAGGTTGTGGCGGGATTGCTGGCCGGGTTTGGCGTAGTTCGAGATTTCGTAGGCGGCGAGGCCGAAGGTTGCCGCGATGTCGGCGGTGGTGTCGTAGAGGGCGGCGGCGGACTCGTCGTCGGGGAGGGTGAATTCGGCGCGGGCGTGGCGGGTGGCGAACTGGGTGCCGGGTTCGATGGTGAGCTGGTAGAGCGAGAGGTGGTCGAGGCCGACGGCAAGGGCGCGGCCGAGTTCGGATTGCCAGGCGGCGAGGGATTGGCCGGGGCGGGCGTAGATCAGGTCGAAGCTGGCGCGGGGGAAGATGGCGCGGCCGAGTTCGACCGCTGCGAGGGCTTCGGCGCCGGTGTGGTTGCGGCCGAGGAAGCGGAGGGCGGCGTCGTCGAGGCTTTGCACCCCGATCGAGACGCGGTTGACCCCGGCGGCGCGGTAGGCGCGGAAGCGGGTGGCCTCGATGCTGGTGGGGTTGGCTTCGATGGTGATTTCGAGGTCCGGCGCGGGGATGAAGAGGGTGGTGGCGTCGGCGATCAGGAGGGCGACGGTTTCGGGGTCCATCAGGCTCGGGGTGCCGCCGCCGAAGAAGATCGAGCCGAGGCGGCGGCGGGTGGGGGTGTTGAGGCGGGCGGCTTCGAAGGCGAGTTCGGCGCGGAGCGCGGTGCGGAAGCGGGATTGGGGGATGGTGTCGCGGACGTGGGAGTTGAAGTCGCAATAGGGGCATTTGGCGAGGCAGAACGGCCAGTGGATGTAGAGGGCGAGGGGTGGCGGGGCAGGGATCATGGCGCGGTTGTGTCGGAAAACCGGGGTGGGGGCAAAGGGGCGGCTTGCTTTGTCGGCGCGCGTTTCATAAGCCGGGGTCATGGATATCATGGACCCGCCCATTCCGTTCCTCGACCTGAAGGCGCAGCAGGCGCGGCTGGGGGCGGCGTTGCGGGCGCGGATCGATGCGGTGCTGGCGCATGGGCAGTTCATTCTGGGGCCGGAAGTGACGGAGCTGGAGGGCAGGCTCGCCGCATTTTGCGGTGCGGCGCATTGCGTGAGCGTGAGTTCCGGGACCGATGCGTTGCAGATCGCGATGATGGCGGAGGGGATCGGGCCGGGGGATGCGGTGTTTCTGCCGGCGTTCACCTATACCGCGACCGCCGAGGTGCCGTTGCTGCTGGGGGCGATGCCGGTGTTCGTGGATATCGATCCGGCGACGTTTCAGATCGATCCGGTTCATTTGCGGGTGCGGATCGGCGATGCGGTGACGCGGGGGCTGCGGCCGCGCGCGATTATCGGGGTGGATTTGTTCGGGCAGCCGGCGCCGTGGCCGGAGTTGCGGGCGATTGCGGCGGAAGAGGGGCTGTTCACGCTCGATGATTGCGCCCAGGCGTTCGGGGCGGCGCTGGAGGGGGCGCGGCTGGGACGTGAGGCGGATGCGACGGCGGTGAGTTTTTTTCCGTCCAAGCCGCTCGGGGCTTATGGCGATGGCGGGGCGTTGTTCACCGAGAGTGCCGAGCGGGCGGCCTTGTACCGGAGTTTGCGGACCCATGGCGAGGGGACGACGCGCTACGATGTTCAGCGGATCGGGATGAACGGGCGGCTCGATACCTTGCAGGCGGCGGTGCTGCTGGCGAAGCTGGAGGTGTTCGAGGCGGAGCTGGCGCGGCGCGAGGCGATTGCGTGCGCTTATGATGCCGGGCTGGCGGGGCGCGTGGGTGTGCCGGCGCGGGTGGCGGAGGCGGCGAGTGCCTGGGCGATTTATGCGGTATTGTGTGCGGACGGGGCGGCGCGGGATGCGGCGCAGGCGCGGTTGACGGCGCGGGGGGTGCCGAGTGCGATTTATTATCCCCGGCCCTTGCATCATCAGCCGGCGTATCGGGCGGCGCATGATGGGGTGGCGTTGCCGGTTTCCGAGGATGTCGCGACGCGGATCATGGCGTTGCCGCTGCATCCGGATTTGAGCGATGCGCAGGTGGCGCGGGTGATCGCGGCGTTTGGCGGATCGGATGAGACGGGGGGCTGAGATGCCGCGCGGGGATTTGTACCCGGAGATCGGGCCGTATCAGACCGGGTATCTGCCGGTGAGCGGCGGGCATGTGATTTATTGGGAGCAGGTCGGCAATCCGCGCGGCAAGCCGGTGCTGTTTCTGCATGGCGGGCCGGGCGCGGGGGCGGGTTCGGTGCATCGGCGGTTTTTCGATCCGGCGGTGTGGCGGGTGGTGATTTTCGATCAGCGCGGGGCGGGGCGTTCGACGCCGCTGGGCGGGCTGCATGCCAATACCACTGGCGATCTGGTCGCGGATATCGAGGTGTTGCGGCAGTTTCACGGGATCGAGCGGTTCGTGCTGTTCGGCGGGTCGTGGGGGTCGACGCTGGCGCTGGCCTATGGGCAGGCGCATCCGGAGCGGGTGGCGGCGATGGTGCTGCGGGGGATTTTTCTCGGGCGGCCGGGGGAGGTCGAGTGGTTTCTGCACGGGATAGCGCAGTTTTTTCCCGATGCCCATGCGGCGCTGGTGAATTTTCTGCCGCCGGGCGAGCGGGGCGATCTGCTCGGCAGTTATCTGCGGCGGCTGTGCGATGCGAACCCGGATGTTCACGGGCCGGCGGCGCGGGCGTGGTCGGTTTACGAGGGGTCGTGTTCGACGCTGCTGCCGAGTTTCGAGACGGTGGCGGCTTTCGCGCATGACCGGACCGCGATCGGGCTCGCGCGGATCGAGGCGTATTATTTCGCGCATGGGCTGTTCCTGCCCGAAGGCGGGTTGCTCGCGCATATGGACCGGTTGCGGCATGTGCCCGCCGAGATCGTGCAGGGGCGGTATGACATGATCTGTCCGCCGCAGACCGCGTTCGATCTTGCGGCGGCGTGGCCGGGAGCGCGGTTGACCATGGTGGCGGATGCCGGGCATTCGGCGTTGGAGCCCGGGGTGCGGGCGGCGCTGCTGGCGGCGATGGATCGAGCGCGGCGGCTGATTTAGCGGATCGTCATGGTTCTGCCCGAATTTCGGGTGACTCATTCGGGACGGGACACGGCAAGGTTTCGATCGGCTGAAGAGGAGGAACGGGAATGAATCAAGGGCGGCGGCGCGTGCTCGGTGCGGCGATGGGCGGTGTGATCGGCGCGGGACTCGGGCATGCCGGGATGGCGAGTGCCGAGGCGGCGCGTGTGGGGGCGACGCGAGCGGGGGCGGCGGGGATTTCGTTCGGCGGCGCGCTGACCATGGCGACCGGTGAGCCGGGGGGTGGATTTGCCGAATACGGGCCGGAATGGGGCCAGCGCGTGGCGCAGGCGGCGCATGTGACGCTGTCCTATCGTGTTTCGGGCGGCAGTGCGGCGAATATCCTGCTGGTCGAGCAGGGGGCGGCGCAGCTCGGGCTCACCACCATGGCGGTGGCGGCGCAGGCCTGGCAGGGCGATGCGACCTGGACCGGGCGGGTGAAGCTGCGCGGGTTCCGCGCGCTGTTTCCGATCTATCAGGCAAGCTGGCAGGTGATTGCGCCGCGCGGGGGACGGATCCGCCGGTTGGAGGATCTCGCGGGGGCGGTCGTGGGGGTCGGGCCGGCGGGCGGGGCGAGTGCGGTGCTGACCGGGCCGTTGCTGGGGGCGGTGGGGATTGCGCCGCGGCTGACGATCGCCGGGCTTTATGCCGAACAGATCGAACTGATGCGGCAAAGGCGGATCGGGGCGTGCGCGTTTATCGGGATCACGCCGCTGCCGGCGCTGGTGGCGGCGGCGCATCGCGGGGGGTTCAATCTGCTCGGGATCGATCGGCGCCAGCAGGATGCGATGCGCCGGAGGGTGGTGGGGACGGCGGCGACCGTGATTCCGCAGGCGAGCCTGCCGGGGCAGGGGATCGGGGTGGCGACGATCGGCTCGGGAGCCATTGCGATCGGGCGGGCGGATCTGCCGGATGCGCTGGTCGCGCGGTTGACGGCGGCGGCGCTCGATCACCGGATCGTGCTGCGCGGCGCGTTGCCGGATACCGACTGGATCAGCGACGACGATCCGGTGGCGATCCATCCCGGGGCGGTGGCGGGGCTGCGCCGGCATGGCTTCGCCGCGCCCGCGCGGTTGATCGGGCGGGAGCTGGTGCGCAGCTAGGGGCCGGTTACGCGATCCTCCGATCGGACCTATATAGCGGCGGCAATGTCGGGATGGTTCGATGCGTAAACTGATCATGACGCTCGTGGCACGCAGCCGCGCGCATGCGTTCGCGGTGATCGCGCTGTATCTGGTGGTTATCGGGCTGGGACTGGCCTATGCCCGGGGGCATCTCGGGATCGATACCAATACCGATCATCTGTTTGCCCGCAATCTGCCCTGGCGCAAGGAGCAGATCGTGTTCGACAAGGCGTTTCCCCAGTTCAACGATCTGATCGTGGCGGTGGTGCGCAATGAGACGCCGGAAGGGGCGGATGCGACGGCGAAGGCGCTGGCGGCGGGCGTTGCGGCGGACAAGACCAATTTCAAGGACGTATCGCGGCCGGGAACCGGACGGTTCTATCGCAATGACGGGCTGTTGCTGCTGCCGCAGGCGCAACTCGCGAGCCTGCTTAATTCGATCGTGACGGCGCAGCCGTTTCTCGGCCAGCTTTCGGCCGATCCTTCGGCGGCGGGGTTGTTCAAGGCGCTCGACCTGATGGCGGTGGGCGTGGGCGCGGGGCAGGCCGATCTCAAGCCATACGATGCGCAGTTGAAGAGTTTCAGGACCGCGCTCGATGAGGCGGCGGCGGGGCATCCGAAGCCGATTTCGTGGCAGAAGCTGCTGACGCCGAGCGTTTCGGCCCAGCAGGGCGATGTGCGTTTCGTGCTGATCCACCCCGTGCTCGATCACGGCACGCTCGAACCGGGCGGGGCGGCGACGGCGGCGTTGCGGCGGATTGCGGCGACACTGCCTTCGGTGAAGGCGGGGAGTGCGACGGTGAATTACACCGGGCAGATCCCGCTATCGGACGAGCAGTTCGCGAGCCTGACCCAAGGCATGGTGCTGGGGCTGGTGATCAGCCTGTCGCTGATCACGCTGTGGTTGATCCTGGCGGTGCGGTCATGGCGGATGATCGTGCCGATTTTGATCACGCTGGTGGCAGGGCTGGGGCTTACGCTGAGCTTCGCCGCCGTGGCGATCGGGACGCTCAACCTGATTTCGGTGGCGTTCGCGATCCTGTTCGTCGGGCTGGCGGTGGATTTCGCGATCCAGTTCTGTGTGCGGCTGCGCGATGTGCGGCGGCGGATCGATGATCCGGTGCTGGCGATGGTGGGGGCGGCGGACGAGGCGGGAACGCAGATCGCGCTGGCTTCGGTGGCCACCGCCTGCGGGTTTCTCGCCTTCGCGCCGACCAGCTTCATCGGGGTGGCCGAACTGGGCGAGATTGCCGGGATCGGCATGCTGATCGCGTTTTTTTGTACCATCACGCTGCTGCCCGCCCTGCTGGCATTGACGCGGCCGCGCGGCGAGGTGGAACGGATCGGGTTTCCGCTCGGCGATTGGGGCGATCATGTGCTCAAGCGCCACGGCAGGCCGGTGCTCGCCGTGTTTGGCATCCTCGCGATTGCGGGAATTGTTTCCGTGGCGACGGTGCGGTTCGACGCCAATCCGCTCGATACCCAGAATCCGAATACCGAGGCGATGCGGACGCTGAAGACGCTGCTCGGCAAGTCGGTGACCAATCCGTTCTATGTCGATGCGTTGGCGAAGGATCTGCCGCAGGCGCGGGTGCTGGCCGCGAAATTCGCCAAATTGCCCGAGGTCTCGCAGGTGATCTCGGGCGCGACCTTCATTCCGACCCACCAGACCGCGAAACTCGCGATGATCCAGCAGACCCAGGGGATTCTGGCCCCGTCCCTCGCCGCGGGCACACCCCCGGCGGTGACTCCCGCGCGGTTGCGGACGGCGGCGGCGAAGGCGGCGGCGGAGATTGCCACGGTCGCGGCGAAACTGCCGAAGACCTCGCCGTTGATCGGTATCGGTCAGGCGCTGGACCGGCTGAAGGCGATGCCGGATGCAAGGCTGATGGCGACGAATGCGGCGCTGGTGAAATATCTGCCGGGTGAACTGACGCGATTGAACGATGCGCTCTCGGCGCAGCCGATCACGGCTGCAAATCTGCCGCCGGCGCTCAAGGCCGACTGGTTTCTGCCCGATGGGCGGGTCCGGGTGCAGGTGATTCCGACCAAGGCGGCACAGTCCTCGGCGGGATTGTGGAAATTCGTCGCCGCGACGCAGAAAGTGGTGCCGGTGGTGGCCGGGCCGGCGGCGACCACGGTGGCGACCGCGAAGACCATTCTCGGTGCGTTCCGCGAGGCCGCAGCGCTCGGAGCGGTGGCGATCGCGGTTATTCTGATGATCTTTCTGCGCTCGGCGCGGGATTCGGCGCTGGTGGTGCTCACGCTGGCGCTCTCGGCCTTCCTGACCGCCCTGTTTGCGCGGCTGGCCGGGATGTCGCTCGATTATGCCAATATCATCGCCCTGCCGCTGCTGCTGGGCGTGGGTGTGTCGTTCAATGTGTATTTCGTGATGAACTGGCGGGCGGGAATGAAGAACCTGCTCGGCTCGGCGACCGCGCGGGCGGTGCTGTTCTCGGCGCTGACCACCGGCACCGCCTTCGGCTCGCTCGCGGCCTCGCATGACCGGGGGACCGCGAGCCTCGGCGAGTTGCTGCTGCTGAGCCTGCTCGCCGTGCTGATCGCAACCTTCGTGTTCCTGCCCGCGCTGCTCTATATTCTGACGCGCCGGGAATGAGCCTGATCAAGCGCAGCATCTCGCTTTCGGGACACCGGACCAGCATTGCCCTCGAACCGGCGTTCTGGGCGGCGCTGGAGGCGGCGGCGGCGCGGCGGGAGGTGACGCTGGCCGCGATGGTGCGCACGATCGACGAAGGGCGCGGCGCGGATGAGGCGCTGGCTTCGGCGTTGCGGGTGTTTGCGCTGGGAGAGGCGAAGGATGGATGAAGGGACGGCTTCTTTTTTGTAAAAAAGAAGCAAAAAACTTTTTTGATTTGGTTTTGTACCGGGTTTGGGGTGGACGGGTTGGGATCGACAGACGTGAGGCGGGTTTTTATTGGTCAAATATGGCAATTCTCTATCGCGTATGGGATCGCCGGGGTCGTCGATCGCTTGTGATCGGCTGCGGCGATCAGCCCTGCGTCGACCCCGGTAGCGGCACGACAGCAATCCGCCTATAATTTTCGAAACATTCGACCGGAAACCACGATCATGCCGCATTATCGTTCCCGTACCTCGACTCATGGCCGCAACATGGCCGGTGCCCGCGCGCTCTGGCGCGCGACCGGGATGGGCGATGGGGATTTCGGCAAGCCGATCATCGCGATCGCCAATTCCTTCACCCAGTTCGTCCCCGGCCATGTGCACCTCAAGGATATGGGGCAGCTGGTGGCGCGCGAGATCGAGGCGGCGGGCGGGGTCGCCAAGGAATTCAATACCATCGCGGTCGATGACGGGATCGCGATGGGGCATGGCGGGATGCTGTATTCGCTGCCCTCGCGCGAGTTGATCGCGGATTCGGTGGAGTACATGGTCAATGCCCATTGCGCCGATGCGCTGGTGTGCATTTCCAATTGCGACAAGATCACGCCCGGCATGCTGATGGCGGCGCTGCGGCTGAATATTCCGGCGATCTTCGTCTCGGGCGGGCCGATGGAGGCGGGCAAGTATGTCGCGGAAGGGACGACCAAGGCGGTCGATCTGATCACCGCGATGGTTGCCGCCGCCGATCCGACCCAGACCGACGAGCAGGCGGCGGTGATGGAACGCTCGGCGTGCCCGACCTGCGGTTCGTGCTCGGGGATGTTCACCGCCAATTCGATGAACTGCCTGACCGAGGCGCTCGGGCTGGCGCTGCCGGGCAACGGCTCGCTGCTGGCGACCCATTCCGACCGCAAACGCCTGTTCGTTGAGGCCGGGTGGCAGATCGTGGATCTGGCGCGGCGGTATTACGAGCAGGAGGATGGTTCGGTCCTGCCGCGCGCGATTGCGAATTTCGACGCTTTCGAGAACGCCATGTCGCTCGATATCGCCATGGGCGGATCGACCAATACCGTGCTGCATCTGCTGGCGGCGGCGCGCGAGGCGGAGCTTGAATTCACCATGGCGGACATCGATCGGCTGTCGCGCCGGGTGCCGAATTTGTGCAAGGTTTCGCCCTCGGTGCCGAATGTCCATATGGAGGATGTCCATCGGGCGGGCGGGATCATGGGGTTGCTCGGCGCGCTGGACCGGGCCGGGTTGCTGCACCGGGATTGCTCGACCGTGCATGAGAAGACTTTGGGCGCGGCGGTGGAACTGTGGGATGTGATGAACGGGCGCGAACAGGCGCGGACGCTGTTCAGCGCGGCACCGGGGGGCGTGCGGACGACGCAGGCGTTCAGCCAGTCCCGCCGCTACGAGGGGCTCGATACCGACCGGGTCAAGGGTGTGATCCGCGATGCGCCCCACGCGTTCAGCAAGGATGGCGGGCTGGCCGTGCTGTATGGTAATATCGCGCTCGACGGGGCGATCGTGAAGACCGCCGGGGTCGATGCCGCCAATCTGGTGTTCAAGGGGCCGGCGCGGATTTTTGCCAGCCAGGATGACGCGGTGGCGGCGATTCTCGGTGACAAAATCGTGGCCGGCGATGTGGTCGTGATCCGCTACGAGGGGCCGAAAGGCGGGCCGGGGATGCAGGAGATGCTGTATCCGACATCGTATCTGAAATCGAAAGGGTTGGGCAAAGCCTGCGCGCTGATCACCGACGGGCGGTTCTCCGGGGGTACGTCGGGGCTTTCGATCGGGCATATTTCGCCGGAAGCCGCCGAGGGCGGGGCGATCGGGCTGATCGAGGACGGCGATGTCATCGCGATCGATATTCCGAACCGGCGGATCGATGTCGTACTCGATCAGGCGCGCCTCGATGAGCGGCGGGTTGCGATGGAGGCGCGGGGCGCGGAGGCGTGGCAGCCGGTCGGGCGGGATCGCGTGGTTTCGGCGGCACTTCAGGCCTATGCGGCGTTGACCACCAGCGCCGCGAACGGTGCGGTGCGCGATGTCCGTCAGGTTCAACGCCGTCGGGGGTGAGCCCTTGTAACCTCAAACGAATGGATTCCAAAGGCTCCGCCTTTGGCGGGTCCAGGGCAGAGCCCTGGCCTGTTTCCGTCCTATGCCCAGCGATCACGGTTTCATCAGACTGGCACGGTCGTAGGCGAGGGCGCTGAGGGCAGGCTTCAAAACCGCGGCTCGCCGGGGACGGTGGGGGCGGGTTGGCCGAGATAGGCGAGGGCGCGGAGTTCGCGGCGGCCGCGGGTGACGGTGTCGAGGATGATGCCGGTGGTGAGGCTGAGCAGGCCGGCGAGGCCGATGCCGGTGGCGAGCACGGCGGTGGGCAGGCGCGGGACCAGGCCGGTGTGGAGGTAGGTGATCAGCAGCGGGATGCCGAGCAGGATCGCGACCAGGGCGCAGGCGAGGGCGATGCCGCCGAAGAAGGCGAGCGGGCGTTCGTGGCGGATGAGTTTGAGGATCATCATCAGGATGCGCCATCCGTCCTGCCAGGTGCGGAGCTTGCTTTCCGAGCCGGGGGGGCGGCCGCGATACTCGCCCTCAAGATGGGCGATCGGGACCGCGAGTTCGAGGGCATGGACCGCGAGTTCGGTTTCGATGTCGAACCCGGTGGACAGAGCGGGGAATGATTTGACGAAGCGGCGGGACATGACCTTGTAGCCGGATAGCATGTCCTGCACCCGGTCGCCGAAGATGGTGCGGACCGCGCCGGTGAGCAGGACGTTGCCGAGGCGGTGGCCGCCGCGATAGGCTTCGTCGCCGGTTGCGATGCGGACGCAGTTGACCAGATCGTGCGGGCCGCTGCGGGCGAGGGCGAGCAAAGCGGGGGCGAGGGATGCGTCATACGTGTCGTCGCCATCGGCCATGATGTAGACATCGGCATCGATGTCGCGGAACATGCGGCGGACGACGTGACCCTTGCCCTGCTGGGGTTCGCGGCGGACCACGGCACCGGCTTCGGATGCGACCGCGATGGTGACATCGGTCGAGTTGTTGTCGAACACGTAGATGATCGCGTCCGGCAGGGCGGCGCGGAAGTCGCGCACCACCTTGCCGATTGCGAGGGCTTCGTTGTGGCAGGGCAGCAGGACCGCGACGGTGACTGCCCGATCGATCGTCATCGATCAGTGGCCGGCATTGGCACCGGAGAAATCGGGTGCGAGGCCGGATGCGGCGAGTTGCGAGGCCAGCGTGGCCTTGAGGCGGGCGAGACCGGCGGGGGTTGCGGCTTCGGCGCGGGCGACCAGCACGGCCTGGGTGTTCGAGGCGCGCAGGAGCCACCAGCCATCCTCGGTGTTCACGCGCACGCCATCGGTTTGTGAAACCGTGGCGCCATCGGCGCGGAGGCGTTCGGCGACTTCGGCGACCACGGAGAATTTGCGGCTTTCCTCGCAGTCGAACCGGAGTTCCGGCGTGTTGAGGACCTGGGGCAGGGATTTGCGGAAGGCCGAGACCGATTTGCCGCTGTGGATGACGGCGTTGAGGACGCGGATGGCAGCGTAGAGGGCGTCGTCGAACCCGTACCATTTATCGGCGAAGAAGATGTGGCCCGACATTTCGCCCGCGAGCGGGGCACCGGTTTCGGCCATTTTCGACTTGATCAGGGAGTGGCCGGTTTTCCACATCAGGGGTTTGCCGCCGGCTTTTTCGATCTGGTCGAACAGGACCTGGCTCGCCTTGACGTCGGCGATGATGGTGGCGCCGGGGTGGGTTGCCAGCACGTCGCGCGCGAGGAGGATCAGGAACTGGTCGCCGAAGAGGATTTCGCCGGTATCGTCGACGATGCCGATGCGGTCGGCGTCGCCATCGAAGGCGATGCCGATATCGGCCCCCTGTTTGCGGACGGCGGTGACCAGTTGTTCGAGATTTTTCGGGACGGTGGGATCGGGGTGATGGGCGGGGAACCGGCCGTCGATTTCGGCGTTGAGCACGGTGTGCCTGCCGCGCAGGGCTTTGACGAGGCGTTGCAGCACGTCGCCCGCCGAGCCGTTGCCGGAATCCCAGACCACGTTGAGCGCACGGTCGCCGCCATCCCAATCCTGGAGCAGGCGGGCGAGGTAGGCGGCGCTGATGTCGCGGGTGACCACGCTGCCTTCGGCGGGGGCGACCACATCGCCTGCGGCGGCGAGGCGGCCGAGGGTCTGGATATCGTCGCCGAAGAAGGGCTTGCGGCCCATCATCATTTTGAAACCGTTGTAATTGGCCGGGTTGTGGCTGCCGGTGACCATGATCGCGCCATCGGTCGCTTCGGTGGTGGCGGCGAAATAGAGCATCGGGGTGGGGCCGACGCCGATATCGGTGACGTGCATGCCGCTGGCGATCAGCCCCTCGATCAGGGTTGCCGAAAATTCGGGCGAGGACAGCCGCCCGTCCCGCCCGACCGCGACGCGGCTGCCGCCCTTGCGGGCGACGATCGAGCCGAAGGTGCGGCCGATCGCGAAGGCGTCCGCCGTATGCAGGGTTTCGCCGACGATGCCGCGAATGTCGTATTCGCGCAGGGTGGTGGCGGGGAACAGATGCGCGAACGCGGTTTTGTCATGCATCGGCGTAAGCTTTCAGGAAGTGGCGGATGGCCGGGCTGAGGTCGGGGCGGGCGAGGCCGAAGGCGATCTGGGCTTCGAGATAGCCGACCTTGTCGCCGCAATCGAACCGGCGGCCTTCGAATTTGAGGCCGTGGAACGGAGCGTGGCCGATCATTTTGGCCATGGCGTCGGTCAGCTGGACCTCGTTGCCGGCGCCGCGCTCCATGCGCGCGAGGTGGGCGACGATTTCGGGGAGCAGGACGTAGCGCCCGATGATCGAGAGGTTGGAAGGGGCGAGGTCGCGGCGGGGCTTTTCGACCAGGCCGAGCACCTCGACCATGTTGCCCTCGGTTTCGCCGGTTTTCAGGACGCCGTAGCGGTGGACCTGCTCCATCGGCACTTCCTCGACCGCGACGACGTTGCCGCCGGTGGCGCGGTAGGCATCGGCGAGCTGGCCGAGGCAGGGGGTCTGGCTGAGCACGAGGTCGTCGGGCAGGATGATCGCGAAAGGATCGTCGCCGATGAAGGCGCGGGCGCACCAGATCGCGTGGCCGAGGCCGAGCGGGACCTGCTGGCGGACCGTGACGATCGAGCCCGGTTCCATCGCTTCGGAGCGGAGCATGCCCAGCGCATCGTCCTTGCCGCGCTCGGACAGGGTGGCTTCGAGCTCGAAGGCGATGTCGAAATGGTCGATCAGGGCGGTTTTGCCGCGGCCGGTGACCATGCAGAACTGCTCGATGCCGGCGGCGCGGGCTTCATCGATCGCGTACTGGATCAGCGGTTTGTCGACCACCGGGAGCATTTCCTTGGGGATCGCCTTGGTGGCGGGCAGAAAGCGGGTTCCGAGGCCGGCGACCGGCAGCACCGCTTTGCGTAATGGTTTGATCGACAATGAAGCCCCCGACTTATGATACGATATATTCAACAATACGCACTCGAGCGCACCGGCTTTCCGGCCCGCTGGCATTGGACGCGACATTGCCCGTGTGGCACCTTTTATCAAGGCTCACTGCCACGGCAGGCCGTGGGGGACAAGAACGCGTGACAAGGAAACCGCTGCGCATGAATGAGATGGTCAGGGTCGGCACCGAATTCGAGGCCGAACATGTGTTTGAAACCGAGGCGTCACAGGAATTCGCCCGCATGGTCGGGGACACCAACCCGATGCATCACGATGAGGCGGCGGCGGCGGCCTCGCGGTTCGGCGGGTTGATCGTGAGCGGGACCGAGACGACGGCGCGGATGATGGGGCTGACCGCGCGGCGGTTTTCCGAGCTCGGACCGACACTGGGGCTGGAATTCAGCTTCCGGTTCCGGCGCGGCGTGCCGATGGGGGCGCGGACGATCATTCGCTGGGTGGTCACCCATATCGAATACAAGGAGGGGCTGGGGCATATCGCGACCAGCACCGGGACGCTGACGCTGGCCGAATCCGGGGTGGTGGCGGTCGAAGCGACCAGCAAGGGCGTGCTGCTCGACAAGGCGTGAGGCTTCAGGTTGCGGTGGGGACCGGCCTTCCGGTGAGCCACGCCGCGATCATGGCGTTGACGGTTTCAGGGGCTTCCTGCTGGACCCAGTGCGACACGCCGGGCAGGTAGCGCAGGGTGAAATCATCGACCAGATCAGCGGTGCCGCAGGTGAGTTCGCGGCCTAAGGCGGCGTCCTGTTCGCCCCAGAGCATCAATGTGGGCACGCGCAGCGGTTTGGCGGGGGCGAGGGTGCGGAACGGGTTGCGGAAATTGGCGCGATACCAGTTGATCATCGCGGTCAGCGCGCCGGGGATCAGCGCGTTGGCGCGGTAGACCGCGAGAACCTCGTCGGGGAAGCGGGATTTATCGACCGCCATGCCGCGAAAGGCGCGGGCGATCCAGGCTGCGTTGTCGGCGGCGAGGATGCGTTCGGGCAGCCAGGGCAGCTGGAACCAGAAAATATACCAGGAGCGGCGCAATTGCCGCAGGGTGCGCAGGCCGCGTGCGAAGAGGTCGGGGTGGGGCAGGTTCATCACGATGAAACGGTCGACCGGGCGGATCGCGTTGAGTACAAAGAACCAGCCGAGCGCGCCGCCCCAGTCGTGACCGATCAGGACGATGTCACCGTCGATGCCTTGAGCGCGGGCGGCGTCGATCAGGCCGGCGATGTCGCGGAGGAGTTCGGAAATCCGGTAGGCGGCGATGCCGGTGGGGCGGGACGTTGTGCCGTAGCCGCGCAGGTCCGGTGCCCAGGCGGTGTAGCCGAGCGTGGCGAGCAGGGGCATTTGATGACGCCAGGAGAATTTGCACTCGGGGAAACCATGCAGGCACAGAGCGAGGTTGCGCCCGGTGCCGCAGGTATCGACCGCGAAGTTCAGGTTGTTCGCCGCGATCCGGATGGTCTCGATCGCGGCGGCCACGGGATCAGACTTTTTCGACCTGCGCGTATTCGAGTTCCACCGGGGTCGAGCGTCCGAAGATCGAGACCGATACCTTCACGCGGCCACGTTCCTCGTCGACATCCTCGACGGTGCCGTTGAAGCTGGTGAACGGACCGTCCGCGACGCGGACCTGTTCGCCGATTTCGAACACCACGGCGGGGCGGCGGGTTTCCGCACCTTCCTGAACCTGACGCATCATGCGCTCGGCCTCGGCATCGGAAATCGGGGTCGGGCGGATCTTAGTGCCGAGGAAGCCGGTCACTTTCGGAATGTCGCGCACCAGATGCCAGGCATCGTCGCTCATTTCCATTTTGATCAGGACGTAGCCGGGGAAGAATTTGCGTTCGGCGTTGACCTTCTGGGCGCGGCGGATTTCCACGACCTCCTCGGTCGGGACCAGCACCTGCTCGATCTCGTCGGACAGGCCCTTCTGGGCCGCGGTTTCGGTGATCTGGGTTGCGATCTTTTTCTCGAACCCGGAATAGACATGCAGAACATACCAGCGCTTCGCCACGATGCTTAACCCCCCACGCCGAACAATGTGCGCATTCCCAGGCCGATCACCTGGTCCACCACGAGAAAGAAAACGATCGTCAGCGCGACCATCGCGAGGACCACGCCGGTGGTGACGAGGGTTTCGCGCCGCCCGGGCCATGTGGTCTTGGAGGCTTCGATGCGCACGTCGCGCAAGAACTTCGCCGGGTTGAACGCCAATGCCGTCATGCTCCAGATTGCCTAAAAATATCGTGCTGCGTGCCGGCCCAGAAAGACCGGTTGGCAGGGGTGGAGGGTCTCGAACCCACAGCCTCCGGTTTTGGAGACCGGCGCTCTAGCCAATTGAGCTACACCCCTGCAGTGACAGGTCGCTTGCGGACAGCACGCGTCCGCTGGCTTGCACAACGTGCGGGCTTCGATGTCAAGGGCCGCCCCCTGAAACGCGATTTCGTCAGGAAGCGGATCGAGGCCGGACGCTGGAGCGGGTGACGGGAATCGAACCCGCACAACCAGCTTGGAAGGCTGGGACTCTACCGTTGAGCTACACCCGCGTCGCGACCTTCTATAATCGGGTCGCCGCCGGCCAGCAATGCTTGCCGGCGGGGTGATCCTTGCGGGATTGCCGTGCTCCCGTGCTTGCGGCGGGGTTGAACGGGGCGGGCGATCGGTGGCACACCTCGCCCGCCGACCGGGGCGAGGCTCAGGCGGGGTTCAATTTTTGGAGTGTGGCTGATGATGGCTCCCCGGCGTTCCGCGCATATGACGATCATGGTGGCTGCGGCGCAGAAGGCGGCGAAGCGGCTGATCCGCGATTTCAACGAGGTCGAGCATCTGCAGGTGTCGGTGAAGGGGCCATCGGATTTCGTCAGCCAGGCGGATCTGCGCTCGGAGCAGACGATCATCGAGGAGCTGGAGCGCGCGCGGCCCGGTTATGCGCTGCTCGGCGAGGAAGGTGGCGCACGGGGGTCGGATAACTGGGCGTGGCGCTGGGTGATCGATCCGCTCGATGGGACCACGAATTTTCTCCATGCGATTCCGAACTGGGCCATCTCGATCGCGCTGGAAAAGCGCCTGCCGGATGGCGGGGCGGAGGTGGTGGCGGGGCTGGTGTTCGCACCCGCGCTCGATGAGATGTTCTGGGCGGAAAAGGGCGCGGGCGCGTATCTGAACGACAAGCGGCTGCGGGTTTCGGCAAGGCGGGATTGGTCGGCTTCGCTGTTCGCGACCGGGATTCCGTTTGCCAAGACCGCGCCGCGCAACCGCCTCGCCTTCGCGCGGGTGCTCGGGCAGTTGATGCCGGAGACCGCCGGGGTGCGGCGGATGGGCTCGGCGGCACTCGATCTCGCCTGGACCGCGGCAGGGCGCTACGAGGCGTATTGGGAACTCGGGACGCAGGCGTGGGATGTGCTGGCCGGGGTGTTGCTTGTGCGCGAGGCCGGTGGGTATGCGACCGATCCGGCGGGGCACGATCATGTCACCGGCGATGTGGTGGCGGGCAACCCGCATATCCAGCCGCGGCTGCGGGATATGCTGGTCGAGGCGATGGAGGGGGTGAAAGCCTGACGCCCGACAACGTGAATGGCCGCGTGATGGCGCGCTGTTAGGCCACCAGCGGGGCGCGCAACGCGGCGGCGCGTGCCCATGATTCGGCGACGTCCTCATCGAACAGCTCGGCGAGTTTTTTCATCATGGTGCCGCCGAGTTCTTCGGCATCGACCAGGGTGACGGCGCGGCGGTAGTAGCGGGTGACGTCGTGGCCGATTCCGATGGCGGTGAGTTCGACGAGGTCGCGGCTTTCGATGTCGCGGATCACGTCGCGCAGGTGGCGTTCGAGGTAGTTGCCCTGGTTGACCGAGAGGGTGCTGTCATCGACCGGGGCGCCATCGGAAATCACCATCAGGATGCGGCGGTGTTCCGGGCGGGCGAGCAGGCGGCGATAGGCCCAGGCGAGGGCTTCGCCGTCGATGTTTTCCTTGAGCAGGCCTTCGCGCAGCATCAGGCCGAGATTGCGCCGGGCGCGGCGCCAGGGCTGGTCGGCGGCTTTGTAGATGATGTGGCGGAGGTCGTTGAGGCGACCGGGGTTGCGCGGCTTGCCTTCGCCGACCCATTTTTCGCGGCTTTGGCCGCCCTTCCAGGCGCGGGTGGTGAAGCCGAGGATTTCGACCTTCACGGCGCAGCGTTCGAGGGTGCGGGCCAGGATGTCGCCGCACATGGCGGCGACGGAAATGGGTCTGCCGCGCATCGAGCCGGAATTGTCGATCAGCAGGGTTACGACGGTGTCGCGGAACTCGGTGTCGCGTTCGCGTTTGAACGACAGGGGCAGCAACGGATCGACGACGACGCGGGCGAGACGGCCGACATCGAGCAAGCCATCCTCAAGGTCGAACTCCCACGCGCGTTGTTGTTGCGCGAGCAACCGGCGTTGCAGGCGGTTGGCGAGTTTGGAGACGACGCCGTGCAGATGCTGGAGTTGCTGGTCGAGTTGCTGGCGGAGCCGCGCGAGTTCCTCGATGTCGCATAATTCGTCGGCCGCGATTTCCTCGTCGAAGGCGCGGGTGAAGGCGCGGTAGGCGGTGTGGGGATCTTCGGGGATGGGCTTGCGGCGCTGCTGCGGGCCGGCGGGGGCTTCGTCGCTGGCGGTGGCGCTTTCGTCCTCGTTGTCCTCGTCGGCATCCGATTCGGCGGATTCGGATTCCATCGCCTCGGGGGCTTCGGACATCGGCTGGTCCTGATCCTGCTCGGACCGGGTTTCGCCCTCGCCGGAATTATCCTGCTGGAGGGATTGTTCGCCCTGATCGCCGGCATCCTCGCTGTCGTCGCCCTCCTCGGACGAGGTTTCGGCCTCGGCGAGGTCCATCGCGGCGAGCAGGCGGCGGGCGGCGCGGGCGAAACTGTCCTGATCGGCGCGCTCGGCGGCGAGATCGTCGAGGGCGGATTCGGCCTCCGCAGGCAATGTTCCGCGCCAGAGATCGAGGATGTTGCGGGCGGCACCCGGTACCGAATCGGGGTCCATCCGCTCGCGGACCAGCAGGGCGAGCGCCTGGGCGGTGGGAAGCTGATCGCGCCGGCTCATCCGGTCGAGACCCTCGGCCTCCGAATCGTCCTGCAATTTGCGGTGCAGATTGGCGGCGACCCCGGCCATGTGCGCGGCACCGACAATCTCGACCCGCGCCTGTTCCAGCGCGTCGTACGCATCGCGCGCCTCGCGGGCGACCGGGGCGCGGTTGGCGTGGACGGTATCGTCGTGATGGCGCAGACGCAGGGCCATCGAATCGGCGATGCCGCGCAGCCGCGCGACCTCCGCCGGCGGCAAGGCGCGGGTGGGCGAGGGCAGCCGGGCGCGCTTGCCGGCAAGACCGGCAGCACCCGGCTGATAGGCGACCTGCACCTCGTCGCTGCCGGCGATGGCACGGACCGCGCCGGCGGTGGCGCGCTTGAAATCCTCGCTGCGGGACTGCTCGGTCATCAGGTCTTGCGCGGATGCACGCCGGTTTCGATCTCGCCGTTGAAACAGCGCTGGTAGTATTCGGCGACCGTGCTGCGCTCCGCCTCGTCGCATTTGTTGAGGAAGGTCAGGCGGAAGGCGAACCCGATATCGTTGAAAATCCGCGCATTCTCCGCCCAGGTGATGACCGTGCGCGGCGACATCACGGTCGAGATGTCACCATTGATGAACCCGGCACGCGTGAGGTCGGCAAGGGCGACCATGCTCTCGATCTTTTTGCGCTCCGCCGTGTTCCCCGCAGAAACGCCGAGCTTGGCCATGACTATAGACACCTCCTGCGCGTGCGGCAGATAGTTCAGCGTGGCGACGATGTTCCAGCGGTCCATCTGACCCTGATTGATCTGCTGGGTGCCGTGATAAAGCCCGGTCGTATCGCCCAGCCCGACGGTGTTGGCGGTGGCGAACAGGCGGAACGCCGGATGCGGGCGGATCACGCGGTTCTGGTCGAGCAGGGTGAGCTTGCCCTCGACCTCAAGAACCCGCTGGATCACGAACATCACATCCGGCCGCCCGGCATCGTATTCGTCGAACACCAGAGCGCACGGGTGCTGCAACGCCCATGGCAGCAGACCCTCGCGGAACTCGGTGATCTGCTTGCCTTCCTTCAGCACGATCGCATCCTTGCCGATCAGATCGATCCGGCTGATGTGACTGTCGAGATTGACGCGAATGCACGGCCAGTTCAACCGCGCGGCAACCTGCTCGATATGCGTCGATTTGCCGGTGCCATGATAACCCTGGATCATCACCCGGCGGTTGAGCGCGAAACCGGCGAGAATCGCAATCGTGGTCTCACGGTCGAACTTGTACGTGTCGTCGATCTCGGGGACATGCTCGGTGCGCTCGGAAAACGCCGGCAGGTCGAACCCGCACTCGATGCCGAATACGTCGTGCGAAGATACCACACGATCCGGCAGATTGATCGCCGATGTCGGCACCCCACGAGTCTCCGGCAAAGCAGCTATGTTGGTCATCGATCAGACTTCCTAAAATCCCAGTCCCGTAAACTACTCGCCATCGCGCAGTCTGCAACCCCGCAGATATGATCGGAGCGCGGTACTGGCGGACAGGAAGGCCAAGGGGCTTTGCCCCCTGGACCCCCACTAAGGGCGCGGCCCTTAGAACCCTTTAGTTTTGGTCTTGGGAGGGCGATCCAGGCCACTGCCGTTCAGCGGCACGACGCATCGCCCTCCCAAGACCAAAACCAGTGGATTCCAAAGGCTCCGCCTTTGGCGGGGTCGAGGGGCAGAGCCCCTCGCCTTGCTTTCCGCCAGCGCCACACTCCCATCAGGCCTTCGGGATGCGGATGACGAAGCGGGCGCCGGTGATGGTGCCGGAGGTATTGCGGCGGTTTTCGGCCATGATGCGGCCGAGATGGGCTTCGACGATCTGGCGGGAGATGGAGAGGCCGAGGCCGGAGTGGCTGCCGAAGCTTTCCGACTGGGGGCGTTCGGAGTAGAATCGGTCGAAGACGTGGTTGAGTTTGGCGTCGGGGATACCGGGGCCTTCGTCTTCGACGGCGATTTCGATGGTGCTGCCGGTTTCGCGGCCGCGCAGCCAGATTTTGCCGGCTGGCGGGCTGAAGGAGGCGGCGTTGCCGATGAGGTTGCGCATGACCTGGACCAGCCGGCCTTCGGCGCCGCGGACGGTGAGGCCGGATTTGGGGGCGTCGAGTACGATGACCGGGTCGGTTTCCTTGCGGGTGGCGTCGTGGATTTCGGCGAGGGCCGCGAGGATGGGGGCGAGGTCGACCGGTTCTAGGGCGGTGCGCGACATTTCGGAATCGAGGCGGGAGCTGTCGCTGATATCGGAGATCAGCCGATCGAGGCGTTGGACGTCCTGGGCGATGATATCGAACAGGCGGGCGGCGCGGGCTTTGTCGTCCATGCGGCGGATGGTTTCGATGGCCGAGCGGATCGAGGAGAGCGGGTTTTTGATTTCGTGGGCGACGTCGGCGGCGAAGCGTTCGATGGCGTCCATCCGGGTCCAGAGGGCGTGGGCGGAATCTTCGAGGGCGCGGGCGAGCTGGCCGATTTCGTCCTGCCGGGCGGCGATGGCGGGAGGGACCGGTTCGGACATGGCGGCGCGGCCTTCGCGCAGGCGGCTGGCGGAATCGGCGAGGCGCAGCAGCGGGGTGGCGATGGTGCGGGCGAGGTAGGCCGAGAGCAGGACGGTGAGCGCGAGGGCGAGGGCGAAGAGGGCGAGGATCGAGACCCGGATGGCAAAGACCGCGCGGTCGACTTCGGTGGCTTCGCGGGTGAGCAGGACGACGCCCACGGAGTGTTTGGAGCGGATGATCGGTTCGGCGACGGTGATGAGCAGGCGGCCATCGGGGGCGCGGCGGATGAAGGGGGCGGCCTGATGGTTGGCGGGCGCGCTGGTGAGGCGCAGGGCTTCGCGCACGCTGGGCTGCCAGCCGAGGCCGGCGGCTTCGCCTTCGGTGCCGGTGGGGGTGAGGTCGGGGTTGGGCAGGAAGGCGAGGAACTGGTCGTAGAGCAGGCTGACGGCGCGGGCGAAATTGCCGCGCGGATGCACAGGCGGCAGTTTTTCGGTGATGATGGCGCCGCCCGGCCCCTGGCGGATGCGGGAATTGGCGATGACCTGGCCATCGCTGCCGTAGATGATCGCCTGCGCGTTCGGGGTCGGCTCGATCAGGCGGTAGAGCAGCGGGCGGGCGAGATCGGGGTTGATGACCGGCTGGTTGGCGGCGTTGTTCTGGACGGCGGATTCGGCGAGCGCACCGGCATAGATGCGGGCCTGTTCGCGCAGGGCGGTAACCTCGGCGGTGAGCAGCCCGTGCTGGTACTGATCGAGATAGAGCAGGGCGGCGACGATGAGGGCGAGCGGGAGGGCATTGACCAGCAGGATGCGGCGCAGCAACGGCGAGATGCGCCAGCGCCGGGACGGTGGGGAAGTGGCGGTCATGGGGTTGTGAGGAGTGGGGAAAGGAAGGCAGCACTTCTTTTTTTGGAAAAAAAGAAGCAAAAAAACTTTTTTTCACTGGGTCTGCGGCGCGGAAACCGCCCATGCCCTCGATCGCCGAAAGTTTTTTGCTTCTTTTTTACAAAAAAGAAGTCTTGCACTTCGCTTTTTCTCGCCCCGCGCAGACCCGACGCCATCATGCCTCTTTGTAGCGGTAACCGATGCCGTAGAGGGTTTCGATCTGGTCGAATTCCTCGTCCATCGCGCGGAATTTGCGGCGGAGGCGTTTGATGTGGCTGTCGATCGTGCGGTCGTCCACGTAGACGCTTTCGCCGTAGGCGGCGTCGATCAGCTGGTCGCGCGATTTGACCATTCCGGGGCGCGAGGCGAGGGCTTTGACCAGCAGGAATTCGGTGACGGTGAGCTGGATGTCGAGGCCTTTCCAGAGGCATTGGTGTTTGGTTTCATCGAGGGTGAGGTTGCCGCGCGCCATCAGCCCGGCGGGGGCTGCGCCGGAGCCTTCGGCGCGGCTGGCTTCGTTGCGGCGCAGCAGGGTGCGGATGCGTTCGAGCAGGAGGCGCTGGCTGAAGGGTTTGGTGATGTAGTCATCGGCGCCGAGGCGCAGGCCCATCAGTTCGTCGAGTTCGTCGTCCTTGCTGGTCAGGAAGATCACCGGCATGGCGGAGCGGGCGCGCAGGCGCTGGAGCAGTTCCATTCCGTCCATCCGGGGCATTTTGATGTCGAGCACCGCGAGGTCGACCGGGCGGGCCATCAGCCCCTGGAGGGCGGATTCGCCATCGGTATAGGTGCGAACGAGGAAGCCTTCCTGTTCCAGGGTCATCTGGACCGATTCGAGGATGTTGCGGTCGTCGTCGACCAGCGCGATGGTATGTTTCATGATTTCTGCTTTACCGGAGGGCGGGGCGGATTATTCTCGCTGTGACGTGACGGGAAAGAGGCGATAATGCAAGAGTTGAGGGAGAGCCAGAACGATATCCACCGCGAGGCGCGGCTGTTGCTGCGGGCGGCGCGGGTGGCGAGCCTTGCTGTGTTGGAGGAGGATTATCCCTCGATCGCGCTGGTGACGCCGGCGGTGACGCTGGATGGCGGGGTGGTGCTGCTGCTCTCGCAGCTTTCGGCGCATACCCGCGCGCTCGATCGCGATGGGCGGTGTGCGCTGATGGTGAGCGGGCCGGCGGAGGAGCGCAATCCGCAGACCAGCCCGCGTTTGTCGCTGGTGTGCGACGCGGTGCGGAGCGAGGACGCGGCGGATCGGGCGCGGTATCTGGCGGTGCATCCCTATGCCGGTTTTTATGCGGGGTTCGGTGATTTCGGGGTGTATCGGCTGAGCACGATCGCGGCGCGTTATGTCGGCGGGTTCGCGCGGGCGGCGTCGCTCGATGTGGAGCGGTTGGCGCCGGTGACCGTGGCGCTGCGCGACGAGGCGGCGGCGGCGGCGGCGATGGCGGCGGTGAACGCGGGGCAGGGCGGGCGGCTCGACCGGATCGCGCGGGAACAGGGCGGCGACGGGAGTGGCTGGCAGGTGATTGCGCTCGATCCTGACGGGTATGATCTCGCGCGCGAGGATGTGGTGCTGCGGGTGGCCTTCGCGCACGGGCTGCGGACCTATGCCGATTTCAGCAGCCAAATCGGGTGAGGGGTGGCCCCGTGCGCGGGGCGGAATTCATCGAAGTTTCATCGCGGGGCGCTTTTGCGGCGGGACGGGATCGGCGAGAGAACGGCCAGACATTGCGGGATGATTGCCATGACATTGACGCGCCGCCTGATTGCTTCGCTGCTCGGTTCGACCTTCCTGATGCCGGGGCTTGCCGCTGCCGCACCGCCGGGGGCGTCGCCGGTCGTTACCGCGCCAGTCGTTAGCGCGCCGGTGCCCAAGGCGGCGATGCCGTATGTGATCCGGGCGGGGCGCGGGCCGCAATTGACCACGGCGCAGATGGCGGCGCTGATCCGGCACCGGATCAGATATGTCTTCGTGCTGTATCAGGAAAACCGCTCGTTCGATTCGTATTTCGGCACGTTTCCGGGGGCTGACGGGCTCTATTCGCAGGCCGCCGCGCAGACGCCGGGGTTGACCCAGAAGATCATCGGCGTGTCCGGCAAGGTCGAGACCATTCAGCCTTTCACCATCGGGCCGAAGCAGTTTGCCGCCGATACCGACGATATCGATCATTCCCACCCGATCATGTTCGCGAAAATGCACATCGTGAACGGCCATGCCGAGATGAACCGGTTCGCGCTGGAGGAGGAGAAGAAATACTGGAAATCCGGTCCGCACCCCTCGCTCAAGGCCAAGCAGATGGGCGAACTCGCGATGGCGCACGAGGATTGCAACACCATTCCGATCCTGTGGCGCTATGCCGACCGCTTCGTGCTGATGGATCATATGTTCCAGGACATGGTCGGACCCTCGACGCCGGGGAATCTGTCGATCTTCGCGGCGCAGACCGGGTTGACCCAATGGGCGCTGCACCCGAACGAGGCGTGGAAACAGGTCAATCAGCCGGGCGAACCGGTCGATGCCGATATCGACCCGCTCTGGGGCTCGCGCGAGGACCCGTTCCAGCACAAGCTGGTTCCGTATAATCCGCGCGATTATGCGGAGGATGGGCCGGGGAAGGTGCAGATCAACCAGACCTACGCCACGGTGGCGCTGACCACCGCCGGCAATACGGTGAAACGCAAGACCAGCGCGGATCTCGACCCGAAACCCGACCTCGACGATGTGCGCAAGGATATCTCGTTCATCCAGCGGCTCGACCGGCACAAGGTCGCGTGGCGCTGGTTTCAGGAGGGGTTTTCGACCCGTCCTGTGCCGGATGATCTGGGACCGAAGGACGCCGAGGGGGTGCATGCCTCCTACATCACTCATCACAACGGGCCGCAATATTTCGGCTATATTGCGAACAACCCGAAAATGACGGCGGATATGGGCGGGCTGCGCGATTTTTTCACTGCGGTGAAGCAGGGTTCGCTGCCGGCGGAAGGCGGGGTGTTCTATGTGAAGGGCGGGTATCTCAACGGGTTCGGGATGCACCCGACCGATCCCGATCCGGCGGTGCAGAAGAAATTTCTCGGCGATGACGATCACCCCGGCTATTCCGACAGCCAGATCAGCGAGGCCATGCTGGCGCGGGCGGTGAATGCCATTGCGTCGAGCAAATACTGGGCCCATGCGGCGATCATTATCACCTGGGATGATTCCGAAGGCGATTACGACCATGTGCCGCCGCCGGAGCTTGCCACGGCGCCCAATGGCACCCTGCTGAGCGACGGGCCGCGCGTTCCGTTCATCGTGATTTCACCGTTCGCCCGCGCGCACGAGGTTTCCCACGCCATCGGCAATCAGGCTTCGGTGATCAAATTCGTCGATGCGGTGTTCAATCTGCCGCCGCTCGCGACGCTGCCGGATGAGCAGGAAGGGCGCCAACGCGGCGAGGCGGAGTTTCACCAGAAATATATGGGGCCGTTCGATGCCGAGACGCCGGATGTGACCGATCTGTTTTCCGCCTTCGATCCGCTACGGCTCGAAGGCAAGGCCGAGCCATTGCCGGCATCCTATGCCATGGTGCCGGAGGACTGGACCACGGAACTCCCGGCGCGGACCGGGGCCGATTGCAAAATGATCGGGATCGTGCCGACGAATGTGCAATTGCATCTGCCGAACCGGATTCCGAAGGATTTCAACCCGCGCCCGAAAACCGACCCGACGAAATCGTGAGGCGCTGACAACCTTGACGTGTATGATATTGTCGTTGCACTTTGGCGTGGTGGTTCATGCTCAGGGGTGCGGAGGGAGATATGGGACGCGTTGCGGCTGTGGTGATCGCTCTGGCGCTGGCAATGGCGGGCGCATCGGCGGATGACGGGGGACATCATGCGAAGCATGATTATCACGTCCATCCCGCGAAACTGACCGGCAGGACCTTCAAGAGTCTCGATGCGGCGAAGGCAGCCTGCGGCAAGAGCCCCGTGGTGTGGCTCAACCCGACCGGGGTGGTGTTTCACACTGCATCCTCGCGCTGGTTCGGTCATACCAGCACGGGGGTCTATACCTGTCGCGATGCCGCCGAGGCGGCGGGGTATTGGAAATCGAAATACTGAGGGGCCGTATCGTGGGGCGGCCCTGCCGTGGAACGGCGCTGTCCGTTACCGGACCTCGCCGTTGCGACGGCGGTTTTCAGTTTTGCGCGTTGTTGGCCTGGTTGGTGGCCTGGCCGGGCACTTTGAACTGGGTGCCGTAGGAGTGGTTGATCTCCTGCACGATTTTCGCGTGCGGGGTAAAGAACGGCGCGGCTTGTGCGGCAACCGGCGCAAAGGTGCCGATGGCGGTGAGAAGCGCGAGGCCGAGAGTGAGGTTTTTCATCGGATTTGTCCTGCTGGTCCGTCAGGGCGGCGCGTCTTCGATGGCGCGCCGCCGCTGTCGGGTAACGTGGTGGTCGAACGAACGATCAGTTGTTGCGGATCGCGTTCATCTGCTGGGCATGAACCGCACGACCGGTCGCGCCCGGGATGTTATGGTTGGTCTGGTCGTGAACCACGATCGGGCTCGGCGAATACATCGAGGTGCCGACATTCGCGGCGTTCGCGGCCAGCGGGGCAAAGGCACCGACGGCGGCGAGGACGGTCAGAAGACGAGTGAATTTACGCATGTGAGTCTCTCCTAGAAAAAATGTTCTGCAGGATCGTTCCTGCTTGATGCTGGAGATGGTTCATGCGGTGGCCCGGCATAACCCGGATGATTGGCCTAGGACTTATGCCGCCCGCGTATAGGTGGCTCGGCGGGCGGGAGTGCGGGCGGGATATTTAGCGGTTGGCTGCGGCGGTTCGCCCGCGCTATGCTGGCCGCATGAAAATCGATCCGCAACTGACGGCATGGGCTCCGGAATTCGCAAGTTGGCGTCAGGATTTCCACGCTCACCCCGAAATCGCCTATCAGGAACATCGGACGGCGGCGCTGGTTGCCGAGCGGTTGAAATCCTTCGGGATCGAGGTCACCACCGGGGTCGGCGGGACCGGCGTGGTCGGCACGCTGCGGCAGGGGCGGCTCGACCGGGCGGGCGGCAATCGCGCCATCGCGCTGCGGGCGGATATGGATGCGTTGCCGATGGATGAGGCCAACGAGCTTCCCTATCGCTCGCAAAATCCGGGGCGGATGCATGCGTGCGGGCATGACGGGCACACCACCATGCTACTCGCCGCCGCGCGATATCTGGCGGAGACCCGCAACTTCGCCGGCACGATCCATTTCATTTTCCAGCCCGCCGAGGAAGGTGGCGCGGGTGCGCTGCGGATGATCGAGGACGGGTTGCTGGAGCGGTTTCCCTTCGATGCGGTGTTCGGCGCGCATAACGACCCGACCTTGCCGGTGGGCGCTCTGTCGGCATCGCCGGGGTCGGTGATGGCGGCCACCGATGATGTCACGATCCGCCTGACCGGGCGGGGCGGCCATGCCGCGCGGCCGCATTACGCGATCGATCCGTTGCTGGCCGGGGCGCAGATCGTGCTGGGGCTGCAGACCATCGTTGCGCGCCGGGTCGATCCGCTGTGCTCGACCGTCGTGTCGATCTGTACCTTCCATGCCGGGAGTGCGACCAATGTGATCCCCGAGACCGCGACGTTGAGCGGGACGGTGCGTAATCTCGATCCGGCGACGCAGACGCGGCTTGCGGTCGAAATTCCCGACATGATCCGCCATCTGGCCCAAGCTGCCGGGGTCGAGGCTGAAATCGACTACGAGAGCGGTTATCCGCCGGTGGTCAACGACGCGGCGATGGTGGGTGTGGTGGCGCGGGCCGCGGGCACCGTGCTGGACGCCGATCAGATCCATACCGACCTGCCGCCGAGCCTCGGCGGGGAGGATTTCGCCTATTACGCCCTGCACCGGCCCGCGTGTTTTTACCGGATCGGCCAGAAAGACGGCACGAAGGGCGGCATGCCGCTGCATCATCCGCGCTATGATTTCAACGATGCGATCCTGCCGGTGGGGGCAGCGATCTTTGCGGCGATCGCGGCGGGAGATCTGCCGGGTTGAACCTGTTCGCGTCGGTCAGCGAAGCCTTTCTTCTTGGATTCCCGGCCCTGTTCTCGATCGTCAACCCGCTCGCGGGCGCGATCATTTTCAACGAGGTCACGGCGGGGCGGAACCACCGGGACCGGTTGATCCTGGCGCGTCGCGTCGCGGTGAACAGTGCTGCGGTGATCCTGATCTCGCTCTGGGCGGGCAGCTACATTCTGAGTTTTTTCGGGATTTCGCTCAATGCGCTGCGCCTCGCAGGCGGGCTGGTGGTGGCGGCGCGGGCCTACCAGATGCTGACCGCGCCGGAAGCGCATGAGGAGCGCAAACAGGCCCAGGCGGCGCAGGCGACCGCGGAGGCCGAGGTGATTCCCGAGGATATCTCCTCGATCGCGTTCTTTCCGCTGACCCTGCCCTTCACCACCGGTCCTGGCACCATCGCGGTGGCGGTGGCACTCGGCACCCAGCACCCGGCGTCGGGCGCGCCGCTCGCCGCGTTTTTTTCCGGCCTGTCGCTTGCGGCGCTCGCCATGGCCCTGCTGATCTGGATCGCCTACGCCACCGCCGACCGGCTCGGCGCGCTCCTCGGCGAAACCGGGCGGCGGGTGGTGGCGCGCCTCGCCGCGTTCATTCTGCTCGGCATCGGCGTGCAGATCATGCTTTCGGGGGCGATACCGGTGCTGCATCAGGCGCTCCACGGCTGAGCGCGCGAAGGTGAAACAAGCGCCGTTCTGCAAGGGCGCGATCACGCAGGGCGGGATGCAAAAAACGCAATAGTGGGACAGTAGCGCTTACTCGTAACAGTATCTACTATCACTCGTGCGATGGAACCCGATCTTTCCTGCGCACCGCCCGGTGCCGAGCCTGAACCCGAGCTGCTGTATCTGCTGCACGATGTCGCGCGCCTGTTGCGCCGCGAGATCGATCGGCGTGCCCGCATGCACGACATGAACCGCGCGCAATGGGTCATGCTGATCCGCCTCGCGCGCAATCCCGGCCTGTCGCAGAAGGATCTGGCGGAAATCATCGAGGTCGAGCCCATGACCGTGGCGCGGCTGACCGACCGGCTCGAAGCGCGCGGTCTGGTCGAACGCCGCGCCGACCCGCGCGATCGGCGGATCTGGCGGCTGCACCTCACCGATGAGGCCGATCCGATCCTGCAGGATATCGAGACGCATCGCGGCGCCGTGGCAGATTTCATTGCGGCGGATCTGACGCCCTCGATGATCGACGCCACGACCGAAGGGCTGATACGGATGAAAACGAGTTTACTGAAGGCCGACCGCGCGGCCGACGCCTATATGATCAGTGCCGCGAAGGCCGAACAGGAGATCGCTTGATGTCGCAGACAGGTTCCACCGCCGGCGTGGTCGCGCGTGATGGCGATGATCGCGATGCCAAGTCCCGCGACCATTCGAGCCGGGCGGATGGGCAGGCCAGGCATCGCTCGAAACTGCTGCGCCCGATCCTGATGATCGGCGGCGTGGCACTCATTCTGATCGCGGTTCTACTCTACTGGTTGTTCACCGGCGGGTCGGTGTCGATCACGGATACCTACGTCAAGGCGGCGCGGGTCAATCTCTCGACCGATGTTTCGGGCCTGGTCGATCAGGTCGCGGTGCATGATCATCAGGCCGTCACCAAGGGGCAGGTGCTGTTCCGGCTCGACCCGACACGGTTCGTCGTTGCGGTCGATCAGGCGAAGGCGAAACTCGCCGAGGTGGGTCAGGAGGTCGAGGGGGCGCGGCATGGCTATGAGGCGCAGCTCGCCAAGATCAAGGTGCAGCAGACCGTGGTTGCGAACGACCGGTTGAATTACCAGCGCTATGCCTCGCTTGTGCATGGCGGCGGGGTGACGCAATCGGATTACGACAATGCGAAATACAAATACGAGGGCGCGCAGGCCAATCTCGATGCCATGGAGGCGCAGGCCGGCGTCGATCTCGCGAAATTGTCGGGCAAGGCGGACATCAAGCTGGCCGATACCCCGCAATACAAGGCCGCGGCGGCGGGGCTTGCGGCAGCCGAGCTGAATTACCGCCATTCGATCGTTCGCGCGCCGTTCGCGGGCGTGGTCACCGAGACTGAGAAATTGCAGCCGGGGATGTATCTGCAGGCGGGCACTGCCGCGTTCGGCCTGGTTTCGACCACCAATGTCTGGATCCGCAGCCAGCCGAAGGAAACCAGCCTGACCTGGGTGAAGCCGGGCGACAAGGTGAAAATTCATGTCGATACCTATCCCGGCAAGCTATGGCACGGGGTGGTGGCGAGCATATCGCCGGCGAGCGGTTCGAGCTTCTCGATTTTGCCCGCGCAGAACTCCTCGGGCAACTGGGTGAAGGTGGTGCAGCGGATTCCGTTGCGGGTGAACATCACCAGCGGGCCGAAGCATCTGGTATTGCGCAATGGCATGACCGCCGAGGTGGACATCATCACCGGTCACAAGCGCAAACTCTCCGACCTGTTCTGACCGGCTGATCGATCGTGGCCGGACCGGAGGACTCGAAGGGCGAAGTCATGCAGGTCAGCGGGTTTCCCCGCATGATCGTGACGATCGGCTGCATGATCGGCACATTGATGCAGGCGCTCGATGCCACCATCGCCAATGTGTCGCTGCCGTATATGCAGGGCTCGCTCTCGGCCTCGTATGACGAGATCACCTGGGTTCTGACCTCCTACGTGGTTGCCGCCGCGATCATGACCGCACCGGTCGGGTGGCTGGCCTCGCGTTTCGGCCGCAAGAACGTGTTCATGGTCTCGATCATCGGGTTCACGATTTCCTCGATGATGTGCGGGGTTGCGACCTCGCTGGGTGAAATGGTCGCGGACCGGCTGCTGCAGGGCGTGTTCGGGGCGGCGCTGGTGCCCTTGAGCCAGTCGACCATGCTGGATATCTACCCGGTCGAAAAACGTGGTCAGGCCATGGCGATCTGGGGCATCGGAGTGATGATCGGGCCGATCCTGGGGCCGACGCTGGGCGGCTATCTGACCTATTTCTATGACTGGCGCTACGTGTTCTTCGTCAACCTGCCCTTCGGCATCGCGGCGACGCTGGCGCTCGGCTTTTTCATGCCCAAGCGGGGGGCGGGGGCGCGATCCTCGGGTCATTTCGACTGGATCGGGTTTGCCGTGCTGTCGCTGTTTCTGGCGGCGTTGCAGATCATGCTCGATCGTGGCGAGGAGAAGGACTGGTTCGGATCGACCGAGATCATCACCTATGCGGTGCTGGCGACGATCGGGCTTTATCTGTTCATCGTCCACATGTTCACCGCCGACAAACCCTTCATTCCGCGCGGCGTATTCAAGGACCGCAACCTCAACGCCTCGCTGATCGCGATGTTTGCGGTGGGATCGGTGCTGCTCTCGTCCTCGACGTTGATGCCGCCGTTTCTGGAAAAACTCGGCAACTACCCGGTGGAGCTCGCCGGTCTCGTGATGGCGCCGCGCGGCATCGGCACGATGGGGGCGATGATGATCGCGGGGCGGCTGACCAACCGGATCGACCCGCGCTACCTGATGTTCCTCGGGTTCCTGCTGCTGATCGCCTCGTTCTGGATGATGATGCAATGGCTGCCCTCCTCGCCGCAATCCTATCTGATCCAGAGCATCATCGTGCAGGGAGCCGGGCTCGGCTTCGTGTTCACGCCGCTTCAGGTGGTGGCGTTCTACACGCTCGATCCCGCGCTGCGGACTCAGGGGACCTCGCTGCTCAGCCTGATGCGCAATGTCGGCATGGCGGTGGGGATTTCGATCACCGAGGCGGTTCAGGTCCAGATGTCGCAGGTCGCGCATGCCTCGATCTCGCACGGGATCACCCCGTTCAACCGCGCCTTGCAGGTGGGTGGCGCGATCTCGCGCGATCTCGACCCGATGACCACTCACGGCGCGGCACTGCTCAACTCGCTGGTCGAGCAGCAGGCGCAGATCATTTCCTACCTCGATGCGTTCAAATTCATGCTGATCGTGAGCGTGCCCTCTATCTTTACCCTGTTGCTGATGCGCAAGCCGCCGCAACGCGAGGGGGTCGCCGCCGAGAAGCACGAGATGGCGGTGATGGAATAACCCACCGCCATCGCGCGGTGGATCAGACGACGTGTTTGGCGGTCTGGCCGAACAGGATCTTGCGGGACTCCTCGTTCACCGTGGCGGTCTGCGAAACCGCCTTGGCTTTTTCATAGGCGCGGATCGTCGCGGGGCGTTCCCTGATTTCGAAGAACCAGCGTTTCAGGTGGGGGAAATCATCGAGATTCTGACCCTGGCGTTCATACGGCACGATCCAGGGATAGCTTGCCATGTCGGCAATCGAATACGCGCCGGCCATGAAGGGGCGGTCGGCGAGGCGCTTGTTCAGCACGCCGTAGAGTCGATTGGTCTCGTTCTCATAGCGGGTGATCGCGTACTCCAGCTTTTCGGGCGCGTAGGTGCGGAAATGATGGTTCTGCCCGAGCATCGGGCCGAGGCCGCCCATCTGCCAGAACAGCCACTGCATGGTTTCCGCCCGCCCGCGCAGATCCGTGGGCAGAAACTGCCCGGTCTTTTCCGCGAGATATTGCAGGATCGCGCCGGATTCGAAAATCGCGATTGCCTCGCCGCCATCCGCCGGTGCGGTATCGCGGATCGCGGGGATGCGGTTGTTCGGCGCGATGCGCAGGAATTCGGGCTTGAACTGATCGCCGCTGCCGATGTTGACCGGGTGGATGGTGTAGTCGATCCCGGCCTCCTCCAGGAACATCGTGATCTTGTGGCCGTTCGGCGTGGTCCAGTAGTAAAGTTCGATCATGATTTCACTCCGTTTTATTTCGATAAAGGGCCGGATTGTTTCGATATGGGCGGTGGCGGGGCCGATTGAACCCGGGTCATGCCAGACCCGCGCAGCACCAGCGCGGCCGCGATGAGGCCGAGTGCTGCGATCCCGATCGTGGCGGCGGGCGGCAGGAACGCCATGGCCCCTGTCGCCAGCAAGGCCACGATCACCCAGACGAAGGTGGAGAGTTGCGATTGCAGCGCACTTGCGGCGGCGGTTTCGCCTTCGGCGAATTCGGTTTGCACGCCGTAGAACACCGCCCCGGCCACGACATTGCTCATCACATGAGCGGCGAAGACCAGCAGAAAGATCATGGGTAACGGGCGCGCGAGAAAAGCCAGCCCGTACAGGATGAAAAACCCGCCCATCGGCCAGAGTGCCGCGCCGCGCCGGGCGACCATGGCGCGCAGCAGAATCTCCGGCGCGGCGAGCCGCCCCGCCAGCATGCCGCAGCGCCGCCCGGCGAGCACGATGATCGGTGCCGCGACGACGCCGATCACCGGCACCACCCCCGCGCCGCGCCGCGCTTCATAGGCGGGCAGCCCGACCATCAGGGGCACGATCACCATGTTGAGCGAGGGTTGCAGCATCAGGCTTCGCCATTTGGTCTCGGCACGGCGCATCGCCGCGAGGGCGGCACTCCAGCGCGCCGGGGTTGCGGGCCCGGCATAGTCGCGCAGCACGCCGGGGAAGAACAGCGTGATGACATGCACCGCCCCGGCGAGCGCGAAGCAGGCGGATGCGAGCGGGAAGAACACCGCCAACCCCTCCCGCCCGAACCAGACCGTGCCGAAGCCGACGCCCGCGACCATGCCGACCGCCATGAACACCGCATCGAGCTTCAGCGCCAGCACAGCACCCTTCCCCGCACCGAACACATCGCGGATGAAGCGTGACAGCGCCGGCAGGATCGCGCTGAACACGATCCCCAGCAGCAGGCTCACGATCAGCAGGCAGAGCGGGATCCGGTACAGTCCGGTCGCGAACAGGATGACGAACCCGATCGTGGCGATGGCGTAGCCGAGGCCGATCACGGTCCGCACCCCGAAGCGCCGGTTGAGCTGATGCGCAAGCCAGCCGCCGAGCAGCATCGGCACGCTGACCATGACGAAATCGAGCGCGAAATAATATCCCGGCACGTGCTGGCGGGTGAAGTACCCGTAGGTCGCGACATCGAACAGGCCCATCGCGGTGTCGAAGAAAAAGAAGCCGCCATTGAGCAGCAGGTAGGCGGCGAGCTGCCACCGGCGGATCGCGGCAGGGCTGCGGCTCATGGTGCGGGCGGTGCGGGTTTGTGACTGGAAATCCAGGTGATTGCCGGGGCCATTTTCAGAACGCCGCGCGGATGGGCGGGCGATCCGTCGATGCCGATGGTCAGGACCGGCGGCTCCTTGTGCCCGGCGATCGCAGGGGTTGCCCGTGCGGTCAGGCGGGTCTGGCGATGAGCGAGGTCGATCGTGCCGGAGAGGTCGAGCTTGCCGGTGGTTCCGGCGAGATCGGCCTGGGTCAGGGTGATCACCGATCCCGCGATCCGGGCGGATACCGTGAAGCTGGCGAAAGTGGTCTTTCCGCTGGTCGCGGCCTTGGTCAGCGCCGTCGCGAGTTCGGGGAGGTCAGCGGGGGTGGCATCGAGCGCGCCTTTCGCGCCCGTGGGGCTGGAAATGGCATGGGCGAGAGCGCTGCCGGTGGCGGCGAGGTCGATGCCGGTGACGCCGAGATCCTGTCCGCTGCCGGTCAGGCTGCCGGTGAGGCTCTGCATCCAGAGATGCGGGGTTGTTCCTTTGGCGATGACATGTCCCGCGAGGTCGAGCGTACCCGCCGTGAGGGGCAAAGACACGCCGTTGGCACGGGCGATCGCCGCGAGCGTCGGGGCGTCCGCCCCGGTCAGATGTCCGGTGATGCTCAGCAGGGGGGTGGTGCCGGAAGCCGGGCCGGTCAGGGCCGCCGCGCCCTCGATGGTGCCGCCGAGCGCGCTGGCATGGGCGATCGTGAGGCCGAGGATACGGGCGGGGTCGCCGGCATGGAGATCGAGGGCGACGCGCAGATCACGCGCAACCGTGTGATCCCGCTGCACCAGACGATGCGCGGTAATGACCGGCAGGGCGAGATCGACCTTGCCGCCGAGGGCGGCATCCGCGATCGTGAGCAGCCGGTGATTGTCTGGAACGATGAGCGTGTCGGCGGCGATCGAGCCGACGATCTGCGGTCGCGGTCCCAGAGTCGCGGCCACCTGGCCGGAGGCGGTCGAGCCGGCGAAGGAGAGCATGAAATCGGGCAGGCCCACGGCGTGCCTCGTGGCGAATCCGCTGGCGCGCAGGCTGACCGATCCGGGGCCGGGCCATTCCGCACCGTTCGCCGGTTCCAGCCACGGCGTGGCGCCGATGGCGTGCAGTAGCGCGGTCGCCTGGGGGGCGTGGAGACTGATCGGGCCGGTCGCGGTGCCGCCGATCAGGTCGATCAGGGGCGTCGCCGCAGCCCGGATTGCGCCGAGATGCAGCGCAATTCCGGCATGGAGCCGTGCCGGTGTTCCGGCGGCGGCGATCGCGAGGGCAAAGCGATGATGCCAGATGCCGAGTTCCAACCACGGGGGGGCGAACGCGTGGGAATCGTGCGGCATCATCGCGGCACCGAGGGCCTGCAGCGTCGCCGTCGCGTCCGGCCCGCTCATCATCAGGCGGGCCGCACTGATCGCGCCATCCGCGAAGACCGTGCCATGGCCGATCGCGACCGCGTGGCCGAGCCGGATGCTGACGAGGCGCAGGGCGACCCCGCCGCCGGCGGCAGCCGGACGCAACGCCCCCTCGATCACGAGATGGGTGCCGGCGATCAGCGGTTTCACGGGGTGCGGGGTGGCCGGGCGCGGGGTTGCCGGATCGATGTCGATCTGGCCGGCGCTCAGCGCGAAGGGGCCGTTCAGGCCGGCGGCGGTGCCGCGCGCTGCGATCAGGGCGGTCAAAATCCGCGGCGTGAGGCGCAGGTGCTGAAATGCCAGTGCGGTCGCGACCCGCGCGCTGGTTCCGTTGCGCGCCGGGAACAGGTGGATCGACCCGGTGAAGGCGGAGGCGGGCGTTGCCGCCGGTCCTTTACCTCCGCCGAACTGACCGTGCAGATCGTCGAGCCGGATCGCGCTTCCGAACCGGAAATGCAGGGTGCCACCGAGGGTCAGCGGGCCCAGCGCGCTTGGCCAGCGCGGCAGATAGGGGATGGCCGGGCGGAGGGCCTCGATCGTGGCGGCCGGTGCGGGGGCGGTGAGGGCGAAGCTCGACCCGTGCGATGAGGAGCGCCCGATCAGCAGATGGGCCTTGCCGGGCAGTTCGGTATCCAGCGTCGCGAGCCGGACCCCCGCGCGATCGGCGAGGATGTCCGCATGAAGTGGGCCGAGCATGGTACCCTGCGTTCGGTGATGGAGGGTGAGGCTGGTGAAGTTCAGCGATGCCGCGGTCGGAATCGCCTTGCCCAGCGCGGCGAGCAGCGTCGTGCCGGGGTTCAGCGAGGCGCGGGTTCCCGCAAGGTCGAGCCGGAGCAGTGGTGCCGGGGCCAGAGCGATCACGGCGTGGCCCTGAAGCGTCGCTCCTTTTTGCGTCGCTGACGCCGTGCTGCCGGGGAGCACTGTGGCGGTTATGTCCGACACGTCGATCAACCGGTTTTCGGCGACCAGCCGGGCGCTGGCGGTAAACGGGGGAATCGGCGGTATCGGCGGCAGGGTGGCAGGTTTCTGCGGCGTACCCGTGGCGGTGGTTGTTGGCGGGATCGCGGCGCTGGCGGCGGTCACAGCGCCGCGCAGGATGCTGTCGCGGTCGAGCGTGCCCCTGAAACCGAGTTTGGTGCGATCATCGAGGGTGATGTCGGCGGTCACCGGGGCCGGTGCGCTGCTGCCGGTATCGTCGATATCGAGCGTGACATCCGCCCGCTGTCCCGCGATCTCGACACTGCCGGACGCCGCGAGCACGGCGTTGGGGCCGCCGGTAAAGATCGAGAGGTCGGCATGGGTGAAGGTGATCGAGCCAAGGTGCAACGTGCCGTCCTCGATCGTGGCATGGAGCGATGCCAGCCAGAGCGGCGGGGCCACCGCCTGCGCACCGCCGGGCAGTGGCCAGGGCAGGTCGATCTGCGGTTTGCGCAGGGTCAGGCGGCGCGCCCGCAGCCGGCCGAGCAGCAGCGGCCAGGGGGCGAGATCGAGTTTGAGCGTCTGTGCCGTCACCACTGCCCCGCGCGGCCCGCCGATCGTGACGGTCTCGGCGCGCAATTGCGGATCGGGGACGAGGGCGAGTTCGATCAGGCCGGTGATCCGAACGCGCCGCCCGATCGCGCTGCTGGCGAGGCGTTCGATCGCGGCGCGGTGGTAATTGCCGGAGGCGAGGCGCGGGCCGTAGATCACGCCGAGGGCGATGACGCCGAACAACGCCAGCGTCGCGATGGCGCGCCGCCGGTACATCGCTCGTCGCTGCGCCGTGCCGCTCATCGGGCGCTGGTATCAGACCGCGCCGATCTGCGCGACTCCGGCGGCGGACATGGCCTGCCACGCGGCGGCGAGCGAACCGCCGGAATCGATCGCCCGGCACGCCGGCGCGATGACCCGGGCGGCGAGGCCGAACCGGCGCGCATCCTGCGCCGACCAGGCGACGCAGAAATCGGTGGCCAGCCCGCAAAGATCGACCGCGGTGATCCCGCGCGCCGCGAGGTAGCCGTCGAGGCCGGTCGGGGTGGTCCGATCGGCTTCGAGGAAGGCTGAATAGGAATCAATGCCGATGTTGAGGCCCTTGCGCAGGATCAGATTGGCGTGGGGGATGTCGAGACCGGGGTGGAGCGCGGCACCGGCGCTGCCCATCACGCAATGATCCGGCCATAGCACCTGTTCGCCATAGTCGAGGGCGATGGTCTCGAACGGGGCGCGCCCGTCATGCGTGCTGGCGAAGGAAATGTGGTGGGGCGGATGCCAGTCCTGGGTGAGCACCACCGTGCTGTAATGCCGCGCCAGCGCGTTGATCACCGGCACCACCGCGTCGCCATCCGGCACTGCGAGCGCGCCGCCCGCGCAGAAATCGCGCTGCACGTCGATCACCAGGAGGCAGGTGGTGCGGTTCATTCCTACAGAATAGGGTGCCCGCGCACGCCGAGGAAGAGCGAATAGACCGATGTGGTCGCGGTGATGAACAGGCGGTTGCGTTTGGGCCCGCCGAAACAGAGATTGCTGACCATTTCGGGGATATCGATGCGGCCTAGCGGGGTGCCGTCGGGCGCATAGGCCGCGACCGCATTGCCCGAACCGCAGCTGGTCCAGAGATTGCCATGCTCGTCCAGCCGGAACCCGTCGGCGAAACCGGGTTCGATCACCGCGAACACCCGGCCCGGCCCCAGCCGGACGCCGTCGATCACGTCATGCACCCTGATGTGGTGCGGGCCGCCTTCGCGATGGGTGAAGCCGGTATCGGCAATATACATCACCCGCTCGTCCGGGCTGAAGGCGATGCCGTTCGGGCGTTCGTAATCCTCCGCGACCGCGGTGATCGACCCATCCGCCGGATCGAACCGGTAGACCCGGCAGACTCCCTGTTCGCTTTCGGCCCGGTGGCCCTCGTAGTCGGACATGATGCCGTAATCGGGGTCGGTGAACCAGATCGAGCCGTCGGATTTGACCACGATGTCGTTGGGCGAGTTCAGCCGTCTGCCTTCGAACCGGTCGACCAGAACGGTCACGCTGCCGTCGTATTCGGTCCGGCTGATGCAGCGCCCGCCATGCTCGCAGCTGACCAGCCGGCCCTGCCGGTCGCGGGTATGGCCGTTGGTGAAGCGGGCAGGGCTGCGATAGACATCCATCTCCCCGGTCGGCCACCAGCGCATGATCCGGTCGTTGGGAATGTCGCTCCAGAGCAGGCAATTGGCATCGCCGAACCAGACCGGGCCTTCGGCCCAGCGGAACCCGGTGGCGATGCGCTCGATCGCCGCATTCATCAGCAGCATCGGGCGCATGCGCGGGTCGTATATGTGATAGCCCTCGGTCACGAACGATCTCCCCCTGATACTTGCCGCATCTGTCGGTTATTGGTAATCACCATGTATCAACCGCTCCAGTGTCGGTCCAGTGGCCGGCCCTGACAAGCGATAAATCGAGGGAACCGGAATGTCACAATCAGGACGCGTCGCCGGCAAAACCGCCTTCATCACGGCGGCCGGGCAGGGAATTGGCCGGGCGATTGCCGAGGCATTGATGCGTGAAGGGGCGCGGGTGATCGCGACCGACCGCGATGCTGGGTTGCTCGCCGGGATCGAGGGCGCGATGGCGCTCGACGTGACCGACGATGCCGCCATCGCGGCGATGGCGAAATCGGTCGGCAATGTCGATATCCTGGTCAACGCCGCCGGCTATGTCGCCCATGGATCGGTGCTCGATTGCGCCGAAAAGGACTGGCACTTCTCGTTCGATCTCAACGTGACCGCGATGTTTCACACCATCCGCGCGTTCCTGCCCGGCATGCTGGACGCGGGGGGCGGGTCGATCATCAACATCGCCTCCACCGTCGGGTCGATCAAGGGCACGGTCAACCGCTTCGCCTATGGCGCCTCGAAGGCGGCCGTGGTCGGCCTGACCAAATCGGTCGCGGCCGATTACATCACCAAAGGCGTGCGCTGCAACGCGATCTGCCCCGGCACGGTCGAAAGCCCGTCGCTGCGCGGAAGAATTGCGGCTCTCGCGCAGGCCCGCAACACCGATACCGCGACGATCGAGGCCGAGTTCGTCGGCCGTCAGCCGATGGGACGGCTCGGCACGCCCGACGAGATCGCGATGCTCGCACTGTATCTGGCCTCCGATGAATCCCGCTTCACCACCGGCGTCGCTCACGTGATCGACGGCGGCTGGTCGAACTGAAAGCAGCACCATGAACAACGACCCGACGAAACCCGGCCCCGCCCCCCTGAGAAGCGCTCAATGGTTCGACAACCCCGGCAATCCGGGCATGACCGCGCTGTATCTGGAGCGCTACCTCAATTACGGGCTGACCCGCGAGGAACTGCAATCGGGCAAGCCGATCATCGGCATCGCCCAGACCGGCAGCGACCTCTCGCCGTGCAACCGCCATCACATCGAACTCGCCAAACGCGTGGCTGACGGGATTCGCGCCAATGGCGGCGTGCCGATCGAGTTTCCGGTCCATCCGATCCAGGAAACCGGCAAGCGCCCGACCGCGGCGCTCGACCGCAACCTGAGCTATCTCGGTCTGGTCGAGGTGCTGTTCGGTTACCCGCTCGATGGCGTGGTGCTCACCACCGGCTGCGACAAGACCACCCCGGCCATGATCATGGGGGCGGCCACGGTCGATATCCCGGCCATCGTGCTGTCCGGCGGACCGATGCTCGATGGCTGGTTCGAGGGCGAGCTGGTCGGCTCCGGCACCGTCGTGTGGGAGGCGCGCCGCCGCCTCGCCGCCGGGGAGATCGCCTATGACAAATTCATCGACATGGTGGCCGGATCGGCCCCCAGCGTCGGCCATTGCAACACCATGGGCACCGCCAGCTCGATGAACGCGATGGCCGAGGCGCTGGGCATGTCGCTGCCCGGCTGTGCCGCGATTCCCGGCCCGTATCGCGAACGCGCGCAGATCGCCTATGAAACCGGCAAGCGGATCGTCGACATGGTGCGCGAGGATCTGCGCCCGTCGCACATCCTGACGCGCGAGGCCTTCGAAAACGCCATCGTCTGCGCCTCGGCGATCGGCGCTTCGACCAACTGCCCGCCGCATGTGATCGCGATTGCGCGGCATATCGGCGTCGAGCTCGACATCGCGGATTGGGACACGATCGGCTACGATATTCCGCTGCTGGTCAACATGATGCCGGCGGGCAAATATCTCGGCGAGCGGTTCCACCGTGCGGGCGGCCTGCCCGCCGTGATCGGCGAACTCATGCGCCACGGCAAGATCCGCGAGTCCGCGCTGACGGTTTCCGGCCGCACCATGGGCGAGGAAAACCGCGGCAAGCGCAGCATCGATCCCGAAATGATCACCGATTACGAAACGCCCCTGCATGAACATGCGGGGTTTGCCGTGCTCACCGGCAATCTGTTCCACAGCGCGATCATGAAAACCTCGGTGATCTCCCCCGAATTCCGCGACCGCTTCATGCGCAAGCCCGGCGATCACGATGCGTTCGAGGGCCGCGCCATCGTGTTCGAGGGGCCGGAGGATTACCACCACCGGATCAACGATGCCGACCTGAAGATCGATGCCGACTGCATTCTGGTGATCCGCAATTGCGGGCCGATCGGCTATCCCGGCTCGGCGGAGGTGGTGAACATGCTCCCGCCGGATGCGTTGGTGAAACAAGGGATCAACCAGCTCCCCTGCATCGGCGACGGGCGGCAATCCGGCACCTCCGGCAGCCCTTCGATCCTCAATGCCAGCCCGGAATCCGCGGTCGGCGGCGGGCTGCTGCTGCTGCGGACCGGTGACCGGATCAGGGTCGATCTGAAAACCCGCACCGCGAACATCCTGATCGACGAGGCCGAACTGACCCGCCGCCGCGAGGCGATGGAACTGCCGGAACTGCTGAACCAGACGCCGTGGCAGGAAATCCATCGCCGCTTCACCGGCCAGCTCGAAACCGGCGCGGTGATGGAACACGCGGTGGGCTACCAGAGGATCGCCGAACGGTTCGGCGTGCCTCGGGATAATCACTGATCGGCCAGCCCTCGATGGCGCAGGCCGATCGGCTCAGGGCGGCGGGTTCGAACTGGCCCGGTCTTTGATCTGCCTCAGATCGGCAACGAACGCCTGATAAGCCGCCTGCCGCGACGCCTCGTCGGGCAGGCGCAGCAGATAGGAGGGGTGAACCGTCACGAAGCCAGCCCGGCCATCGAGCTCCAGCGGCCCCCGGTTGCGCAACAGCGGCAGCGCCGTTCCGCTCAGGGCGTGCAGGGCGGTGGCGCCAAGCGCGACCACGAGTTTCGGGTTCACGAACCCGATTTCCTGCATCAGCCACCAGCGATAGTGCTTGACTTCGCCGGCGCTCGGCGTGGCATGCATCCGCCGCTTGCCGCGTTGTTCGTATTTGAAATGCTTGACCGCGTTGGTGACATAGAGGCCCGCACGATCGAGACCGGCCTCGGCCAGAGCGCGGTCGAGCATCTGGCCGGCGGGGCCGACGAAGGGGCGGCCGGAGAGATCTTCGGCGTCGCCCGGCTGTTCGCCGACCAGCGCGATCGCGGCACCGGCCGGGCCTTCGCCGAGCACGGCCCTTATGCCGCCGGTGACCATGGGCTGGGCATCGGCGATGATCCGGTTCAACGCGGCGAGATCGGCGGGGTTCTGCCGCTCCATGGCGGCGACCGCGCGTGCGGGGTCACGATGGCGGGGGGCTTCGGCGGTGTGATCGACCATGGTTCGAACTCGCTCCGGTGCGTCGCGGATCAGATGGGGGATCAATGCCGCTTCGGGGAGGTTGCGCCAGTATTTCATCGCCATTTCGCTGCGCATCATGGTCGGGTTGAGCCGCGCGGGGTTGAAGATGCTGGCATAATAGCTGCACCAGCCGGCTTCGAATTCATCGTCCGCCGGGAGCTCGGCCTTGTCGCCCGGGCCGCCGACCACGAGGCATCCGGTGTCCCAGAACAGCGAGCCGACCGGGGTCAGGATCGCCCAGATCATGCTGCGAAACCGCTCGATGAAAAAGCCGGCAGTGGCTTCGACGATGTAATGATCCGGCTCGAACCAGGCGATGTAGCGGGCGATGCCGTCGGGTGCGACGGTTTCGCGGAACCGCACGAACGCATGCATCTTGTGCAGATCGCGTCCGATCGCCTTGCGCATCGCCTCCAGCCGGTGAACCAGCCGGTCCGCCGGATTGGCGAGCAGCCCGGCCTCGCCGTGGCGGATGCGCCAGATCAAGCGATAGAGCAGGGCGTAGCGTTCGGGATCGCGATGACAGACCACGGTGCCTGCCAGATCGGTGACCGCGCGCGGCAGCATGACCGGCGGGGCATCGCCCGCGGCTTCGGTGCCGAACAGATCGAGGCCGCCGGAAGTATTCCAGATCACGTCGTCCGGCGGGGTCTCCGCAGCGAGCAGGCGGCGGACGGCGCGGCGGAACCCGTCCCGATCCGCCCCTGCGGCGAGGGTGACGCGCGTGGTCAATCGAACAGGCTCAACTGCACCGGGGCCGGGGTCAGGCTGCGCCGCAGGTCGAGCCGGTCGATCAGCCGGGTGGGGCGATGATCGAGCGCGATCAGGAATGGCAGGACGCGCTTCAACCCGCTGGTCAGCCGTGCCAGATCATCGATGCGCAGGCGCATGTGCCGCCGTGCCCGGATGATCTTTTCGACGGCGCGGGTGCCGAGCCCGGGCACACGCAGCAGCATTTCGCGCGGGGCGGTGTTCACATCGACCGGAAACAGGCCGCGATGTTTCAACGCCCACGCCAGTTTCGGGTCGATTTCGAGGTCGAGCATGCCCGCCTCGCCGCCCTCGGTGATTTCGGGCACGGTGAACCCGTAATAGCGCAGCAGCCAATCCGCCTGATACAGCCGGTGCTCCCGCTGCAGCGGCGGCGATTTCGCGGGCAGGAAGCGGCTGGCTTCGGGGATCGGGCTGAACGCGGAATAATAGACCCGCTTCAGCGCGTAATTGCGGTAGAGCGAATCGCTCGCGGTCAATACGTTATCATCGGTCGCGGCATCGGCGCCGATGATCAACTGGGTGCTCTGCCCGGCAGGGGCGAAATGCCGCCGCTCCTCCCTGGCCTCGATGATGCGGGACTGCATCTGGCCCATCGCCTGCTTGATCGTCGCCGTATTCTTCTCCGGCGCGAGATCTTCAAGACTTTTCTGCAACGGCAGTTCGAGATTGATCGACATGCGATCCGCGAACAATCCAGCCTGCTCGATCAGCCAGGGATTGGCCTCGGGGATGGTTTTCAGATGAATGTAGCCGGCAAACCCATGATCGGTGCGCAGCGATTTCGCAACCAGCATCATCTGCTCCATCGTGTAGTCGGGTGAGCGGATGATGCCCGACGACAGGAACAGGCCTTCGATATAATTGCGCTTGTAAAAGCCGATTGTCAGGGCGACCACTTCCGCCACGCTGAACCTTGCGCGCCGGGTGTTCGAGGAGCGGCGGTTGATGCAGTAAGCGCAGTCGAACAGGCAGTAATTGGTCAGCAGGATTTTCAGCAGCGAAATGCAGCGGCCATCCGGCGTGTAGGAATGGCAGATCCCCGCACCCGTGGTCGAGCCGATCCCGGCTTTGCCCGCCGCGCGCTTTTTGCCGCCGGAGGACGCGCAGGACGCGTCATATTTCGCGGCATCGGCCAGAATCCGCAGTTTGGCGTCGATTTTTTCGTCCATCGGAAATCCCGTCAATCACTTGTTCACTATATGTTCGTAAAATGGGATGTGCAACAGGCAGGAGGCAGGGAGACGGATGACCCTCTCGACAACGGGGGAACCAATGCCCAAAACCATCGTCATGGAGAGAGATCGAAACATGACCGAAACCAGAGTCGATGATTCTTATGTCGATATCGGAGGGCTTCGCGTCGCTGCGGTCCTGCACCGGTTCATCGATGGTGAAGCGCTGCCCGGCACTGGCCTCGATCCCACCCGGTTCTGGCAGGGATTTGCGGCACTGGTGGCGAAACATGCGCCGCGCAATGCGGTGCTGATGGCGGAACGCGACCGGTTGCAGGCCGAAATCGACCAATGGTACCGGACCCATAAAGCCCATCCGGTCGATCAGGAGGCCTACCAGCTTTTTCTGCGCGAGATCGGCTATCTGCAGCCCGAGCCAGATGCTGTCGCGGTGACGACCGAAAATGTCGACCCCGAAATCGCGGTGATCGCCGGGCCGCAGCTCGTCGTGCCGGTGATGAATGCGCGCTACGCCCTCAACGCCGCCAATGCGCGCTGGGGCAGCCTGTACGATGCGCTCTACGGCACCGATGCGATCGCCGAAACCGAGGGGCTGGAACGCGGCTCATCGTACAATCCGGCCCGGGGAGCTGCCGTGGTCGCGAAGGTGCGCGCGTTTCTCGACGCCGGCTTCCCCCTCGCGATGGGCAGCCACCGGGAGGTGCGGGGCTACCGGGTCCATAACGGACATCTCGCGGTCATTCTGGATCGCGGCGAAACCGGCATGAAGCACGATGGCCAGTTCGTCGGCTATCGCGGCGATCCGGCGGCACCGGAGGCGATCCTGCTGCGCCGGCACAATCTGCATGTCGAAATCCTGATCGATCCCGCCCACCCCATCGGCCGGACCGATCCGGCGGGTATCGCCGATCTGGTGATCGAATCCGCGATCAGCTCGATCATGGACGCCGAAGACAGCGTCGCGGCGGTCGATGCCGAGGACAAGGTGCTGGTCTATCGCAACTGGCTCGGGCTGATGAAGGGCGATCTGGCGGAAACCGTCGAGAAGGGGGGGCGCAGCTTCACCCGCCGCCTCAACCCCGACCGCAACTATATCGCCCCGGATGGCCACGGCTTCACCCTGCCGGGACGGGTGCTGATGGTGATCCGCAATGTCGGGCACCACATCTATACCGACGCGGTGCTGGATGCCGCCGGCAAGCCGATCCCCGAAACCCTGCTCGACCTGGTGGTGACCAGCCTGTGCGGCATCCATGACATCCGCCGCACCGAAGGGGTGCGCAATTCGCGCGCCGGGTCGATCTATATCGTCAAGCCCAAGCTTCATGGACCAGACGAGGTCGGCTACGCCTGCGCCATGTTCGCCGGGGTCGAGGCGATCCTTCATCTGCCCGACAACACGATCAAAATGGGCATCATGGACGAGGAACGCCGGACCTCTGCCAATCTCGCCGCCTGCATCGAAGCCGCGAAAGACCGGGTCTTTTTCATCAATACCGGCTTCCTCGACCGCACCGGCGATGAGATCCATACCTCGATCGAGGCCGGTCCGATGATCCGCAAAAACGAGATCAAGAGCACACCGTGGATCGCGGCCTATGAAGACCGCAACGTCGAGATCGGGATCGCCTGCGGCCTGCCCGGCCATGCCCAGATCGGCAAGGGCATGTGGGCCGCGCCCGATTCGATGGCAGGGATGCTCGAACAGAAAATCGCCCACCCGAATGCAGGGGCGAATACCGCCTGGGTGCCGTCCCCCACTGCGGCGACGCTCCATGCGCTGCATTACCACAAGGTCGATGTCGCTGCTCGCCAGGCGGAAATCGCGGGCCGGCCGGTCAGTTCCCTGGCCGCGCTGCTCACCATCCCGCTCGCCGACCGGCCGAACTGGCGTCCTGAGGACATCCAGCAGGAACTCGACAACAATGCCCAGGGTATTCTCGGTTATGTCGTCCGCTGGATCGATCAGGGAATCGGGTGTTCCAAGGTGCCGGACATTCACAACGTCGCCCTGATGGAAGATCGGGCCACGCTGCGGATTTCGGCGCAGCACATCGCCAACTGGCTGCATCACGGCATCGTTGACGAGGCGCAGGTGATGGCGACGATGAAGCGCATGGCCGAGGTGGTCGATCGCCAGAACGCGAACGATCCGCTCTATCGGCCGATGGCCCCCGATTTCGAAGGCATCGCCTTCAAGGCGGCGTGCGATCTGGTGTTCAAGGGCCGCGCGCAGCCGAACGGCTATACCGAATTCATCCTGCACGACCGGCGGCGCGAAGCCAAAGCCGCCGCCTGATCCCTTGCGCCCGCCAACACGATGATGTGATTGGACCGAAATCGGTCCTGCCTGCTTCGTTGCGTCAGCACAACAGGGGACGCCGATGAAGCTGGGACTGACCGCCTTCGTCACCGCGACGATGCTTTCCCTGGCCGGATGCGCCGGAGGTTCGTGCAAGCCCCAGCCGGTCGCCCTGCTGAATACCGCTTTCCACCACAGCGAAATGCCGATCGTCCACACCACGATGAACGGGGTCAGGATCGATACCCTGATCGACACCGGAGGCCAGTATTCCACCGTCTCGCCCCGCGTCGCCAGCCGGCTCAACCTGCCGGTCGCTGCCGATAAATCCGTGACGTTCGGCGGTGTCGGCGGCACCATGTTCACGTCGGTCGCCACTGTGCATCGCTACCAGCTCGGCGCGTCGCAAGGCCGCAAGATCCTGCTGCCGGTCCTCGGCCTGTCCACCCAGAAACTGCCCGACGGTCATGAACTCGGCGGCATCATCGGCAACGACATCCTGCGCTATTACGATATCGACATGGATCTCCCGGCGCAGCAGGTGTTCCTGATCAACACCATGGGGTGCCGGTCGGTCGTGCCATGGGGTGGGCCGCTCCATCCGGTCTCGTTCGGCATGGCGGACGATGGCGCGCCGGTCGTGCCGCTGACCCTCGATGGAAAGACGCTGACCGCGATCGTCGATACCGGCGCCGGGCTCAGCACCATGTCGAGCTATCTGTTCCGCGCGTCAGGCTTTGCGGGCGAGGATCTTCCCGTCATCGGCCACGCCCATCTCGTCGGGATCGGCGATGAACCTGTCACCGCCCCAGTGTATCGCTTCAACAGCCTGACGATCGGCGGGGTTATCTGGCACCATCCGGTCATCGCGGTCGGAGGCGCCTACTCCGGCAATATCGCCGCACACATGATTCTCGGCGATAATTTTACATCCCGCCACGAACTCTACATCTCGAACGCGACGCATCAATTGTTCGTGCGGTAGGCAGCCACCCGCAGCGGGAGCGGACACTCGCGCTGCGGGCACCGATCAGAGATGGATGCCGAACGAGGCCGCGTTTTTGTAGAGCATGTAGATCGCGACGACGAAGACCAGACCGGCAAAAATCCGATTGAGCGCCGCCCGCTTCGAGGCGAGGCCGACCGCGAGCAGGGTGCCCAGGACACCGCCCGCAACGCCGCCGAGGATGAATTCAACCGCCACACCCCAATCCACCAGTCCCGACGTGGCATAGTTTACGGCGGTGGTCAGGCCGAACGTGCCGACCGACAGCAGCGAGGAGCCGATCGCGAAGATCATCGGCATCCCGGTCGAGAACAGCAGGCCCGGCACGATCAGGAAGCCGCCGCCGATCCCGAAAAATCCTGACAGCGCGCCGACGATGAGGGCCGCGATGCAGACCTTGATCGCAGTGGCGACATCGAGCGTTTCGGTTTGAGCCCCGCCCGCGACGCCCTGTGGTGGCGGCTTGCGGCGCAGCATCAGGACGCCGACGATGATCATCAGGATCGCGAAGAGGAACAGGAGTTTCTTGCCGTCGAACGCCTTGCCGAGCGTGGAACCGCCGATCGCCCCGAGAATGCCGAGAATCGCGAAGATGATCGCGGACTTCCAGCGGACGTTACCCTTCCGGGCATGGCCGGCGAAATTGACGAAGGCATTGGCCGAGACCGCAAGGGCACCGGTGCCGATCGCCTCGTGCGGCTTGAGGCCGACGACATAGAGCATCAGTGGTGTCGCCAGGATCGAGCCGCCGCCGCCGATCAGGCCGAGGGTGAACCCCACGGCCCCACCGGAAATAACCGCGAGAATAATTTGCAACATGAGTTGGATTCCACTTCGGACGGACAGATTGAATTCAGTAAAAGTAAGCGAATTGTAAGCGCTATCGAAGCCTCGGCATGAGTTTACCGCGCGTTTTAGTGAGGCTCGCCCATATGAGCTTTCACCTCCCTGCGGAAGCCTGCTCAGATCACGATTTTGTCAAAAGATAGTGAAATTCTCACTATCGCTCCAAAGGGGAATGTTGCTCTGTGAGGCATCGTGACGAACTCCCTGACGATGGCGATCAATTCAGAGAAAATCACACCCTGTTGAACGCCGATTTGAAACGGTTTGTGGCGGATCGAAATATATTTATCAAGAGGAATATATCACATATTCGTGACGCTGTCCTGGATTTCAGGCCTCATCCCGGCTGCGGGGCCGTCTGACGAAGGCGTGGTCCGATGGATCGTTTCGCTCCCCTTGCAAGTTTGTAGCCGAGCCGTCGAGCCGCGTGGATGGCTCGCATATCGGTCGGGCGGTGATATTGCACATAAGTTACATATTTAAGCTAGACATAGATATGATTTTTTGCAACGCTGTGGTCCACCTGCTTGTGCAATGCCGGTTGCAATGACCATATCGGTCGCAACCGGGCGTGACAGAGGGTAAATCAGTTCGGCACCCGGTCAGCGGGTACCAGTAATTTTCTATGAGGGAATTCCACCATGCTTGATCACACGCAATCCGTTTCACCCGCGCCCACCCTGACAGTCGGG